>NZ_JAQBOC010000013.1 GCF_028288225.1 Mucilaginibacter sp.
GCCATTAAAGATTTAATTAGATAAATTTTCATAGCAGGTTTATAGTACGATTGAGGAGTTAGTGCTCAATTTTCTGATATAAAAATAGCCTTTTTCCACAAGATAAAAGGCTATTCTGTCTGGTGCCCACCTGGGCGTGAACCATCTTTTATAAATATCTGATAATTAATATATTACCAATAAAGCCAATATTCCGGTAATTACTTAGGTAACCAAACCTATTGACTATTAAATATAGCATTAATTATTAAAAAAGGATCGAGAGTTCGAATCCCTCATATTCCAAAAATAGTTGTAAGTTTGATTGCTACTCACCTTATAAGAATTTTTAAAATTCTGCTACCATTCTTAAAATTATGTCAAAAGCCGATCCTCACCACATCATTGCCATTGGCGCATCTGCCGGCGGCATGGAAGAGCTAAATTCTTTTTTTGACCATACACCATTAGATGGCGTATCCTATATCATTATTCAGCATCTATCATCTGATTTTTAAGAAGAACTAAAAGAAGGGCTTCTATGGTAACTTTACTACGCTGGGAAATTATCTTGATTTCCTGAAAGTAACACCGGATGAAGCAGAAGCCCTGGCTAAAGAATTTCTGATCAGCTGGCTTAAATAGCTAAGCCTCACTTGACTGTCGTTTAGGCAAAAAGTTACTTTTATTGAAACATTATTAACTTCCCGCGCTTATCCAATAGTAGTTCTTAATGACCACCAATTGCCAACAAACAATCAGGTCATTAAATTATTGAATCTTCTGCCCAATACTACTTCCACATCCACTTATTAAGGCTTAATACGCTAAAGCTATAAAGAGAGCATTAATCATTCACATGAACTCAGATCAAGCTCATATATTGACAGTTAATAGTGGTTCATCCAGCATTAAATTCGCCTTATACCGGGTAGAGAACCAACTTGTTAAATTATTTTCAGGAGCGCTTGAGAATAACGGCTCTGAAAATACAAAGATGAGTACAACATTGGATGCCGGAGATCCTTAACTGGAAATGGGGTTTGGTTATTCCTGTCCGGTAATCATGCAGAAATGTGGTTGCTGACATTCTTTGTAACAGGCAGATTTGCCAGTTTTTTGGCCATAAATTATTACACAACAACCATGAAAACATTACTTATTTCAACAGATTTCTCGAAGCACGCAAAACATGCGGCTGAATATGGATATAACCTGGCCAGGCAAATTAAAGCCAATATTGTCCTATGTAATGCTGTAATTGTCCCGGCTGAAGCGGCCCAGGCCGGGCTTGTGGTTTGGCCGATGGAAGAGTCAGGCGAGTTGCTTTATGACAGTGCCCGGGAATTAACGCATTTGAAGGAGCATTTAGAGCACGCCAACCATACAGCAGATTTTCAGCCCGTTATTAGCTGTATAAATGAGCCCGGTATATTAACCGATGTGATCAATCAGATCATCGCCAGCCACGAGATCGGCTTGGTCATTATAGGAACACATGGCAACAGCGGCCCGAGCACCTTCTTATTGGGCAATCACAGCCGAAACATGATCAATGATACGACCAAACCTTTATTGCTGGTTCCTCCGGCAGCTGTAATTGCACCAATAAAAAAGATAGCTTTTGCGACCGACTTTAAACGCCCGGACCATGATCAGGAAGCTATTTATGCTTTGATACCGCTGGCCAGGGCTCTTAATGCGGGAATTCTGCTTACTCATATTGATGATGAAAAGGACCTTTCACATCAGTTAAAGCAACGAGCCGAACAATTTATGATTGAACTATCAGATAAGGCGGACTACCCGAATATCTATTACAGAGTCGTGAAAAACGCCAGTGCGGAAAAGGGTCTGGAGTGGTTATGTGAACATGGGCAAATAGATGTGCTGGCTATGCTCCACCGGTCGCATAATTTTTTCGATAACCTTTTAAGAGGCAGCCATACCCAAAAAATGGCCAGTCATATTGCTATTCCCTTTTTAGTTTTTCATGGTGACAGCAAGTGAACGAATACGACCCTATCGCCATGCAATCGCCTTTAACTATGCCTGCAAATAATTTCAATATAAAGGGTTTAACCGCTGCGGATGTACTTAAAGCAAGGAAGAAATACGGGTATAACAGCGTAGCCTTTAAAAAGGAAAGTGGTTTTTTTGATGTCTTGAAAGGCCTGGCAAAAGAGCCCATGGTTATTTTATTGTTGGTTGCAGCTATTATCTATTTTATAAGCGGTGCTGTTGGGGATGGCATTTTTCTCTCTTCGGCTATTATATTGGTATCGGTTATTTCCTTGTACCAGGATTCAAGAAGCCGTAATGCTTTAGAAAAACTAAAAGTTTTTAGCCAACCTAACTGCAAGGTGATCAGGAATGGCAATATGGAAGAAATAAAAAGTGAAAACCTGGTTATCGGGGATAGTCTGATGGTTGAAGAGGGAACTTCAATAACTGCTGACGGCATCATTATCCATTCCAACGACTTTTCTGTTAATGAATCCATACTTACCGGCGAATCATTAGCCATATCTAAAGACCCGTCAACCGCAGATAATCTGATTTTCCATGGCACAACCGTAGCCAGCGGTTTGGCCATTGCCACGATCACCGCTATCGGCAAGGAAACCAGGCTGGGCAAAATTGGTATAAGCCTGGAGGGGATTAAAGAAGAGAAAACACCCTTAGAATTACAGATCAATAATTTTGTAAAAAAAATGGTTGTCGCGGGAGCCATCGTTTTCCTTATTGTATGGGCTATCAATTATTTCCATACCTACAATGCACTGGATAGTTTATTAAAAGCCTTAACGCTCGCCATGAGCATTCTGCCCGAAGAGATCCCCGTTGCCTTCGCTACGTTTATGGCGCTTGGTGCCTGGCGGCTCATGAAAATGGGGGTCATCGTTAAACAAATGAAGACCGTTGAAACACTCGGAAGTGCGACGGTAATATGTACCGACAAAACCGGGACGATCACGGAAAATAAAATGAGCCTGGCCCGGATTTTTTTATTGGCATCGGGAGAAATTGCTAATCCTACAGACGAATTAAGCGCTGATGAAAAAAAATTGATCCGGATGGCCATGTGGGCAAGTGAACCGATCCCGTTTGATCCGATGGAGGTAGCACTGCATAGTGCCTATGCTAAAATTACTATTGTTGATGAAAGGCTTGAATATTGTATGGTACATGAGTATCCATTAGGGGGTAAGCCACCCATGATGACCCATGTATTTGAGAATAATAAGGGTAATCGTATCATCGCCGCTAAAGGCGCACCCGAAGCGTTGATTAGTGTCGCGAAGCTGAACGCCGTTGAAAAAGAACAAATTACAGCTGCTATTAGCACATTAACAGCCGA
The DNA here is from genome assembly GCF_028288225.1 of Mucilaginibacter sp. GTDB lineage: Bacteria > Bacteroidota > Bacteroidia > Sphingobacteriales > Sphingobacteriaceae > Mucilaginibacter. The sequence goes on from NZ_JAQBOC010000013.1 coordinate 3,341, forward strand.
CGGCTACCGGGTATTAGCTGTAGGCGAAGCAAATTTTGACGGTAATAATTATCCGGTTACGCAGCGGGAATTCGGTTTCATATTTAAAGGTCTAGTCGCCTTTTACGATCCGCCAAAGCAGAATATACAACAAGTATTTGAAGATTTTTATGCAGCAGGAATAGCCGTTAAGATCGTTACCGGCGATAATGCCGCAACAACCATGGCCATCGCTAAAGAGGTTGGCTTTAAGGGTTATGAAAAAAGTATAAGCGGCGATGAACTGATGACATTGGAGAATACAGAATTACAGAAAAAAGTAACGAATACCAACTTGTTTTCGCGGATGTTCCCTGATGCTAAATTAAAAATAATCAACGCGTTAAAAGCTGAAAAACAAATTGTAGCCATGACGGGGGACGGCGTAAACGATGGTCCCGCATTAAAAGCCGCGCACATCGGGATTGCGATGGGTAAAAAAGGAACAGAGATAGCTAAACAGGCGGCTTCCCTGATTTTATTGGAAGATGATCTTTCGAAAATGGTGGACGCCGTGGCTATGGGCCGAAGAATTTATACCAATCTGAAAAAAGCCATTCAATACATTATTTCCATCCATATCCCCATTGTCCTCACTGTATTTATTCCATTGGCGTTGGGTTGGGTATATCCCAACATTTTTTCACCGGTACACATCATTTTTTTAGAACTGATCATGGGACCCACCTGTTCCATTATTTATGAAAATGAGCCGATGGAAAAAAATACCATGCTGCAGAAGCCACGGCCGTTCACCAGTACTTTTTTCAACGGGAAGGAGCTAACCACCAGCATTATCCAGGGGTTAATGATTACTGCCGGTTCTTTAACCGTATATCAGTATGCGGTATACCAGGACGCTAATGAATCACTTACCCGTACAATGGTTTTTACTGTTTTAATTGCTGCCAATATATTTTTAACCTTAGTTAACCGCTCCTTTTATTATTCCGTTTTCAGCACGATGAAATACAGGAATAATTTGGTTTTGCTCATCATCTGCCTAACGATCACTCTTTTAAGCATACTGCTTTTTGTGCAACCACTGACCAGATTCTTTGAATTTGAGTCTTTGAACCTGATGCAATTAACGATTAGTATTGGTATAGGATTCTTATCAGTCATATGGTTTGAAGCCATAAAATGGAGGAAAAGAATAAGACATCCGGGTAATAAATGATGAAAACAAAAACAACACAAAATATACTGCTCTTTTTGCTGGCATTTCTTGGATTAGGAGCAATTGGAGGTGGTGCGGTGCTGATTATTTCACCCATGGGCGCACTATTAGGAATGCCTGTGTCGATGTTAGAAAGATCGCCTTTTAATAGCTTTTTGATACCGGGAATAATTTTGTTTACCATGCTTGGCCTTGCCCCCTGCCTGTTAATACCGGCACTATTAAAAAAACCGGCATGTAAATTAGCGGAAAAGTTGAATTGCTTCCCTGATATGCACTGGTCGTGGACCTATAGCGTTTATGTTGCCTTTGCTTTAATTATCTGGATTCAATTCCAAATGGTATTTCTCCAGACAGTGCATTGGCTGCATACTTTTTATATGCTTTTTGCGGTCGGCCTGATATATGTCGCTTTGTTACCACAAGTTAGAAATTTATATAAAAGATGATTAGTAACAACTGAAATATAAAAAGCCCATGATCATTACGCTAACCCCGCTCACGGCATTGAAGGCTTATGTGCAAATGCTGAGTAACTGGGCTAAAAAACAAAAAGACAGTTTTACCATCGGCACCCTATCCAAAGTGGAAAAGCAAGTCAAAAAAATGCTGAATATGATCAATAGCCTGCTCAACCTATCCGGTGCCGAAGCAGGTAAGATCCATTTGACCAAACAAGAATTCTTGTTGGAGGAATTGATCAGCGAAGTTATTGAAGAAACACTTTTCATTACGTCTTCCCACCGAATCGTCCTGCTACCCTGTGAAAGCATCCGGATCAACGCAGACCGCGACAAAGTAGAGCAGGTACTGGTCAACCTGCTCAGTAATGCTGCTAAATATTCCGGGAATGGGGAGCCAATAGAGATCACCTGCGCACTGCGGGACGATAAAGTAACGGTAAACGTCCGGGATCACGGTCTGGGCATTTCATCGCAGGATATCGAAAAACTCTTCCTTCCGCATTACCGCGTTGAAAGCAAGGAAACCGAAAAAATGACGGGTTTGGGATCGGGCTCTATTTATGTGCCGAAATTATTCAGCGGCACAAGGGTAAGATTTGGGTCGAAAGTGAGGTCGGCAAGGGCAGCACCTTTAAGTTTACGCTTCCAATCAGATAAGCATGTTTAATCGAAGGTACTCCGTATTTTTTAAGCCGGTTTAATATTCAAACCGATCAAAACTTTTTCCTTATCAGAAAGATCTCCTACCAGGGTTCTGATAGGGGCCGGCAGTTTCTTTATCAGTGTAGGTATAGCAATGATCTGCTCACTCGCCGCTACTTTAAATCAACCACCTCCAGTACATAGCTATTTTGCAGATGTTCTTCACAATAATTATTGATATTTTCAATGGCCCGTATTGCCTTTTGGGTTTTCCCTGCAATATAAAGCGTGAGAATATGTTTTTCTTCTATTTTCATAATGGTCTTAAACTAAATTATAATTAAGCAATAAATTCGGCCTCTAGCCAAATTGCTTAACCAGACCGGGCTCGACATGAAGGTGGACGATGGTCAATAAGTCTTCAAGATCGAAGGGTTTAATAGGCGCAGGGCCCGATTCATATTTTTTTGGTTTTTTTAAATAGAAAAGTTAGGTATAATTTGTTATCATTTTAAATATTAAAAAAAGCCGCAAATTTAAGTTTTCGCCTAAAAGCTACAGTAATTTTCGAAGGTCAGACAGCTATCGTATTGTGTCTAAATGAATTATTTTTAACCGAAACGAATTAATATTTCGAAGGTCAAATTTGCAGACCCGATTCAGTGCGTTTTCGGGGTTATATGCGCGAAACTTCCCCTTTTATAACTCATATGATTTGTAGCCGATTCTTTTGCGTGGCTCGGCTTCTTTTTTTTGCGTATTTTATTTTGTCCGGCCCGTTTACAGTGACCTGACCTGGATACCCGACCAGATCGATTTCGGGATATTCACCAAAGAACGAGGCCTGATCCTAAACAGGTTTGATAACCGGAAAATGACTGTATCGCCCATTTAGGGATAGACCTCTTACCTTCCATATCGCGAAAACAGTTTTTGCCGTTATTTTATTTCAACGGCAAAAATATGCAACCTGATATAAACACCCTGGAAGCGATGCTTTATTGTCCCTATAAAGCATGGCGGTTATCAAAAGAAGAAATAGCTGAAATCTCCGGAGATTTAAAAAACGGATTAAATATCATTGCAGTTTCGGCCTGGCAAATCAGTCAGCAGTCAGCCAACGGTGTACAAAACATAGTTGTGAATAAATCTTCTAAACAATATCATCGGGCCAAACAGTTATTAACGGATACAGCAACCATTTTAAGCAAAGACCAATCACCATCTTTTTACAAAATACCCCAGTGTTCAGCATGCCAGTTTAAAAACGACTGTTACCAAAAGCTCAAAGAAAGGGACTGCATCAGCTTGTTGGCCGCTATGACACCAAAAGCAATGGCGAAATATCACAACAAAGGAATTACCACCATTACACAACTTTCCCATTTATTTAAACCGAGACGAAGGCGGGCACCTAACCCTCAAAGCAGTTATTTATGGGAACTGAAGGCTTTAGCTATAAGGGAGCAAAAGACTTTTATCCTGCAACCGCCGGTTTTCGATCATGGTTCGGCGGCTATCTTTCTCGACTTTGAAGGCACTTCCAATGAAAACCATATTTACTTATTAGGCGGCTTAATTTTTCAAGATGGAAAACAGGAGAAAAGCTTCTCCCTCTGGTCGGATCATAAAGGGCAGGAAGAAGAAAATTTTAAAATGCTGTTTAGTCTGCTCCATCAATACCCTGATGCAGCTATTTATCACTATGGCAGCTACGAAACCAAAGCTTTAAAAATGGCGGTAAAGAAATGGGCCAAATCCCTGAAACACTGGCCTGCCATCGAAAAAAGAATGGTCAACCTGTTAGGCTATTTGCGGACCCATGTTTACCCGCCGACCTATGGTAACGGATTAAAAGAATTAGGCGCTTTTTTGAGCTTTAAATGGAGCGACCCGGAAGCGGATGGATTTTTAAGTATAGTTTGGCGCAGGCAATGGGAAGATACACAGTCAGATAGCTTGAAAAAGAAGCTGATCCGGTATAATCAGGATGATTGCAGCGCGCTCTATTACGTACATCGGTGGTTCTGCCAACTAGCCGCAGGCGCTGATCAGGAGCATGTACAGCAGGTAGCACAAATGAAAAAATATACACCGTACCATTTGCAAAATAACCTGGACTACGGAGAGGACTTTCAAAAGATCAGTAAAGCGGCTTATTTTGACTACCAGCGTAATAAAATCTATTGGCGCAATGAATTAAAGAGACAAACCCCGGCAGCAACATCGCTCAATCATAAACCCAAAACCCGGAAAGGCACCATTGCTTGGCAGCCAAAGAAAGCGAACGAGGTTATCATTGTCCCGCCACTAAAGAAATGCCCGCATTGTGGGAATAATAAACTCTATCAAAGCAGAACTACCAAAACCTCGGTAAAACAAACAGATCTACAGTTCACCGCCTCGGGCATTCGTCAGCATGTGACAGAATACCGTTCGGGCACGGCCAAATGTGCTAAATGCGGAATGAAAACCGGCAACAAAAATCTGAGAATGATGCATTATGGCGATAACCTGTTCGCGTTGGTCATCAATTACTATGTTAACTACCATATCAGCAATGCTATGATCAGCAATCTGATACAAGAACATTACGGGATCTGGATCAGCCCTTTTTACCTGGTGAGCTATAAAAACAGCTGGTGGAACCGGGCATGGACACCTGTGGCAGATTATATCAGGACTATTGTGCTGAACTGCCCGGTCATTCATATTGATGAAACCACCATCAAGCTGGCACGTGAATCCGGGTACGTATGGGTTTTTGCAACTACCCATACGGTGTTTTACCATTATGCGCCTACCCGTGAGGTAGGTTTCTTACAGGAATTATTAAAGGGATATAGGGGCATCATCATTTCCGATTTTTATCCCGGCTATGACACCCTCAATGTCAAAAGCCAGAAATGTCTTATCCACCTTATCCGTGACCTGAATGATGACCTGTTTAAAAATCAATTTGATGCAGAATATAAAGCCATAGTAGCCGCCTTCAGCAAGTTACTGCGCAAGATGATTGAAACGATAGATAAACATGGCTTAAAGAAAACACACTTAGAAAAGCATATAACGGATACAGAGCTATTCTTTAAAGAATTTATAGAACGTGATTATAAAAGTGAATTATCCCTAAAATACACCAAACGCTTCAAAAAGCATTGGGATCAACTCTGGACTTTCCTGCATCACGATAATGTACCCTGGAATAATAATAACGCCGAAGCCGCAGTAAAAGCATTCGCCCAACACCGGCGGGGCGTAAAGGGGCAAATGCACGTCAAGGGGATCAATGAATTTCTGCAAATGCTGACCGTAGCGCAAACCTGTCGTTACCGTAATATTTCATTCCTTGACTTTTTAAGAAGAAAAAGAGGCATTTGGGAAAACGTTCAGCCGGAGGCTTTACCTGGTTTCTTGCCGTTTGACCAAGGCCGATTGTATATAGGCAGGTTAGGATTTGAACGGAAGAAGGAATGGAATGAATGGAAAGGCAAGGGCAACCGTCCTGCTTTTATTCCCTCCAGCCCGGAACGAACTTATAAAAATGAAGGCTGGGTCGACTGGCACGACTGGATAGGTTTTGATGTCATGCCCTTTGAAAAGGCCAGGACATTTATGCGAAAGTTGAGATTAAAGAACAGGGATGAATACTGGACATGGCTGGCCAGCGGCAAACGGCCAAAAAATATTCCCTACAGCCCGGAAAAGGTTTATAAACATACCGGGTGGATAGATCTGGGCGACTGGCTCGGGACCGGTAATAAAAGCGGAAGACAGAAAAGAAAGTGGTTAAGCTATGCGGAAGCAAAAGCTTATGTGCAGGCATTAGGATTAAAAACACAACTGGATTTTGTTACCTGGCGTAAGCGTGGAAATAAGCCTGAAACCATGCCATCAGACCCGAGCAGGAGTTACGCTGAATTTGAGAACTGGGGCAAATTCCTGGGAACTGACCGGATTGCCAATCAATGTAAAATCTATTGGGACTATGAAGAGGCCAGGGCTTTCCTTAAACCATTATACATTCATTCCCTGATTCATTACCGCCAATTACATCAGTTAGGCGTCATCGCTAAAGAAATCCCTAAAAACCCATACGCTTATTACAAAAAGCAGGGAGCCTGGGTAAGTTATCCCGATTTTCTCAGCCATGAAATGCTTAAATAAATTACGTTACACCATTAACTGCCTGCCGGATTTTGCCCGAAAATTTGACTCAACTGCTGGTAAAGTTCAGGATGTTTATGTTGTAATTGTTCAGGTTTTTCAAAAAAGTATTCGGCAACTACGGCAAAAAACTCCGCTTCATTGGTCAACGCATAGGGGTTAATATCCGATTCGCCGCTTTGAATACGGTGCATTTCCTGGCGGACCATATGCAGCCATGGAATGATATAGGGATGCGCCATCAGGTTTTCGGGAATGCCGTCTGTCGCGCCGTCGGATTTATCCAGCAGGTGAACAAACTCATGGATTGCGGCATTTTCCGTTCCTGCATTTTGGGAAAACCCTTTTATCAAAGCCGCCCTGGAAAGCAGCATTTGCCCGTTCATATAGCCTGAACCAACCATCCCTAAAATATTGCGGTTCTCGCCTTCAAACTGGAACTCCTGGTCAAACGTATCCGGGTACAAGATCACATTGGTCAGATTATGGTATTTCCAGTCCGGGAAACCAAATATAGGGATCACAGCGCTGGAGGCGATCAGCAAACGGTCAAGATCGGTAATGACCGTTCCGACGCCTTCTATCCGGACCTCCTTAAAGAATTCGCGGATGCGTTTTTCAAACCGTGCTTTTCCCTCCAGGTTAAGTTTATGGTAAAAGGAAACCTGGGTGTCCAAAAGTTCATAGTAATTGATGCCCGGCTCCTCGTCTGTGCGGACAATATTATTGTTTTTCCTGAAGACAAAAAAGGCAGCTATTATAATAAGCAGAATAATAAAGGCTATGATCATATTGCAGGAATAAATTTATCGGGAATTATCCGATATGGAAAATATTTTAAGGTCAAATAGAAGTATAGCCTTAAAACGGGTCACCTAAACCTTCGAAACATTAAAATTTAAGAATTTTGAGGTAAAACAATAATTCGGCATTAAACCAATCAGCTTGTTGTTTGTTATTTATTGTGGGAACATCAGCGATATTTAACGAAAAACAGTTAGTTTTCTGATGGCGCTTTATTGTGTCAGTAGTAATTTGCCCCACGCTTTACCTCATTCATGATATGCTTTTTTGCCAATCTCCTTTGTCATTTTGTGAGTAAGCAAAGCTAAAGTTGCTAACACCAAAGCGATAGCCACCCAAATTAACCAGGCAGGAAATTGTGGATCCGTTTTATTTTTATCAGGTTGATATAGCGGGTTGGCAACTACGGTACCAGAATTTAAAAGCGTTAAATTACGATCTAAACTATCCGCAAAAAATTTCAAATCGTAATTTGGACTCTTGGAAAGCGGATCACCAAATACCAAATTATAACTTTGGCCCTTAGTCAAATATCCAATGACCGACTGATTTAAACTAAAGACATCAATGGCATTAATTGACAACGGCGGATTATCGTCATTTGCAATGATCAGTTCAATAATTTTGGCTTTTGTAGTTATAAAAAAGTTATTGGTTCCTGCAGAGCTGAGTAGGGTATCGCCAATAAGATTATGCTGTTTGCCGCTTATCGCATAAATGCTGACGCTTCGTCTGTAATATTTAGCGCCGGCGATGGTTAAATGTATTTTATTTACAGGGTAAACATCTTTTAGCTGTATAGCAACTTTACTTAGCCTCCCTGTATCCTTTTGATAGAAGTTC
>NZ_JAQBOC010000019.1 GCF_028288225.1 Mucilaginibacter sp.
GAAGCTAATAAAAAGCTTCTCCTGATAGTTTTTCTTTCCTTGCATGACACAATATACTAATAATCAGTATATTAAACAAATTTATTGTTTGTTAGGCATGTAGTCGTGCAACAGCCACTTTAGCCAACGGATAATGGGCGATCAAAACAGGGCTTTAGCCAAATTTCTGCGAGGGTTCAATAATTTAAGGAGATGGTTAACGATTGAGTTATAACTATTGGCGACAATTTGAATTGTACCTTTCTTTATTTGTGTAATAAAGGATTGCAATCCGTTGAAGTTATGATATCCCTGATCGATTTGCCGGGCGTTTATTTAACAGCACATTAATCAATATTCCCGCACTAATCCCAATGGTGTAGAAAACCATATCGCCCCAAAAAAAAGTTTCGCCTAATATTAGACCGCCAACTACTGTGTGCCTGATGCTATTAATCCATGGCGCCTGGTAAAGCTGGCTGAACTCAATGCTGTAGCAAAATAACAGGCTTACTATCGTAACCCATTTTATGCTTTTGCCGATGAACAGGAACCGTACTATAAAATAAACCATCAAACCCCATAAAATATCCCCGACAAACATTGGAACGCCTTCGATGTGGCGGGATAAAAGACCGACGAGAATGGTTGTAATGATGAGGAAGAAATAAGTTAGGCGGGATCTTCGCATTGTGACGTTTTCCAAAAGTAAGATTTAGTTTTAAAACGCTGTAAATCCCGATTCCTTATTAACGATTGTCATTGCTGTAAAGGCACGAAGCAATCGCATGCTATACAGAGCGACCGGAAAGGTGTAGAACGTGTACTAACGGTTGTGTTCGGTGCGCAATTGCCCTGCACAATGACAAAGGCAATAAAAAAAGGCACTCAATTATGAGCACCTTTCTTATATCATATCCTCTCCCCTTCAGGGGCCGGGGGCTAAACAGTCTCTGCTTCCAAAGCCATTTGCTCATCAACCAGGATTCGTCCGCAATGTTCGCAAACGATGATCTTTTTACGCTGGCGGATGTCCGACTGGCGCTGAGGCGGGATCTGGTTAAAACAACCTGAGCATGAGTCGCGCTGAATGGTTACAACTGCAAGGCCATTTTTTGCATTCTGGCGCAGGCGGTTATAAGCAATTAATAAACGCTCTTCAATGTTTACGGTAGCTTTATTAGCAAGAGTTGTTAACTCGTTTTCCTCTTTCTGCGTTTCGGCAGTAATGGTGCCTAATTCGTCTTTTTTAGCATCAAGATCGCTCTTGCGTGCTTCAAGGTCGGCCAGTGCTTTTTCGTAGATCGCGGTTTTTGAGGCTATTTCGAACCCAAATTCCCTGATCTTTTTTTCACTTACCTGTATGTCTAAGCCCTGGATCTCAATTTCTTTTGAAATTGCATCATACTCACGGTTATTTTTAACCTCGTTAAGCTGTGCTTCGTATTTTTTAGTGTTTGCCTGCGCATCCTTTATCAGGTTTTTGCGGGTAACAATATCATCTTCCAAATCATCCAGCTCGGCCTTTATTTTCTGTATACGGGTTTCAAGACCTGCAACATCATCTTCAAGGTCAGCAACCTCCATAGGTAATTCACCTCTAACCTGGCGAATTTTATCAATTTTGGTGTGGATGGTTTGTAGTTCGTATAAAGCTTTAAGCTTTTGTTCTACGGTTTGTTCCATTAAATAAAATATTTGACGGGGTTTGTATTTACTTCTGTTAAACGGACGGCAAAGTTAGTAAATTTTTTTGTAATAATTTCATACAATAATTGCTGCGTAAATTGCTCACTTTCAAAATGTCCGATGTCGGCGATCAGGATCTTTCCATCGGCATCAAAAAATTCGTGATATTTGTAATCAGCAGTAATAAAAACATCGGCCCCGGCGGCTATGGCCTGCTTTAATAAAAAGCCACCGGCGCCGCCGCATACCGCTACTTTTTTGACATGCTTACCGGTATGCGTAGTATGCCTTATTACATGGCAATGCATTTTTTCTTTTACGTGATATAAAAAAGCTTCCTCATCAAGCGGATAATCCAGCTCGCCTATCATGCCCGACCCTACCTGTTGACTTTGATTAGATAAATTATACAGGTCATAAGCCACCTCTTCATACGGATGCGCTAAAACAAGCGCCATCAGGATCTTACTTTCCAATATGGTGGGGTAAATGGTTTCAATTCGCACCTCGTTCTCTTGGTGGCGTTTGCCTGGCTCGCCAACGTAAGGGTTAGCATTATCATTCCCTTTAAAGGTCCCGGTTCCATCGGTGTTAAAGCTGGTTTCACTGTAGTTGCCAATGTTGCCCGCTCCGGCATTAAACAAGGCGTTCCGCACCTCATCAGCATGACTTTGCGGAACGTAGGTAACCAGTTTTTTTAATAAACTATGTTTAGGCGCCAGGATGCGGCAATTTTTAATCCCAAGCGTTTGGCAAATTTTTGCATTAACCCCTTCCATAATATTATCCAGGTTGGTATGAATGGCATAAATAGCAATGTTATTGCGGATGGCCTTTTCAACCACGCGCTCCACATAGGTTTTGCCGTTAAACTTTTTTAATCCGCGGAAAACAATGGGATGGTGCGAAACTATCACCTGGCAATTGGTGGCAATGGCCTCATCAACTATGGCTTCGGTGCAATCAAGCGAGATAAGCGCCCGGGAGATCTCCTGTTCCGGCTGGCCAACTATCAGGCCGGCATTATCATAATCCTCCTGGTAAGCAAGCGGAGCAAGGCTTTCGAGGTAGGTGGTGAGTTGGGATAATTTCATAATTAACACGAATTTCACGAATTGATTCGAATTTCACGAATTCAATTTATGAACAAGAATGTGCACGAATTGATTTGAACTAACTCATCCGTGTACATTAATAATCATACTTAAGATTGAAAAAATAAAATTGTAAATTTGAACATGGGAACGTTAATTGCACATCCGGAGAATAAGGAACAGTTAGTAGCCCTAAAAGCTTTTATGAAGGCACTTAAAATAAGCTCCGAAGAAGAAAAGTCGCCGTATAATTCTGAATTTGTAGAAAAAATAAAACGAAGTGAAGATGATTTTGAAGCCGGAAAATTTAAGGCTATTAAAACGGAAGATCTTTGGAAATAATCTCTACTCCCTCTCCTTCATCCAAACCACCTTTTGTTCCGATTGATGAGGCTGTGCAATAATATCACCATAAAGCTCAGGCCGGCGGGCCTTTATATAGCGGTAACCACCTGCATCGGTTAACTTTTGCGGCACAAGCAAAGCCATGGCAATTTCATTATCAAAGCTGCGGCATTCGGCAATAATATCACCAAAGGGATCAATTATCATTGAGCAGCCGTTTTTTACCTGGTCGTCATCCATCCCGATAGGGTTTGAAAAAATAGCATATATGGCATTGTCATAAGCACGGGCAGGCAGCCATTTCATTAGCCAGGCGCGCCCTTTTAGTCCGTCAAACTCCTGGCGCAAAAGCGTTGGCTCAGCTTCGCGGTTTTTCCAGAGCTCAACATCAACAAAACCTGCTCCCGGCCGGGTTGATGGCGTGCACATGGTAACATGCGGCATAAAAACAATATCAGCGCCAAGCAGCTTTACCGCCCGCACGTTTTCAATTATATTATTATCATAACAGATCAGTATGCTGCATTTCCATCCGTAAAGATCAAAAATAACATACTGATTACCGGGTGTAAGGTGCGGGTTGATGAATGGGTGCAGCTTGCGGTATTTGGCTACCAGTCCATTCTTATCAACACAAACGTAAGCCTTATATAGCTTATCATCCTCGTCTTTTTCAAACAAGCCCGCTAAAATGGTGATGTTTAGCTCCTGCGCAAAAGCAGTAAGTTTTTTTATGCTTGATCCACCGGGAATAAACTCAGCCAGGGCAAGCATTTGCGCTTTACTGAGATGCCGGGCAAAGCTGTACCCGGTTATCGAGCATTCGTGAAAAGCAATTACATCGGCGCCCTGTGCCGACGCACGGGCCGAAAGCTGCCTGATTATTGAAAGATTATGTTCCTTATCGCCGCTGCTGTTTTCGAACTGCGCGGTCGCCATCTTTAAATTTTGCATAGGTAAATGTAAGCGTTAGATGTTGTAATTGGTAGATCCCTGCTGATATGCTAAACGCCAAAATCCACAAAAAAAGATTAAAACGACAGGTAATATTTTCTTTGGCGCTTTGATATTTTTCTATCGCGCCAATTCTTACCTCGGCTTTAATCTTTATATGGAATAAATCTATTAATGTTGAGTCAGCAGTCTTAAGTCGCAAGTCTTAAGTCAAATTTTGTCTTTTCTGACTTAGAACTCAAGACTTTCGACTCAAGACTAAGCGATTGACTTAACACTAGCTGCTCATCTTCGCCATCTGGAAGCTTTCGTAGGCCATTTTTCTGTTATAGTCGTTGGCGAGGGTTTTATGGTTAATCAAATCAACAATAGTCCCTATCCAGCAAAAACCAACTGTTAGAAAATATAAAATACCCATTACAATTTCACCCATTACAAATCGCTGTATCCCGGCAATTCCAAAAAGGCCAATAATTGTAAAAATTAAAATTTCCTGCTCGGTTTTCCTTTTGCTGGAATAAACCATATAGAAATATTTTTTCTGGTTCTCGGTAAGGTCGGCAGTGCCTTGTTGCAAGAAATTCATTTCCTCTGGTGTTATTCCCGGAAGGGCCATATAAGGGTTTTGATACGTGTCCATTGTCTTAATTTTTTTAGTGATTTTTGATTGTGATGTAAAACTAAGTTAGAACAAAATTTTTGGCAATGCAAAGTTGGCTGATTATTTAAAGTTGTCGGCAAAACAGGGGATTATGGCGGTGAAAAGTGTCTTCTATATCTTTATAAAACAGCCTTAGTTAACGTTTTGCTTATAATATTACTTTGCCGAAGATGTTTGACCCGGGAATACGGGAAACAACCTCATCCTCCCCAAAACATAAATACGATATAAAATAGCTATCAAAGCAGGGATGCCCAGCCAGTGTGCGTGCAGGGAGCTTTTAAGATCGCCATGAAATAAAAAAGAAATGGAATGCCCCAAACCGCAGCCGGGACACCACGTTATGCCCAGCATTTTTAACGGGCATAACGAAAAATGCGATTGATTGGTTGGATCAGTGATAGCCAATGATACCAGCCCCGCTATCCAAAAAGCAAGTTCAAAGTATTTGGCAAATATTGTTTTAATCAACCTTATTGGGTTTTGTGGTTAACAATACCGAAATGCCTAATGAAAACAGGATGCCTACCAGTAAAGCACCAAAAATTCTTCCCGAAAAATTCATCAGGCTGGTTTCTTTAGAAAATTCGTCAATAAAAATTATAGCTGCAGCAACAGTTATTATACCGCCAATAATTAATATTTTAAAGCACTGCATAAGGGCTTCTAAAAAACCCATGTGGCCATGGCAAACTGTGGTACGGTAACTGCGTACGCCAAAATATAAAACTATTAAGGGAATAAGCACAGATACATATTCAATTGGCTCTGGTCCGCTGGTTTGGGGCGAGAAGCCCATTGCGTGCATTGTAAACATCCAGGCCGCGCTTAAAATACCGATAAAGAGGCCGGAAATAATTGCATTCTTCATACTTATGGGTTTTGGTTGCTTAGTTGGAGAGGTCAGAGACCGGAGATCAGAGGTTAGTTACCTAATCTCCGGTCTCTGACCTCTACCCTCAAATTCATACATAAATTTACTAATTAAAGTAATTATACCGCAATATTGTTTGCGATAATTTTGCATGTTTTGTCGGGGGTACATTAAAAAAGCTTTTTTGCATATATTTGCAGCAGTTTGAACATCCGTGATATTTTAGAAAGATATAAGACTGATGAACGGGTAACAGCATTGGCACAAGCGCTTAACGCTTCAAAAAACCCAAGAGTTCAGTTGCGAGGTTTAGTCGGATCGAGTGATGCGGCCATTGCGGTAGCTTTGTATTTTTTGCAGCATAAGCACATGATATTTGTGCTGCCCGAGCGCGAAGAAGCAGGCTATTTCCAGGCCGACCTTGAAAGCCTTACCGGCAAAGAGGTTTTACTTTTCCCCTCGTCATACCGCAAACCTTTTGAATTTACACAGCCCGATAGCAGCAATGTTTTGGCGCGTGCCGAAGTATTGAACGAGCTTAACCACTCATCAGCGTTTGGGCAACTGATTGTTACCTATCCCGAGGCCCTTGCCGAAAAGGTGATTGACCGGGCATCCCTCGAAAAAAATACGCTTGAAATTTCTGTAAATAATAAGCTGGGAATTGATTTTATAAATGAATTCCTGGTGGAGTATGATTTTGACCGGGTTGATTTTGTTTATGAGCCAGGGCAATTCTCTATCCGCGGCGGCATTGTTGATATTTTTTCCTTCTCGCACGAACTGCCTTACAGGGTTGAGTTTTTTGGCGACCTGATAGAATCAATCCGCACATTTGAGATTGAGAGCCAGCTTTCGGTTGAGCAGGTTAAAAGCATTACCATTGTGCCCAATGTGCAATCGAAGTTTTTAACGGAAAGCAATATTTCACTGCTGGAATATGTTGAGCCTGATACGCAGGTTTGGATTAAGGATGTACAGTTTACGCTTGATATTATTCAAAGTGGCTATAAAAAAGCGACTGCTTTTTGGAAGGCGTTATCTGCCGATGAAAAAAATAAGAACCCTGATTGGATAGACCCTAAATTTAGTTTTACCGATGAGAAGCTGATAGCCGACCAGCTGCATGATTTCCCGCTGATTGAATTCGGTAAACAGTTTTTTTACCAGCCTAATCTGACGGTTAATTTTGAGATGCGGCCGCAGCCATCGTTCAACAAAGACTTTACTCTGCTCATCCATAATTTTAAAGCTAACGAGGCGGAGAAAATAGAAAATTTTATCCTTACTGATTCTGCCCGTCAGGTTGAACGGCTTTATGCCATATTGGATGACCTGGATAAAACCGTAAAGTTTACACCGATAAGCATTTCCATCCGCGAAGGATTTGTTGACAGGGAACAGCACCTGGCCTGTTATACTGATCACCAGATCTTTGACCGTTATTATAAATATAAGCTTAAAAAAGGTTACCAGCGTTCGCAGGCCATCACCTTAAAGGAATTACGTGAGCTAAAATCAGGTGATTATGTAACCCATATCGATCATGGCATAGGCAAATACGCCGGCCTTGAAAAGGTTGAGGTGAACGGCAAAATGCAGGAAATGATCCGCCTGGTTTATGCTGATAACGATTTGCTGTATGTGAACATCAACTCGCTAAACCGCATCAGTAAATATAGCGGCAAGGAAGGTACTGTTCCGCGCATGAACAAGCTTGGTACCGATACCTGGGAAAGGCTGAAGAAAACAACAAAAAAAAAAGTTAAAGACATTGCCCGCGACCTGATCAAGCTTTATGCTATCAGGAAGACGCAGGTGGGTAACGCTTTCTCGCCGGATAGCTATTTGCAAACGGAACTGGAAGCTTCCTTTATTTACGAGGATACCCCCGACCAGGAAAAAGCGACCAGCGACTTTAAAAAAGACATGGAATCGCCGCACCCAATGGACCGCCTGATTTGCGGTGATGTGGGTTTTGGTAAAACCGAGGTGGCCATCCGTGCCGCATTTAAAGCTGTCGCCGATAGCAAACAGGTTGCAATCCTGGTGCCTACAACTATTTTAGCGGCGCAGCATTATAAAACATTCTCCGACAGGCTGAAAGGCTTCCCAGCCAATATTGATTATGTAAACCGCTTTAAAAGCAGCAGGCAGATCAAAGAAACATTAGAAAAACTTAAAGAGGGCAAGGTTGATATCATCATCGGCACCCATCGCCTGGTAAGCAAAGATGTAAAGTTTAAAGACCTGGGACTGATGATCATTGACGAGGAGCAAAAATTCGGCGTATCAACCAAAGAGAAGCTGAAACAAATGCGCGCCAATGTGGATACACTTACGTTAACGGCTACCCCGATTCCGCGTACCCTGCATTTTTCGCTAATGGGCGCACGGGATCTTTCTATTATCTCAACCCCGCCGCCAAACCGGCAACCGGTGGTTACCGAGCTGCATGTGTTTAATGATACGCTGATAAAGGAAGCTGTTGAGCATGAGATTGATCGCGGCGGACAGATCTTCTTTATCCATAACCGGGTTGCCGACCTGCCACAGCTTGGCGGCATGATCCATAAACTGGTGCCAAAAGCGCGGATAGGCATAGCACACGGGCAACTGGAAGGCGATGCACTGGAAGACGTGATGCTGAAATTTGTGAACCATGAGTACGATGTGCTGGTAGCCACAACTATTATTGAGGCTGGTTTGGATATTCCTAACGCCAATACCATCATTATCAATTATGCCCACATGTTTGGTTTGAGCGATCTGCACCAGATGCGCGGTCGTGTAGGGCGGAGTAATAAAAAGGCTTATTGTTATTTGCTGAGCCCGCCGCTGTCGACACTTACCAGCGAGGCACGCAAGCGACTGAGCGCCATAGAAGAGTTCAGCGACCTGGGCAGCGGCTTTAACGTTGCCATGCGCGATCTTGACATCCGCGGCAGCGGGAACCTGCTTGGCGCCGAGCAAAGCGGCTTTATTGCAGAGATAGGTTTCGAGATGTATCACAAGATATTGGACGAGGCCATCCAGGAGCTAAAAGAAGATGAATTTAAAGGGGTGTTCCCTGATGATAAGCCAAGGCCTTTCATCTCCTTTACCCAGATAGATACCGACCAGGAGATCCTGATTCCTGATGAATATGTTACCAGCATAGCCGAACGCTATAATTTATACACTGAACTTTCCAAGCTGGAGAATGAGACAACGCTGCAGGCCTTCCAGCAGCAACTACATGACAGGTTTGGCCCAATCCCGCCACAGGTAAACGACCTGCTGAACACCATGCGCCTGCAATGGCTGGGCAAAGCGATAGGTTTTGAAAAGATCTCGCTAAAAAAAAATGTGCTGCGCGGCTATTTCCTTACCAACCAGCAATCCCCCTACTTTGAAACAGACGCATTCAGGCAGGTATTAAACTTTGTACAGGCCAACCCACGCCGCACCAATTTAAAAGAGGTTAAAAACACACTGAGGTTAAGTATTGAAGGTGTGCATAGCATTGACCAGGCGGTTATTTTGTTGAGTGATATTGGGGAGCCTATAGCAGTAAATTAACCTTTCTATTTAATAAAAAACATGCCTGATAAAAGAGTTGTTTTTGATTTTGACATAGCCTTTACCAATGGCGGCGGCATCCAGGGGCAGGATTTCCGGCTGGATATTGACGGTGAAAATATTAGTGATAAGGAATTAGCCGACTATATTGTGCAGGATATGCAATTATTAATGGTTGGCGAAGTGAAGATCCTTAACAAATATTACATAGAAGAAAAGCATAAGCGAGCCACAATAGCTACTGCCGTTGATGAACAGCTTGTTGATTTAAGTCATACTGTTTTTGATGGTTTGGTTACCTACAAAGGCCTGCCAGCCCCGGTGATATGCGATTACCTGAGCCGTGAAAAATCGAAAGAATTTTATGAAGAAGGAACAACATTCCAGATAGGTAAAATTGAGATGGTTACCAATACGGGCACCTATCTCGATTGCCCTTTTCACAGGTTTGAGCATGGTAAGGACCTTTCTCAAATTACATTGGAACAATGTGCCGAACTGGATGCCATCACCATTAACGCAACTGGAACTACAGCAATAGGCAAAGAATATTTTACTGGCAAAGAGATCCGGAATAAAGCTGTACTGGTTTATACCGGCTGGGCAAAACATTGGAACACGCCTGATTATTTTGAGGGCCACCCATATCTTACTGAAGAAGCTGCAATATATTTAAAAGAATGCGGCGTTAAACTGGTAGGAATTGACAGCCATAACATTGATAATACCACGGGTAAAACCAGGCCGGTTCATACCACCTTACTCGGTGCAGAAATATTAATAGTTGAACACTTATGTAACCTCGACCTGTTACCCGAAAGTGGATATAAGTTCAGTGCTGTGCCGCCAAAAATTGAAGGAGCAGGGACATTTCCTGTAAGGGCGTATGCTAATTTGAAGGGCTTTCTATAACTCGGAAAGCGCCTTATACTTTAACAAAAACCAATCCCTGTACTTTATAAAAAAACCTCTTGACTTTATTTCCGGCATTTTTTCAATGAAAAATTCCGGCGCATATGATTCTATTATTAAGAAATCGTTTTTTGAAAGAATCTCAAACCTACAGTTTACGCCATCGCTAATCGAAATTCGTTGTACCGTTCTTTCGTTAATTCTTCTTTCGCTGATGTTTAAAGAATCCCTGTTTAATTGGTAAAAGCCCGCGCTATCAAGGTGTTTTATGATATAACTTGCCGAATCGGGATCAACCTCTTTTAATATCACTATGGGTTTTCGCCAGGTATCGTTTTTTCGTTTTTGTGAATACAGATGCCCCTTTAGCCAAAGTCCATTTTTTAAAGCCAAAATATTATAATTGGCTTTATTACTCCACCAATAGCTTTCGGCGGTATATGCTATTATAAAATCATATTGGTTACGAAGGTTTTTATAAATGAGCGACTTATCCTTTTCAGAAGCGTTTGACTTAATTACAGGCAGCTGCGCTTTTACGGATAAAGCGAAAGTAAATATGACAAACGTGAAGAATAATCGTTTAAGCATCCTTATTGTAAAATTTAAATTTCTCTGAACATATCATAGGTTTATTTTAAGACTTACGAAGTTTTGAAAGCTTCGTAAGTCTGCCCTTGAAATCCTTTATTACTCCTTCTGCTTATCCACCATTTCCGTAAAGCTCCTTGCGGCATTGGTAAAATCAGACGGCACTAAAACAATGGTGGTGGTATTATTATCAATCCCAATTTCGGAAAGCATTTGCATGCGCCTTAACTCAAGCGCTATAGGACTGCCTTCCATTTGTTTGGCGCCCTGGGTTAGTTTTATAGATGCTTCCAGCTCAGCTTCGGCTTTAATGATGCGGGCGCGTTTTTCGCGGATAGCCTCGGCTTCACGGGCCATTGCCCGCTGCATGGATTCCGGGATCTCCACATCCTTCATTTCCACCATTTCAATTTTAATTCCCCAGTTTTCGGTTGCGGCATCAACAATTTTCTGGAGGGTTTTGTTGATCGCCTCGCGTTCGCGCAATACCTCATCCAAATGGTGCTGCCCGATAATATTACGCAGCGCGGTTACTGAAAACTGGTAAACGGCGCGTTGATAGCTGGCTACTTTAATAATAGCATCTTCGGGGTTGGTTACCTTGAACCAGAGCACTGCATTAACCTTTATGGTAACACTGTCCTTTGTGATGGTTTCCTGCTGCTCAAGATCAACAGTGTTGGTCCGGATATCAACAGTTACCTGTCTGTCGATAAAAGGGATGATGAAATAAAGTCCGGGCCCTTTGGTTTTATGAAAACGGCCTAAACGAAAAACAACGGCGCGCTGGTACTCCTGCGCAATGCGGACAGCCATTGCTATTAAAACAAGGGCGATAAAAGCTGGAATAAGTAAATACATGGTTTTTGGTTAATTTGTGAAACGTCGCCTGCCTTGTTAATTCCGGGAGAATATTGACATCGGGGAAAGTACCACCGGTATGCGATCGTTAAGTAAATGTAGATACATTCCCGATGATAGTGAAATGTTTAGTGTAATATTTTTGAGGTTAAAAATTCACAAATCCGCTGATTATCAATTTGCATATCCATAAGAAAGCTAACTCTATTATTTTCATACTTTAAGGCTATCACCTGTCAATAATCCTGTAATTTTTAAATCTGCGAATTCTGGCTAATAAATAAATAACCACGGATTCCTATCTTTTTCCCTCCACATCTTATTGCTTAGTAAGCCTCCACATTCCTAAGGGATTTCCAAAAAGCTCATCCCCTTTATATGGTTGATTCAATTCATCTGTTATTCTATAAAATGGAGAATTAATATCCGTTTGAAAAGTTTGATTTGGCCTTATAACAGGTTTATCAATAACCTGGTAATAGTTAAAAATCCTTACAACCCGTTGAGCCTCTTCAAATTCAAGGTTTGAAATAATGGTATCCCTCAATCCTATATTGTGCATTCCGCAGGAATAAGTTGTACCATCGTTCATCATCAGCGAGTCTACTACAAACATCTCATACAACGCCGCGTCGTCCCATTTCTTAACTAATTCATTCCATTTATCGTTATCAAAAGCTTTCCCGGTAGATTCTATTTTTATTCCGATCCCGTCAATATTCAAAATTTCAGTAGCAATAAAGGCCATCTGTCGCGCACTATTAAAACTTCCTGTTTTTCCTGAAATATATATAACAGAATTATGTTTATCTACCTGATTAACAAAATCCTCAGATATACGGGTAACTTTTCCACCGATTTTAAAAGAATCTTTTAGCCTGCTATCATGCTCAACAATCTCAAATTCATAAGATAGTTTATTTCTTACATCCATCAATATATTTCCAACCACCATTAATGCACCATCCGTTTTGGAAAATATTTCTATTTTATCTTCCATCCGGGTAGGAATGCATATTAGAGAAGTAACATCATCAAAAGTTTTATCCGTTTCTTTCCGTTTAAAGGGCCACATTAGTTTTATTTTGTCAACTTTTAAATTAATTTATTAAAAAAATAAATCCGAAATCTAACATCCGAATTCCGAATTTATTAAAAAACAGTATCCACAATAACATCCGCATGATCCGGATAATCAGTAGTCCAATGTAATCCCCTGCTTTCTTTACGCACCATAGCCGATTTCACAACCAAGTATGATACCTGGATCAAATTCCGCAACTCGCAAAGCTTTACTGAGAGCTTGGTTTTCTTGTAAAAATCCTCGGTCTCTTCATGCAGTAAACCTAGGCGGCGCATGGCCCTTTCAAGCCTGAAGTCTGATCTTACAATTCCTACATAATCATTCATCAGCTTTTGCATTTCGCGCACATTGTGGGTAACCAATATATCTTCGTTTGAAAGCTGTACACCTTTTTCATCCCAGTCCGGAATATTTTCAGGGATAGTAATTGTATCTAACTGACTGATAGCATCTTTATAAATTCTGTGTGCAAAAACCAATGCTTCTAATAATGAATTGGAAGCCAGCCTGTTAGCACCATGTAAACCCGTTGATGAACACTCACCGCAAGCATATAACCGCATTAATGATGATCTGCCAACATGATCAACCATAATCCCGCCACACATATAATGACAGGCAGGCGCTACCGGGATCAGATCCTTGGTCATATCAATCCCAATATCCAAACACTTGGCATAAATATTAGGGAAATGTGCCAGAATATCTTTTTTGTCACGATGACGGATATCCAGGTAAACATAATCTTCACCCGATTTTTTTATTTCAGCATCTATCGCTCTTGCAACAATATCCCTTGGCGCCAACGACTTACGCTCATCATATTCCTGCATAAATTCTTCCCCGTTGGTACGTCTTAATATCCCCCCAAAACCACGTACAGCCTCAGAAACTAAAAAAGAAGGATATTCACCAGGGTTATATAAAGCAGTGGGATGGAACTGGATAAACTCCATGTTCCGTACCTTTCCTTTAGCGCGATAAACCATCGCAATACCGTCGCCCGTTGCAATAGTAGGATTGGTAGTAATAGAATAAATATGACCTGCACCGCCTGAGGCCATTACCGTTATTTTTGAAAGGATCTTTTCAACAATTTTGGTTTCATTATTAAAAGCATAGATGCCGTAACAGGTAATATCAGGGGTCGATTTATCAACAAAAACACCCTGGTGATGCTGTGTGATCAGGTCAACAGCGAAATAATGGGTTAAAATTTCAATGTTCGGGTTATTGTGGATCTGCTCCAGTAATGATCTTTCAATTTCATAACCCGTAATATCTTTATAATGCAGCACCCGGAACTCGGAATGTCCACCCTCTTTTGCAAGGTCATAGATCCCGTCTTTGGTCTTATCAAAATTGGTTCCGTAATCAATAATTTCATTTATCCTGGCGGGCCCTTCGGTAACAACAGCTTCAACAGCTTCCCGGTCACAAAGGCCGTCGCCGGCAATTAAGGTATCTTCTATATGTTTTTCAAAGGAATCTTCCTTTTTATCAACAACCACGGCAACGCCGCCCTGGGCGTACTTAGTGTTTGATTCGTCCTCGTTACTTTTTGTAACTATCAGAACCTTACCATGTTTGGCTGCCTTAAGGGCAAAACTTAATCCTGCAATGCCTGATCCTACTACCAGGAAATCAACAGTTCTGGTCATAATTATATGTACTATTTGTAAATTTATCTACGATGTTAATAACCCGGGTAAAAGATGTTAATTTTGTGTAAGCAAAAACTTAATAAGTAATTGAATAGTTGATAACCCGTTCTTTTAGCTCAAAAAGCAATAATTTTTAACTTACTTATGAGCCTTATAAGTGCCAAAGCTAACATTTTGGAAAGTAATAAAGTATTAACAAAAATGGTTTAAAAGTAATTTTCTCTATTTACATAAATCTAAAAATGAGTTAAATAGGTACTTAATAATGCACATTAATTGTTAATAAATTATTAAAAAATATATTTCACCCCTGTTTTAAAAATAGTTTTAAACATAACTAACACACCAATAACAATAGTTTTATTTATATATAAAAAGTAATTGTTATTAATTGAATTGTTGAAATGGATACCTTCGAAGAAATAAATGTGAAAGGTTTTGTAGAGGAAGAGATCGACCCTTCCCTCGACCTGTTTGATGAGATTGAAAAATTAAAAAAGGAAAAAAATGCTGTTATCCTTGCCCATTATTACCAGGAACCCGATATTCAGGATATTGCCGATTATATTGGTGATAGTTTGGGATTATCGCAACAAGCCGCAAAAACCGATGCCGATATTATCGTTTTTGCCGGAGTTCACTTTATGGCCGAAACAGCAAAGATATTATCCCCATCAAAAACGGTCTTATTGCCCGACTTAAAAGCCGGTTGCTCCCTGGCTGATAGCTGCCCGCCGCATTTGTTTAAAAAGTTTAAAGAAAAGTATCCCGACCACCTGGTTATAACTTATGTAAACTGCACAGCTGAGCTAAAGGCCATGAGCGATATCGTTTGTACATCGAGCAATGCAATAGGGATTGTTGAAAGCCTGCCGAAAGACCAGAAAATTATATTTGGACCGGATAAAAATTTGGGGGCTTATGTGGCAAAGAAAACAGGCAGGGATTTGGTTTTATGGAACGGCGCCTGTATGGTGCATGAGATCTTTTCGAGAGAAAAAATAACCAAACTAAAGGAAAGGCACCCGGCAGCAAAATTGCTTGCACACCCTGAATGTGAAGAGGTTATCCTTAAAATGGCTGATTATATAGGTTCAACAACAGGGATCCTGAAATATGCAACCAATCATCCTGATAAAGAATTTATAGTAGCGACAGAAGCAGGGATCATTCACCGGATGCAAAAGGAAAACCCGGATAAAACATTTATCCCGGCACCGCCAAATAATAGCTGCGCCTGTAATGATTGCCCGCACATGAAAAGGAATACACTTGAAAAATTGTACCTGTGTTTAAAAAATGGAATGCCGGAAGTTACTGTGCCACAGCATATTATTGAAAAGGCAGTAAAACCAATTGAAAGAATGCTGGAGATCTCAGCAAGGTTAGGATTATGATTTTTAGGATTAAAGGATTGTCATGATGCCTGTCGCATCATGAAATCCTTTAATCAAGCGCATCATGGTTAAAAAAAGAAGTATGAAACTACCCAACCCCCTAAAATCCAAAAATTTTTCCCGCCTTCGGCGGATATTGAGCTGACAGGTTGCGCGATTTTTTTAAAAACAATGTGGAAATGTGAATAAAAAACCATGCTATTTTCTCAATAGTCGTGTTTTGACCAATGACCCAGTGGGTCTACCTCGTTGTAGAAGCACAAATACGTTCTTCTTTGACTCGTAGAGTCTACCCTTCATCAGTCTAAAGGTCTTGCGAACAAACGGTAGCCTCTAACGAGGCAATACCTTTGTTATTATATTTTCTACAAAGGGGTAGACCCGCTGGGTCATAGTTTATTTGGTAGTGTCTCAGTTTAACTTTGAAATGCAAAGTACTTTTATTAATTACAAAACCCAGTATATGAAGATTACAAGAACAAAATTCGTTATTCTCTTCCTCGTTTCGGCGTTTGCATTTCAGATTATCTCTAATTTACTGTTGGGTCCCATAAACGGCGAGTGGTTCCCGGGAACTGGTTCACCAATAGCCTGGAAGCGCACCGTAGCCACAATCATATATCCTGTTAAAATTATTTTGGTAGGGCCCTTGTCACCAATATTCAACGATCCGGACCCGGCACCCCCGATTCGGGCGCTTGCCTGTGCTTTATACTGGACTGTCATAGCATTAGTTCTTCATTTCCTCCTAAGTAAAATGATCCCTCGTAAAAAAAATGAATAGAATTGAAGAACTATACTATGAGGCAAAGGCTGACAAGTGGTTTAAACGGTTTGCTATTTTTTGCCGCATCGCTCTGGCAGCCAGTTTTATTCCCGCAGGCTATATTAAAATCATGGGTGAACGATTCGCCGCAGGCCTGCCGTCCAATAACCCTTTAGGACATTATTTCGATGCCTTACATCTCACAGGATATTACTATACCTTTATTGGAGTTGCTCAAAT
>NZ_JAQBOC010000033.1 GCF_028288225.1 Mucilaginibacter sp.
TTGGAAGTTAGTGATTGTATAAAAACAGGCACAGCCACTTATGAAACGCCGACCTTTCATTTACTGAACCCTATATTACAATTGCTAACGTTTATTTCGGTCGGCGCCTACCTGTACGCGTCCTATAGGCTGATAGAGGGCTTTTACCGGGGCCTGAAATTTAACCTGGGAGACCGGTACCGGTACGAATTGCGGTGGCTGCAAAATTTAGTGATAGGTTTCGGCCTGTTATGGCTATTGTGGATACCTTTTACAGCCGCAGACTATTTTTATTACCATTACCAATTAAGTATATATGCTTATTATCCTTTATATCTCCTTTTAGCGGTAATGGCCATCTGGATGGCAGCCATGGCTTTTTTAAGACTGGAGGCTGGCGTGCTGGTTGAGACCCCTCCGTTTTTAAAGCCACCGCTGCCTGCGGAGCTAAAGCAAAGGGGTATCTGGCTGAAAAAGACGGTGAAAGCCAAGCTGTATTACCAGGATCCGGAATTAAGTTTAAGCTCGCTGGCTGAAAAGCTTGAGCTGACTACCCATGAACTATCGCGCATAATCAATACAGTGCTCAAAAAAAGCTTCAATGATTTCATTAATGAATATCGCGTTGCGGACGTCGTTCAGAAAATGCAGGACTCCGCATCTGACCATATCACCTTGCTGGGTATTGCATTTGAATCGGGATTCAATTCCAAAACTACTTTTAACCGCACTTTCAAACAAATGACCGGGAAAAGCCCGGCTGAATATAAAAATGATCTGAAAAAAGAGCGCCCATCTTATAATTTGGGGCGTTATCCCGGGTTTGTGAAGGTAATTTCGTTTCAGGAAGCCACTCACAGGTGGTCTCATGACAAATCAAATCGCAATTATATGTTTAAAAATTATTTCAAAATAGCACGGCGCAACCTGGTACGCAAT
This sequence comes from Mucilaginibacter sp., assembly GCF_028288225.1. GTDB lineage: Bacteria > Bacteroidota > Bacteroidia > Sphingobacteriales > Sphingobacteriaceae > Mucilaginibacter. The sequence continues at coordinate 919 of NZ_JAQBOC010000033.1, forward strand.
AAAAGCTATGCCGCTATTAATGTTACTGGTCTGGCTGTCGGTATTGCCGTTTGTATGGTGATCTTTATCATTATACAATTTCAAACAAGTTTCGATAATTTTCACTCAAAAAAAGATCGCATCTATCGCGTGTTAACCGAATATCACCACGCAGAATCAGCAAGTATTTCTTATGGGAAAGACGTCCCTTTTCCAATGCCCTTAGGATTGAAAACGGCTTTTCCCCAAATAGAACAGGTAGCTCCAATTTTTGCAAGCCACGATGATCAGTTGCTGATACCTGATAATAATGGGACGCCTGTAAAAGTATTTAAAGAGCAGAGGGGTGTATTTTACGCAGGGCCTTCGTTCTTTAAAATATTTGATTTTCCGCTGCTTGCTGGTTCATATAACTCGTTAAAGGACCCTAACAATGTATTCCTCACCAAAGAGATTGCGGAAAAATATTTCGGCGACTGGAAAACAGCGATGGGCAAAACCATTAAACTGCAAGCAGGCGGCTTTATATTTGAGCACGGTACCGACGTATTGAAAGTTTCGGGCATCCTTGCCGCCATACCTGCAAATACCGACTTTCAGCTAAAACTTGTTGTGGCCTTTGGAACAGGCTTTACCGGAGATTACCTGGCAAAATCTGCAGATTGGGCTGAAACGGTACCTGACTTTGGTTGTTATGTTTTGTTGCCGCCGAATATTGCTGTCGACAATTTTAATCAACAACTAAGAGCATACTCACGAAAGGCGGAATCTTCCGGCAATAAGGATAGTCATATCATACAATCATTAAGTGCGGTGCATTATGACGCAGAAGCCGGTAATTACAGCAACAAAACAATCAGTCATCAACTGCTCAATGTATTGTGGCTGATTGCGGCATTCATTCTGTTAATTGCTTGCGTAAACTTTGTCAACCTCTCTACGGCGCAAGCTGTTAACCGTGCAAAGGAGGTTGGTGTAAGAAAAGTTTTGGGGAGTAATAAATCTCAACTGCAAATTCAATTCATCGTTGAAGCATTTTTGATAGTTACAGGTGCCGTAATGCTTGCAGCAGTTATTACAATTTTGGCATTACCTTATGTAAGTAAATTATTAGAACTTTCGCTTTCATTCGACATATTGAATAATCCTGCAATTATTTTATTCCTTTTAACGGTAACAATTGTTGTAACCGCACTTGCCGGTTTTTATCCTGCTATTGTTTTATCACGTTTTAATCCTGTTAATGCTTTAAAGAGTAAACTTACAGCAAGCCCTGCAAAGGGAATTTCATTACGAAGAGGATTGGTGGTTTTTCAATTCATCATTGCACAGGCACTCATCATCGGGACACTCATCATTGTAAAGCAAATGGATTATTTCATGGATCAACCCTTGGGCTTTGATAAAGATGCAATTGTAAACGTTCCGTTCCGGGTAGATAGTCTTCGCATCGCCAGGCTGGAATATTTAAAGAACCAGTTATTATCAGTAAATGGCGTGCAGGCAGTAAGCTACAGTTCAAACACGCCGGTTGAAGATGCTAATGATACCTGGAGCGCAATAAGATTTAACCACGCGATAAAAGAAACAGATTTTAAAGCTATTACCAAATTCGCCGACGAGGGCTACGTGCCGGCTTATAAATTACAGCTGATAGCCGGTAGAAATTTGCAGCCTTCCAAAATGACAAAAGAATTTTTGGTGAATGAATCCCTCGTGGAAAGTTTAGGGCTTAAAAAACCGGAGGATATATTGAACAAAGAAATAAGCATATGGAGCGACAATATAAAATGCCCGGTTGTTGGTGTGGTGAAAGATTTTAATGACAGGTCTTTCCGCAATAATCTTGCGCCATTGGTTATTACCCAAGACGTCGCCATGTACAACCAGGTTGGGATAAAACTTGCAACGACAAACATTTCTTCTACAATGTTAGCTGTTAAGAAAATATTTGATCGAACATTTCCGGATTTTGTTTATGAATACAAGTTTCTTGATGATAAAATTGCAAGTTTTTACAAACAGGAAAACCAGTTATCGGCTTTGTATAAAATTTTTGCAGCCATCGCCATATTCCTTAGCTGTCTTGGGTTGTATGGTTTAGCCTCATTCATGGCAGTGCAGCGGATAAAAGAAGTTGGTATCCGTAAAGTACTTGGTGCTACTGCAGGCAGTATTGTTTATTTGTTTTCAAAAGAATTTATCATACTCATTGCAATTGCCTTTGCGATTGCTACACCCATTGCATGGTATTACATGCACCAATGGTTGCAAGCTTATGCTTATCGTATCACTATCAGTTGGTGGTTAATTGCTGCAGGCGGACTTGCTGCCATAATTATTGCACTTGCAACGATAAGTTTCCAGGCAATAAAAGCAGCAAAAGCAAACCCGGTGAAGAGTTTGAGGAGTGAATAGCAATTTGCCAGAGCATTAACATGAGATTTGGGAGTTAGTTGAAACGCAATAAAGATGCTTTCCGGGTTAAAATGCAGGATGGATTCATATCCAAATCGGTATCAGAGGGAATTTAACCCGGTGTATTGGTTCGGGACCAGGTGGGTGCACTTCAATAAAAAAGCCGTTTCTCCGCGAGGAAAACGGCTTTTTTGCTTCTAAGAGCAGAGATAGGACGCTTTGGGGTACTGATTCGGCAATCACCAATTGCAAGCAGTTTAGAGTTAAGGAAAAATATATGTGGTACTTAAAAACAAGGCGTAACAATTGCCGATAATGCTATTATCCGGACAATTTAAAAGCGTTTTTTTAGCTGATGTTAATAATCGAACAAGCCCGAAACTCTACTATAATTTCAATTCAGAAGAAGAGAAAAATAAGCTTCAATATCTTCGCGCTGAAAATCTCTTCTGTATATTGCGACTTCCAGGGCAATTGAGAATTTGTAATTAGTGGAGTTGGAACAAAATCAGAAATGACAAATTGTGGCAATTTAATCCTTTATTGAAACGTAGGCCCAATGACTCATATTAACAAATACAGCATATTCTAACCTAAATTTATAGTACATAAACTTGTATAGTTCCGTTCTGCTTTAGTTTAATTTGGTGTCCTGATTTGTATTTTTGATTAATGATATCATCTATTTTACCAAACGTTTTAACAGTATGGCCGTACAAGACATTCCGATCCCGCAAAAAGAAGCCGCCGGGCAGGCAGCTGTTCAGGGCGATGTAGCTGCCCTGGAGCATTTTTTGAAACAGTATCATGATCACCCGGATCTGAGGCAACATTACAGTGCGGCGGGTTTTAACCCGGAAAACGGCAATGAGGACAACGCAAAACGGATCATAGCGCATACCCATTATTTCAATACCTGGGCTGAATATGAAAGATTTCAAACGCACCTGCAGAACGATCTTGCGCTCCGGCATTTTGAACAGGCTGCAGATGCCATCTTTTCCGGTGATACCGCCACTCTGAAAGCCTTGCTGGAACAAAACCCGGAACTGATTACGGCACGTTCGGTGCGTAACCATCATTCTACGCTGTTAAACTATGTGGGTGCCAACGGCTTTGAAGGTTACCGGCAAAAGACGCCCAAAAACGCGATGGAAATAGCAGAAATACTTTTAGCTGCAGGCGCTGAAGTGGATGCCTGGGGGGATATGTACCGGGGCGCATCCACGCTTGGACTGGTGGCGACCAGCGTCCACCCCGTTATCACCGGCGTGCAGAAAGAACTGATGGATCTCCTCATCCGGCATGGAGCTGACCCAAACCATGCGGTAGCGCCGGATTATACGGACGGTAACCTGATCCTGGCCTGCCTGCACAATGGAAGGGGCGAGCCTGTTAAATACCTCGCTGGAAAAGGCGCTGAAGTAGACCTGGAAGGGGCCGGGGGCGTCGGCGACCTGGAAAAGGTAAAATCGTATTTTAGCGGTGGCCGGCTGACCGATCAGAAAATGGAACCCAAACGGGACGGCTGCCTGATGTGGGCCTGTGAATACGGGCACCTTCCTATCGTCCATTATTTGTTAGGTACCGGTATGAACGTGAATACCAGCTGGAATGGCACCACCCCGTTGCACTCCGCGGCTTTCGGCGGGCAGACGGCCATTGTTCGCCTGCTGCTGGAAAAGGGCGCAGCAATGGAAGCCCTCAACGCCTACGATGGCACTGTACTTGGAACCACCATTTGGGCGTTCTACAATAACCGCAAACCCGCCCATCCGGAAATCATGGAAACCCTGATCGCCGCCGGGGCGCAGGTGAAAGATGATTGGCAGGTTTATATCAACGATATACGAAGTAAAACGTGATACAAACCCACTTCCACGAGCAATCGTAGCTATGTGCCTTCATTATAAAGTTCACTATCAAATTTTGCCAGGTCTGAAGCCGTTGTGATAATAGGAAAGCCATCAAATGCATTATTAGACAGCTATTTGTGGCACATATCCTACACTAAACATATTTACAATAGACCGTGGAGTCAGTACGGGTAATTTCTTAATCTCCGGGAAGTCGATAGGCTTTTCATATCCGCCAGGCAACCATAAATATAATTGATTATCCTTCACCAAATAAGATTTATCCATATAAGACACAAAGGTGCCGTTGGGAAGTGCACGCAGATCTTCTTCGTAGGTCACCTTTGATTTGTCCGCTGCTATCCTTTCTGCCTGGATAATTTCATCGATCAGCGCGACAGTTGTTTTCATATGAAAGCCATATTGCGGATTACCTTTTATCCAAAGTCGCTTGAAATGTTGATTGTCTGCGTGCCGGCACTGGGCGCAGGGCCGGTGCCCGGCCGAAAATGCGGTGGCCTCATCCAGGAAAAAGAGCTCTGTCCAGCGGTCAGGCTGCATTACCTCCCGATGTCTGCCCCTAAACTCCAGAACGCAGGTGATCCATGCCTTTACTTTATAGGGGCGGATAATTTCCTGCTGATGGTTGTGCAATACACCCCGGTTTCCAAGCCAGGCCCCGCGCTCGGGGGTCCTGATAATTTTTCCGAATGGATCTACTCTATTCTGTAACATAGTCATTAAGCGTTTTGAGATACTTGTCTATATAAAATTGCTTTTGCTTGTTCCTGCATTCAATAAGCGGCAATGTTTATTGCTTGCTTATCTTCCTAATGAGGGATTTTCACCTGTTTTTATCATATTTTGCTTTCTGTGATAAATGTCTCCCCCATGTTTACCGTGATACCGTTAGGTCAAATTTACCTAAAATTCCGCCCCTTAACGTTCAGGCAACTATTGTTACCAATTATATGGTATTATTATTGAAGCTTCTTGCCTGGTTTAATTTCTTTATTATTTACATGTAAACTATGGAACTCACCGAAATCATCCGGCAACGGATCAGGAAAGAAGGTCCGGTTTCTTTTCATGATTTCATGGAAATGGCCTTATACCACCCTGAACAGGGATATTATATGGCAGCTCAGGATAAAATTGGCAAGAGCGGGGATTTCTATACCAGTTCAAACCTTGGGCCGGTATTTGGGGCCATGATAGGCCGGCAACTGGAAGAAATGTGGCATTTAACAGGTGAAAACGAATTTACCGTCGTTGAATATGGCGCAGGGACCGGCGTTCTCTGCCATGATATTTTAGATTATCTGAAAAATAATCTCCAATTATATAATCAGCTTCATTACGCCATTATTGAAAAAAGCCCGGCCATGCGCGAAAAGGAAAAAATGCATTTGCATGAAAAGGTCGACTGGTATGATTCCATTCAGGATCTTCCTGATATTACCGGCTGCATCATATCCAATGAGCTGGTCGATAACTTCCCGGTTCACCAGGTAATGATGGAAGATGAACTGATGGAGGTTTTTGTGGACTATCGGAATGGTTTTGTAGAATTGCTCAAGCCTGCACCGGAAGAGATCAAAGCTTATCTTTCAGATCTGAACGTGATTTTGCCCCAGGGGTTCCGGGCAGAAGTTAACCTGGAAGCTACCCAATGGATAGCAGCAATTGCAGCATCCTTAAAAAAAGGTTATGTCATGACTATAGATTACGGTTATGCTGCCGAAGATTTATACAAGCCTTGCAGAAGCCAGGGTACCCTGCTTTGTTATCACCATCACCAGGTCAACGATCAGCCATATCAGCATGTGGGTAAACAGGATATCACCGCACATGTCAATTTTTCGGCTTTATGCCATTGGGGGCTCAGGAGCGGATTGACCTGCTGCGGCTTAACCAGCCAGGCCCAGTTCCTGCTGGCACTCGGTTTTAAAGAATATTTGAGAACGACAGCGGCCCAAACCGGTAATATTATGCAACTGGCTATGGATGAGGTCATGCTGACACATACCTTGTTAGTAGATATGGGAAGCAAATTTAAAGTACTCATCCAGCAAAAAGGAATGGCGGGGACAGAACAACTGTCGGGCCTAAAACTTTCTTAACGAAATTAAGCAGGAAAAGACAAAGTTCGGACTACTTAAGGTTTCCTGACCCTAAACGGATTTCCATATTTTAAATACGTTTTCCTTTTCATTTGGGGCCCGGATGACCAGGAATAAATTTTCTTCCCTTTCGGGATAATGCCGGTCAATAACTTTTTGCAGTTGCAGGATCAGGTTACCCATGCGCCGGGCAAAGTCATCATTGCTGATCTGTACGACCACCTGGCCCGGATGAGGTGAAATCGTGCAATCAAAGGCACATTCCCTTTTTACTACTTCTGCAATGTTTACATTTAATATTTCCATTATTCTTTATCCCTTTTTTTGTTCTGCTTTCCTTATATTCTTTATCCCTTTTAATACGATTCCCGGGTCATGTTTTACAGAATTGACGAGTTAATAATTGGCTTAATTTATTGCTTGAAATTTAAACAAAGAACAACCCTGATTAACTATAGTTTTAATTATTTTCGTTTGTTATTATAAAAAATTATCATCCCCGGATAAACCGGCCACCAGATCGAAATAAAACAAATAGCGGAGGGGCTTTTTTATAATGAATCAGCAGGCAATCACAAAAAAATATTTGTTAATGATTGATTATAAGTAATAGAAGCTAAAAAGATTGTAAGAATGTATGCGGAGATGGCAAAAAACATGGGAGCTATTGAGATTAATCCCTGATCCTGGTATTATTCATGTGGATGAAGCTTCTTTTCGACATAGCAGATACGGTTATAAAGATCCTCCCGGGCAGATATCTGCATTGTTTTCTTTTCACATTCAAAATAGCAAAAAGCCCGGCTTTTGCCAGGCTCCTGCAATAATTTAATACAGATTATTTTGCGTTTTTCTTTTCAGTTACTTCCTTGCGGATATCTGTTGCGGTAACTTTTAGCTGTTGCATAGCATTGCGTAAACGGGTCCCTGCTGCTTTGTTGCCCTTTTCGTAAAATGCGGCTGCATCTTGTTCTGTTGTTTCAATAAGTTCTTTAAGTGCTGTGAATTTTTGCATGTTGCTATAATTTTTATTTAAGCCCGCGAAATTATAAAAATCTTTTTAACTGCCTATTCTTGGGCGTTTCTTTTTGAAGGGCTTTTGAGTGCTATTTACCTTTTTAGCTGCCTGCACCTGGTTGGCTATGGGAGCCGGGCTGTTTTCAGCAATCCTTACGCTGATTTTCCGGTCATCGATCTCAGCGCCATCCAGCGCGGCAATGGCCCGATCTGCTCCTGCCTGATCATCCATATGCACAAAACCAAATCCTTTGCTTTCCCCGGATCCCTTATCAGTAACAATTGTTACCATACCAACAAGCCCGTGGGAACTAAAAAGTTCCATGAGCTCAATTTCGTCCATATCCCGCGGGATCCCTACAATAAATAGTTTGGTCATGCTGATCTTTTTCAAATGCAAATATAAGAAGCTATCGCAGAATTATTTAAGATCAGTTTTAGAATCGGTTAACGATGAAATATATGCTGCGTTTCGGTTACCAGGGCCTGCATTAACTCCGTTGCTTTGGTATGTTTTAAATTAACTGCGTTTTGCCCCGACCAGAAATTAATCATATCAGTTTTTCCCTGGTCTAGCGCAGCAGCTCTTAGTGGCCCCATTAGCCGGGTTTGCAGTGGAAATGGCAGCACCCCGGTTTCATATTTAACTTCTTCTGAAATACGGTTGCGGATCATCCTGCCCATACGGCCGGTCAACGACTTGGAGAGTACGGTGTATTTTGATTCATCAGAAAAAAGCGCGGCTTTATGAACCGGTGTAGCATTTGATTCATCAGTAACTAAAAAAGCTGTTCCTAACTGTACGGCATCTGCACCCAAGGTTAGTGCGGCTGCGATGCCCTTAGCGTCAGCAATGCCTCCTGCCGCAATCACAGGGGTTTTTACTTTGGCTTTTAACTGCTGGATCAAAGCAAATATTCCTGTTAAAGAATCATGTGCAGGCCTGATGAATGATGGCCTGTGGCCGCCCGCCTCAAACCCGGCAGCAACAATAGCGTCAACCTTTGCTTCTTCCAAAGCCAAAGCTTCATCAAGCGTTGTAGCTGCCCCAACAGTTTTAATGCCAAGCCTGCGGCATTCGTCCAGTATCTCCCTGGATGGTATACCAAATATAAAACTGAACACTGCAGGCCTGATCTCAAAGATGGCTTCAACCTGTTTCAGAAATTTTGAAGGGATCCTGGTATCAAGATCAGGCAGCGGAATGCTCAGCTCATCAAAATATGGTTTAAACAGCTCCTTCACGTTCTCCAGGCTTTCAGCAGGATAATCAGCTAAGCTGTCATCGACGTCTGAAACCCAGAGATTGATATTATAGGGCTTATCTGTTTTCGCCTTTATGACGCTGTTAGCTTCCAGTATCTGTTCGGGGCTAAGAGTGTAGGCCCCAAAGCTGCCCAGACCGCCCGCATTCGATACTGCGGCCAAAAGCTCAGGCGTTGAAAAGCCGCCGCCCATTGGGCCTAACAGTATGGGATATTTGATGCCTAAAAGTGCGGTTATTTTGGTTTGGTTCCACATGGTTTAAACATTTACATTGGTTAATAATTTGATAGCACAAAGGACGGCAGGAAATTTAAGGTACTTATGTGATGTATATCACATTCGCGCGGTGTTATTTATGGGCATTGTAAAGCCTGCTGAGCGTTTCCCTTGAAACGCCGAGGTAAGCGGCTATGAGGTGTTTGGGGACCATGTTATAAAGCTGGGGATATAATGCCAGCAGTTCTTCATAACGGGCTCTGGTATCGTTATTCATAAATGACAATAACCTTTTTTGGGAAGCCAGGTACCCTCTGTTGGTCCGCCAGCGGAAAAAATGTTCGGCCTGGTGTAACTCGCTGCATATTTTTTCGCGGTCGTGATTGGAAAGGCAAAGCACTTCTGCATCGGTGATACAATCTATATTGATAGTGGCCCCGGTTTGATTGTATAAGGCGCCGTAATCAGAGGTCCACCAGGTAGGCATAGCAAACTGCAGGATGTACATTTTGATCTCATCATTGATGAAAAAGGCTTTTAAGCAGCCGGAAATTACAAAGTATTCATGGTCTACCTTCTCACCCTCACTGATCACTGCCTGCCCTTTTTTGTAGGATTGCGGTTTGAAATGAGAAAAAAAATAATCGAACTGCTCATCGGTCAATGTGGCTGTTTTGGCGATATGTTGTTTTAATATTTCTTTCGCTTCCATTTGTGTGGTTTGATAGGTTTGTTTACTATACCGGAATGATCCCAAAATTATTCATTCTTTGATTAATATTTATGGTCTTCCTGAATTAGAGAAGACCATGGAAGGCCGGCGAACCTGGTTTTAAATTTTTAGTTTCTCAATAATTTGTAACTTTAATTGTCCATAAATTGAGCGATCTGCTTCCCAAGCTGACATGGCAGCATGCCAATTGCATATTTATAATAAACCGGTCGAAGAGGCGAAGGAATATAGAACGCTGCTTAATTAAAAAAATTTCAGGTTTAAAAATGACTAGTTCAAGATCAACTTAGTCCGCTTAACGTATTTGGTGATTCGCCACAACCTCTTATCCAATTCCTCTTTTTGAGCTTTGCCCGGCTGGTAATCATCAGATAAGTCATCCTCAAGCAAAGTATAAATAGCTTTGCCAAATAAGAAGCTACATTAAAAAAAGTCACTGGGGGCAACCTATTGCCCGATTAGAACAGGTTAATTAACAGAAAATATTCCCCTCAAATCAGTCAGAAAATGTTCCATTAGTTTCTTTGCACAGGGGTTATCCTAAACTCTTTTTTCAGATTACTCCTTAGAATTCCAATAAAATGAAACTGACCGATTTTGTCTTCTGTAAGCTGTTTGAAAAGGTTGTCGGATGTTTCAATCATCCTATTATTAAAGGAGTGTATGATATCTCCACTAAGAATGCCGGCTTTTTCAGCCGGACTACCGGTGGCAACATCTGAAATAAACAGTGCCTGTTTATTTGGAAGGGCATGCATGGCCCTCAGCTTAGGTACCAATTCTATCTGCTGCATAACAATACCCAGGTAGGCTCTTTTTACCTTTCCAAACCGAATCAGCTGGCTGGCAATTTCTTTTGCGGTATTAATGTTAATTGCAAAACAAAGGCCCTGTGCTCCGCGGATTGCAGCGGTGTTTACGCCGATTACTTCACCATCTGCATTAATAAGCGGCCCGCCCGAGTTGCCTGGATTTAAAGCGGCATCTGTCTGAATCATGCTATCCATCATTCTTCCATTCTGGCTTTCAAGCATTCTTCCCAGGGCGCTTACAACACCGGCAGTGACCGTGTGATGAAAGCCCAATGGATTACCAATGGCTATCACCAGTTGTCCGATTCTAAGCTGGTCAGCATCGCCGAGTTTTACCGGGGTAAAATCTGCGTCAGATATTTTCAGAATCGCCAGATCTGTGTCCGGATCTTCACCTATCAATGTAGCCTGCCTGCAAGCGCCATCATGTAATTTAACTTTGATGTTTGTGGAGTTATGTACCACATGACTATTAGTGAACAAATAACCATCAGATGAGAACAGAAAGCCTGAACCTGTACCTGACAGTTGCTCTTTTTTATTGGTGTTATTGAATATTTCGATTTTAACTACTGCTGTTTTAACTTTTTCGACAGCATCGATAATTGTAGCTGAATAGCTATCCATAAGAATCCTTTCAATGTAGGCTCACAAAACACGTTCCTATTAACTTATCATACCATCTCAAACCTCAGATCAGGATAAAATGGCTGATTATGGAAGTAAAGGATGTTAAAGTGTCAGGTTAAGACTTTTACACACTGGTTAACCTGTTATCGACTCTTGTGTTTTGCCTTAAGGCGAGGGGTTTATCCCAACCGGAGAGATTAAACCAATCTTCAATCTTGCAATGTTCTTTTGCCTCAGCCCCTTTGAAAGAATATTCGCCGGATCCCCGATCATATCTGTAATCTTTCATCCACTCCTGAAAATGAGATGCAGTCAATTCAATCGCGTCCATAATAAAATCAATTTCTGCATTGGTCATAATTGGATGCACAGATAATCTGATCCAACCCGGTTTGCACAACAGATCTCCTGAATGGATCGAATTCAGTATTTCATAAGACCTGGTCTCATCAACATGCAGCAGCATGTGTCCATAAGTTCCGGCACAAGAGCAGCCGCCTCTTGTCTGAACTCCAAATCTGTCATTCAAGATCTTGGCGATCAAATTATGATGTGCCCCATTTACAATAAATGAAATGACACCCAGCCTTTTTTTAATATTCCCCTCAAAGATTTCAACATTTTTCATTTTTGAGAATCGTTCAAAAATGATATGCAATATTTCCTCTTCCCTCTTTAATATATTTTCAACTCCCATTTCTTCCTTCAACCGAACGCACATCGCTACTTTTATCCCTTGCAGAAATGGAGGAGTTCCGCCATCTTCCCGCTGTTCTATATCTGTGATGTATTCATGAACCTTCCATGGATTGCTGTACAATATAGTACCTCCTCCGGGCTGATCGGGAATCGTGCTTTTATAAATTCTTTTATTGAAGATCAAAACCCCCGATGTGCCCGGCCCACCCAAAAATTTATGGGGCGAAAAATAAATAGCATCTAAATGCGTGTCTTTTTCCCGGGGATGCATATTAATGTCGATATAAGGGGCAGAGCAGGCAAAGTCAACAAAACATAAACCACCGTATTGATGGACCATTTTTGCAATTTCATGATATGGGGTTTGAATTCCAGTTACGTTAGAACAGGCCGTAATTGCGGCTATTATGTTTTTCCGGTGCTTGAATTGTTCTAACAAGTTCCTGAAGCATTCTAAATCAACATTCCCATTTTCACCGGAACCAATAAGTTCAACATCTGCAATAGTTTCGAGCCAGGTGATATGGTTGCTGTAGTGTTCCATATGTGTTACAAAAACGATGGGTTTCAGCACCTCATCCAATTGAGCGCCTCCCTTTTTCATGTAATCCCCCATCCGCTCCGGTACCCTCAGCCCTAATATCCTTTGCAGTTTATTTACAGCGCTTGTCATTCCGCTGCCGCAAAAAACAAATACATCATCCTTATTTGCGTGAACATGGTGCTTAACAATGATCTTAGCCTTTGCATAAGCTTTGGACATCAATGTCCCTGTAATTGTAGTCTCTGTATGTGTATTTGCCACAAAAGGCATTATCTCTTTCTGTATGCGTTCTTCAATAGGCCGGTAAGCCCTGCCGCTTGCAGTCCAGTCTGCATAAATTATTTCTTTTTCTCCAAAAGGCGACTCAAAAGTTTGCTGATTGCCGATGACATTCCTTCGGAACGCGGAGAAAAAATTTTCCAATGCACTTTTTGGCGTCATCAGCATGGTCTGGTCATCGTACATGGAATACATTTTTGGTTAAAAGATCTTTTATTTTACTCGTGCAGAACTATTAATTCCAAACAAGTCATATGGCTTTTTACTAAACTGATCATTAAATAAAAAGACTGCCAGGACAATGTAGGCTATAAATCCAAAAACTATAAGCAGTTGGGCTATAGATGTTTTTTGGATATCCTGTTTTGATTTTACATCACAAACTTCGCCGGGGCAGTATTGCGCTTTTTCCTGGTAAACAAAACTATAAAGTTTACATGCCAGGCAAATACCAAACGCCGATTCAAAGAATAAGAAAATCAGGCACATCAGGCAGACAATACCCGTTATCGGGCTGTATGAATTTACTACCACCATGAAAATGAACATCGTGCCAGACAAAATCACACCAATTATCCATGCAAACTTTTTTTGTTTAGCCCCAACATATTCAGGCGCCTGGTTCCTGACGATTAAACGCCCGATGATCAATGAAGGAGAAAATTTAGGATTAACAAACACACGTATAACAAAATCAGTAAGGAATATAGTTATAGCATATTTTGCGAACAAAAAATCATTTTTGAACAGGATGAGCATCAATGCAAAAAGTATAGCTAAAAATAGTATCCCTGCTGATGCCCTTATTTCCCGTTCATTTAAAACAGGAATGTTATATCCTTCTACGGTTTCTCCGAATTGTATAACTTTTTTCATTGTTTATAGCTTTATTGTTTTGCTTATAATTGGATGATTTACAGTGTTTTTTGTTACAGAAATCAATATAAAACCATCTATCTTTTCATAAAATTATATTGGGTGGCCGGCATAAAAAAATTTATGTGACATGATGCGCGTCTGGCAGGATAACTGCACAATTTTCCGTGAAAACCAGCTTCCTGATGGAATAGATATTTCTGATTATCAAATCAATAGGATATATTTATATTATTAAAAGACGAAGGACTGGCCATGTTTTTCAAAAAATATACAAATTATATACTCTTTTTTCTTGCGTATATCGGAGCCCTGGTAATCGAAAAACCAACGTATTCAGTAGACAGTGTGCAAGCCTGTTTTTCTTACCTGTTTACTGTCATCGTACACTTTTCTGTGTTTGCGTTTTTGATATGGGCCAATAATGCTTTTATAATATCATACCTTCTGGAAAAGAAACTGTTCAGCTGGTATGTTGCAGGCCTCATCGTTTTAGTTTCGTTGTATACATTCTTCACCAGTAATTATAATCAATTTATCCATGGCGTTCTTTTTCATGATAAGCCTATCGAAACAAGCTCTGGTTTCTGGGATAATTTTGTATATGGCCTTTGCTGCAGCGTAATTGCATCAATGTTGTATGTAACGCAGAAATGGTCGGAACGTGAGGAGCAAGTTAAAAATATCCAGATCAACCAACTGCAAACGGAGTTGAAATACCTGCGTTCGCAAATTAACCCGCATTTCCTGTTTAATGGCCTCAATACTATTTACGGCTCTATCGACATGAGTAATCGTCAGGCGAGAGATATGGTGGTGCAATTTTCAGATCTCCTGAGATATAATTTGTATGAAGGGGATGTGGAAATGATAGAACTGGAGAAGGAAGTGAAATACCTGAAAAACTATGTTGCCCTGCAAAAAGCCCGGAGCAACGATAATATACAGGTTACATTAAAGGTAAACTATCAAAACAGCGGTGTCAAAATTGCTCCGCTCATTTTCATGGCTTTTGTAGAGAACGCTTTTAAGTATGTCTCAAGAGGCGATAATGGCATCAATAGCATCACCATCGGGTTGAATGAGGAAGCCGGCCAAATCGATTTCACCTGTGATAATTCTTATGATGAAGCGGAACCCGTCTCGGGCGGGATTGGTCTCAACAATGCAGAAAGGAGACTGGAACTATTATATAAAGATCATTACAGGCTTGATATTAAAAAAGAGCAGAACATTTATCACGTGCATTTAACGCTCTCGCTATGAAGAAACTCAGCTGTATTATTGTGGATGATGAACCCGTTGCCCGTAAAATATTGCATGAATTTGTGGAGCAGGTACCTTTTATGGACATGCAAGGCAAATTTGAGAATGCAATGAAGGCGGAAGCATTTTTGAAGAATAATATCGTCGACATTATTTTCCTTGATATTGAAATGCCAAAGGTTTCAGGCCTGCAGTTATTGCAAAAAATGCACATTGAATCCATTGTGATACTGACCACGGCTTTTCCTCAATATGCCCTGGAAGGGTATGAACTGGATATTATCGATTATCTTTTAAAACCTTTTGCCTTTAGTCGTTTCCTTAAAGCTGTGCAAAAGGCAAAGGACTATTACGGACTGAAGCATCTGGCGACTGCCACCCTGCAACCCTCTTATATCTTTATTAAAAGCGATAAGAGGATCGAAAAAATTGAACTCAATGATATTCTTTATGCCGAATGTATAGGTAACTATGTGTCCATCCACACCGCAGGCAAAAAGGTACTGGCCTATCTCACTATGAAAAGCCTGGAATCTCAGCTACCATTAAACGAGTTTATCAAGATCCATCAGTCGTACCTGGTCAACGCCTCCAAAATCGATGCTATAGAGGGTAACGAAATTAAGATTGGAAGCAGGTCATTGCCAATGAGTCGCAATAACCGGGAAATAGTGATGAATATCAAACACCAGCGGTTATTAAAAAGATGAAAAAAAACGGTGGTGAATTAGCGTGAAATAACGTTTCTTCGCTTGGAAGTGTAAACAAGCGACCTCCTTTTCGAAGTTTGTAACTTCGAATTACAATGCCTGCAGATTGTATCTACCCAAAGTACTTCCAACAAAAAAAGCTTCCAGCTTTCGCTGAAGGCTTTTTAGTTCTTTAGAGGAATTGCAGGATTATTAGCGGGGTCTGTTAGCTTTCTGTCGCGCTCAGTTTAATAGCTTGATCCTGATCCCGGCATTAACCACCACGCCATCCAAGGGTGCATAAATATCCAGGAAGTTCGGACTGGTAATGCTGCCTGTATAAATATTGCTCCAACGGGTTTGCCGCCGGTCTGTCAGATTTTCTGCATTAATGAAAACATCCAGGTGTTTCCACATTTTTTGGACCAATAAACCGAAAGTAGTATAACCTCTTCCTGTATTACCGTTATTCAGCAATTGCGGGCCTGTATAAAAACTTTCCACGCCAAAACGATAACTCCCCTCAATCTCATAGGTAGCGTCAAAGCTCAGCTGATTTTTGGGAGTTAAAGGCTGTATAGTGCTTTGACCGTTAAAATGCTGTTTGGTATCGGTATAAGTATAGCCCAGGTAAAATACCAACTCGTCCATAACCAGTTTAATATTTGTTTCTGTTCCCCGTGTAGCCAGGTGTCCGGCTGCATTAATGAAGGCATTATTTTGTAAGATCAACGGCCTGTCTACATAAGTGTAAAAAAATAGTTGATTAATATTGATAATGGTTTCGTCACTCAGTGCACTGCGATAGTTCAGATCGCCGTTCATTCCATAGGATTGTTCAGCTTGCGTGTTCCCAATATTTAGAGGCTTAATGTTTTGGTAGCCATCCTGTTCACTTTCGTCATTAAATAATGTTGGCATTTTATAACCTAATCCTCCGCCAATTCGGCTGGTTAAGTGCCGGCTTAATTTAAACAGGGCATTTACCCTGGGCAAGATAAAAATCCCGTTTGAAGGTTTGTTTGGGGCAGGCGTATTATCGTCCAGCCTTAGGCCACTTTCCAGCGAAAACCAGTCTGTTGCTCTATAAGTGTTTTGCACAAATGCACCTATTGTGGTCAGGCTATAGTTTAAACTGCTTTGTGGTGGCTCTGCCGTAAAATTATCGGTAATCAGGTTAGCTCCTGCTACCCATGAAGCTTTTTCGCCATTTCGCACATAGTTAACTTCGCTAAATGACGAGAGCTGATTGCCTTTAAAGTCAAACCCCGGCTGGTCCAGCTGCCTGTCAAAATAGCCGATAGTATTTTTAAAATTGATCTGGCTTTCTTCGTCTAATTTATGGGTAAAGGATAATTGGGTAGAAAAACGAAAGGTTTTGTTACGTTCAAAATATTGATGAATGTTATCCGCTTTCCCGGCTAATACTTGCATGTCTCCTCCATAGCGGCTTTCATAAGTGGTGTTCACGCCGAACCAGCCTGAATTATGCTCATCCAAATCCAAAAATACTTTGGGATTGACGGTAAAGCGGGTACTTTGAGGGATAGCGGTTAATCCTGTACTTGATGGGTCATAAGCGCCATTATGGTTATAAGCACCAAATATGGTGGTACCGGTGTGCTGCCATTTTTGACTATAGTATCCGCTGGCATCCGTTCCTTTTGCGCTGGTTCCGTTTAGCAAAAACGTAAGTTCCGGCGTTTTTCCGGGTGTTTTGCTGATCAGGTTTACTAAACCGGCAATGGCGCTGCCGCCATAAAGAGTTGATGCCGACCCTTTAATGAATTCCACCTGCTTTAAGTCAAGCGGACTGATCTGCAGCAAACTTAAATTACCTGAAAATCCGGAATAAAGCGGCATCCCGTCTTGCAGCAATTGGGTGTAACGGCTGTCCAGGCCCTGGATCCGGAAACTGGCATTTGCGCTTACTGCAGACGTTTGCTGCACATGGATCCCGGTTGTTTCGCCCAACAGCATTTTAATATCGCCCGGCCGCATCGTGCTTTTTTCGTCCAGTTCTTCGTAAGGTAAAGCTTCAATCCGGGTAGGGATATCCCGCAGGCTCTGGTTGGTGCGGGTGGTTTGAATAGTTACCTCCGCAAGCTCCCCTGTCGATGGTTCAAGGCTGATCTCAAAGATTTGATCCGGGTTCTTTAATGGAAAACTATAAATCTTTTTGCTTTTACTAAAACCAACATAAGTAATTTCAATTTCAAACTTACCGTTAGGAAGATTACTTATTGTGATCAATCCGCTCGTATCGGCGCTAACCGATATTTTCAGATCAGGTATGGTGGCGTTCGCGCCTTTTAAGATCCCTTTGGTTTGATCGTTCGTAACTTTTGCTTTAAAAGTGTTCTGGGCCATTATCAAACAAGATAACAGCATACACGGTATGAGCATGAAAATTCTTTTCATGGATCTATAAATAGAGCCTATCATTAGCTATGCAAAGGCAACACTATGATGGGACGGTTAAATAAATGAACTAATTAAATTTTGAGTGTTTAATCAGTCAGGCGAGGGGCGGCCTGAACAACTTGTTCCGGTAATCAGATGTGCTGAATGATTGATGATACTGCGGATGTACTATACTTGATCCTGGTACAGCGAGCAAAGTAACGGGCAGATGTATTACAATTATACTTAAAGGGTTGGCCCGGTGCTGAAATTGCACACTGTTACCATTAGCCGGTACTTTATCATGCTCGTTATTC
Source organism: Mucilaginibacter sp. (assembly GCF_028288225.1). Lineage (GTDB taxonomy): Bacteria > Bacteroidota > Bacteroidia > Sphingobacteriales > Sphingobacteriaceae > Mucilaginibacter. The sequence goes on from NZ_JAQBOC010000033.1 coordinate 19,042, forward strand.
CCAAAAAGCTCCCTGCCATGCATCAGATAATCACCTATAAAATCAATCACACTTAATTCTTCAGCCGAAGTAATTTTCGTATAATTCCTGTACATGTCCGGTATATCCCGCAGTAAGGTAAAATCACCTAAAGGCAATAGTACGCCGCTTATTAAAAACAAGCACGCCAAAAAACAACAAATGATTTTCATGCGCATGAACCACAAAGATAAGCTTCAAATCTTAACTTTGATATAAATATGAAATGGATAACCCGTGAGCTTGCAGCAAGTGTCGAGTGAACTGGAAATAAATCCGGCTTACCTTTCAAGGGAGTTTTCTAAATACTTCGATGATCTGTCCTTTGGTGAATATATTGCTGGATTGCTAATAAAATCTTTATAGTTGCACACTAATTGGTAAAATTTAATTGTATTTTACAACAGTAATACTTTTTCTGTATAACAACTTAAAAATCAATCCGGTAAACATGGAAAATAATTGCATAAACGTTTTATTAATTGATGACGACGACCTTAATAATTTAATTTCTACAAAGTACATCAAAAAGTACTTTGCTAATTCTAATATTACGTCGTGTTTAAATGGAAAAATAGCAATAGATTTAATTACAGATAAAAAAGCTAACCAGCCCGGATTTATTTATGATTATATTTTGCTCGATTTAAATATGCCGGTAATGAATGGCTGGCAGTTTTTAGATAACTACGCTTATTTAAAAATGGATACCAAAGAAAAGTGTAATGTTTTTCTTTTAACATCATCAGTTCATGCAGAGGATTTGCAAAGAGCAAGTGCTTACCCATTTGTAAAGGATTATATATTAAAGCCTTTATTTTCAGACAAAATTTGTAAAATTTTCAATTTAGTTCAATAAACAATTTAAGGGGGCACTTTGTATATAAAGCCATTCAAAATGGCTGATGGTTAAAATATTGCTATTTAAAGCTGTAATATAATGCGTTAAAAAAACTATTTTATATTCTCTCTTCAAACCCTTAACTATGGCAATAAAAATAAACCCTTAGTTGGTGTCTTTAAGCCTTTGTTGCTTAAGTTTTTGAAATTTATTTATAATTAATTTAAGGCAATCTTTCCGGGCCTTTTGAATAACATTTTTTAATGTATCCTTATTGTTATTGCCCTCAAACCCATTGGGAAATTTGGTCATTACTTTAAAAGCAATACAATCAACATATTCCTTTTTAATATTTTCAGGCAGTAGTTTAGTTTCTGCATACGAATAAAACTGAAGCTTTAGCTGTTGTATAACTTCCGGTTGCCAAATATTTATATGACTTTTAAATGATAGGGCACATTCTGACCCCATCTTCATTATAACAATTTTTACACTATCGCTCATTTGAGATTCCATGTTTGAAATCCCTTTCGGGAATAGCTGCTTTATTTTGGCGAGACAGCAATCCGCATACTCCTTTTTGGCATTTTCATCAGTTGTAAAGCTTGCCGACTGCTGATAAAAAACATCATACATCTGTGTTTCCAGTTGCGGGGTCCACTCTTGCCTGGTTTTTGTTTGCCGGCATTTATTACAGGTTATGGCTAGTGATATGATGCTGAGTAAGGCAAAAAGGAGCTGTCGGTACGTCCGGTGCATATTGTGGAAGGGGTTTAGATCTGTGCATAAAAGTAATACATCTATATTAAATAAATATTATTTTTAAGCCCCTCATCAATAAACTGCTTCATTAATTGCCGGTAATGCCGTGTATCACCACAGGTTTTGAATAAAAAGTTTATTATTTTATAATCAATCACTTATAATTATACTAAATTTAAAATAAGTTAAAATATTATTACTTAAGCCTTATTAGTCCCCTGGTTTCGACTGTTTAAATTATATGATCAAGTTTAAATTAAGTTTACTGCTGTTACTTTTACCGATTGATCTTTGGGCCCAGGCATTTACACCAAACCCTGACTGGCGCTTTGAGAACTTTAATAGTCAAAATCATTTTATTAGCCGCGGTATAGCTGATATAACCATGGATAAAAATGGCTATGTATGGACATGCAGCGATGGCGTACAAAGGTTTGACGGGTATAAAACGATTGATTTTAACAGCTTTAACCAGGCAAAAGGCGCATTAAGGGGCAACTATACAAGCGCCATAGCTGATAATAACGGCAAGGTTTGGATAAGCTCTTCAGGTTTGTGTTATTATGACGATGCAAGCGGCAAGTTTATTTATATTAAGCCGGATTCAAAGCGTAACATCAACACGGTTAATTCCCTTTGTATTCAAAAAAATTACTTATGGTTTGTTTGTGAATATGGTTTAGTAAAACTGGATCTGCAATCCTTAAAAGTGTCATATACATCCCTTACCAACATAACCGATCCGCTATGTACTTATTTGTTAGATGAAAATACGTTACTGGTATCAAGCCGGGAAAAAGTATATATCTACAACATAAACACAAACACATACACCACTACTACCTTAATTTATAACCATACCCTGCTTAAGGTTTTTGCTGTAAACAAAAGCGGGAACGACATTCTTTTAGGTACAAGCTATGGCTTATTCTCTTTTAATAATTTAAAGGATATTTCCCTGGTAAGTAACCAGATAAAAGATGTTTTAATAAATGACCTGACATTTCTTCTTGTGGATAAAGAGAAAAAATATCTTTTTTTAGCTACAGAGGGCAGAGGCATAATAGTATACAATACTGAATTAAAAAAGATAGCTTTTACTTACGTTCATGATGATAATAACCCATATAGCCTGCCCAATAATATAGTTACCAGGTTTTTTGCCGATAAAAAAGGGCGGCTATGGTTAAGTACAGTTTTAGGAATAGGTATGCTTGATGTATTTAATCAGCAATTAAAAATGAGGTTCCTGGATAAGAATACGGTGGAGTTGGGCATAAATAAAATTGCCAGGGATAAATATGATAGTACAAAGGTTTGGATGTCATCATACAACCGGGGATTGATTTGTGTTAACTGGAAAACCAAGGAAATTGAAAAGATTTTAAATACAAATCCGCAAACACAGAGGATCTATGACTTTGTCCAGCTATCGAAAAAGAAATGGCTCATAGCTACTCAAAAAGAAATTATTGAATGGGATCCGCAATTGGGGGTTCTATCGCAAAAAAAATTGCCCATCCCTGATTCTCTTTCGCTTGTGTGTAATATCCGCGGAATAATTATGGCAGATGCCAACACGTATTTTATTACCACCAGTAAAGGCCTGTTTAGATATGATCTTGTCACCCACAAAATTAATGTTGCTTCAAACAATAACATGGCTGATAGATCAGACGACCGGCTTAAATATATACTGCTAAATGGGTTTTATGATAAGGGGATACTTTGGATAGCATCCCGTGATGGCTTGTTTAGTTATAATACTTCAACACATAACACCGTTGTTTACAGAGGGAAAGGTGGAAAACCTGATTATTTTTTCTTTGGTATTACCAACGCTGTTAATAATCAAATTGTTTGCGCCGCGGGTAGCGGCATAACTATTTTTAACAAGCAAACAAAAAGTTTTAAGGTTATAAATACCATAGCTAATTTATATAAACCGGCATGTGAAAGCGTGTTGAGTGTAAATAATATGGTTTGGATAGGCTCGGAAGTTGGGATATTGAATTATAGCCTTAATACCGACAGATCATCCAGGGCCGAACATGAAACTTCAATGATGCAAATTTTTCCAAGCTCACCTTTTACTCCTATTGGTAATGATATTGTTTTTGGTTTTGGTAACGGATACGCTTATTTTACCCATGATCTGAAAAATAATTTAGCTCCTTCCAATCCGGTGATTGAAAGGGTATCTGTAAACAATCAACCCGTTTTACAGCATTTTTCTGCCCAAAAAAACACCCGGGAGTTGATTTTTAATCATACGGATAATTCCATAAATATAGCATTTACATCTTTTCTATATTCCGACCCCGATCATATAAATTTTCGTTACCAGCTTAGTGGGGCCGACTCCAGGTGGCAATATACAGACGATCAGCGCAGCGCTAACTATGCACAGCTCCCGCCCGGCGATTATACATTTTATGTTCAATGTGGTAATAAAAATGGTGTTTGGAATAAGCACCTGGCATCTTTTAATTTTATAATTAAACCGCCGTATTGGGCTGCCTGGTGGTTTAGAATATTAGTGGTACTGGCAATTGCATTTATCTTATACCGCTTATACAGGTATAAGATAAACCATATTTTGGCAATTGAACGGATAAGAGAACGGATAGCCTCTGATTTTCACGATGATATTGGATCGGCACTAAGCAGTATTTCCATTTTTAGCGAGGTGGCTGATAAGCAATTGAAACAACAGCTGCCACCCGAACAAACAAGGGAGATCATCAGTCATATTTCTTTTCATTCACGTGCCATGCTTGATGCGATGGACGATATTATTTGGGCGGTAAATCCGCAAAATGATCACTTTAATGATTTGGCAGTAAGAATGCGTGAATTTGCTATTCCGCTGCTTGAAGCCAGGAACATAAAGTTTGACATAAACATGCAGGAGGACATTCTTAATGCCCGTCTAAAAATGGATGCCCGGAAAAATATATTTTTAATTTTTAAAGAATGTATTAATAATATACTTAAACACTCCGGTTGTTCTGCCATGAAAGTAGCCGTAAATAAATTGAATAGCCAGCTTGAGCTTATCATAAGTGATAATGGCAAAGGTTTTGATATCAATACAAAACATAATCGTAACGGGCTCAAAAATATGCATAAACGTGCAACTGAAATTAAAGGTACAATACAGGTAACAACACAGCCCGGAACCGGAACTATTACCCGGTTGCTGGTTAATATCATATAATTATATTATTGAACAAGTAACTATGCCGGGTTATATTTACACGTTAACATAAATCAATTGGATATAAGGGTTTCGGTATTTGACGACAACAATGCTTTACGTGACAGTTTATACTATCTTATTTCGGGCACGCCGGGTTTTGTTGTTGCCGGTGTATATCCCGATTGTAACCAGGTGCTTGAGCATTTACGCCAGGATGCTGCTGATGTTATTTTGATGGATATTGATATGCCGGGCCTTAATGGCATTGAAGCTACGGCATTAATAAAAAGTCACTTTCCGGGTATAAATGTACTTATACTTACATCCTATGATGATAGCACGAAAATTTTTGATGCCCTTCAATCAGGTGCAACAGGCTATCTGCTAAAAAAAACCACACCCGCCAAAATATTGGATGCCATTACCGAAGTAAGCCAGGGTGGTGCACCAATGAATGCCAGTATTGCCCGCAAAGTGCTGGAGTTTTTTAGTGAAAAGAAAAATATTACAGAAAACGGCTATGATCTTTCCTTGCGTGAGAAAGATGTGCTCCGCTGCCTGGTAAAAGGTGATAGTTATAAAATGATAGCAAGCCATTGCTTTATCAGCATGGGTACCGTATGTACCCACATTTGCAATATTTATAAAAAGCTTCATGTTAACTCAAAATCTGAAGCAGTGGCAAAAGCAATCCGCGAACGCCTGATAAACGATCAGGGTTGAGAATTAAGATACAAGGGTAAAGAGTCAAGAGATCAAGAGTCAGGAATCAAGAAATAAAATCCGGGATATAAAAATAAACAAGTTAGGTTCTTCCTCCTGATTCCTGACTCTTGATCTCTTGACTCTCTTTTCCTGACTCTTGACTTCTTGCTTCTGTCTCCAAAATCATAAGCTTATATGATTGACGCATAACGGCATATGCCGGATTTTTGTGTGGTCAAAAATATAATGATCAACCTGTTATCTATCACTATCAAAAGCTATTACCCCTCCACATTATTATGAAAACATCTTTACCCTCATCAAAAAAATTATTTCCTAAAATAGCCTTTGCTGGCCTGTTATCCATGTTAATATTATGGATGTTGTTTTGTTTTAACATCCTTTATGCTGCAGGTTACTCTTCGGCAAAATCTAAAAACGGCCATGTGGCCAAAATAGGTCAAAAAACAAGTAAGCTTTCAAAAAGATCAAAACAATTTGCTGTGCCAACCCTGGGTTATGGTTTTCCGCAAAATTATGCCGTAGGTAATAACATCGGCTCACTGACACCCACAAGCAGCGGCGTTGGCACATTTGGGTACACGGGTACGCCGACTAATCTTGGCTCCGGTTTCAGTACGCCAACTTCCACAGCAATTGATAAAGCAGGCAACATATATGTTACCGATTATGGTAACGGTTTGATAAAAAAAATGCCTGCCGGCGGGGGGGCTTCTGTTAATATAAGCGCGGGTTTTGTACACCCTGTAGGGATCGCGATAGATACGACAGGTAATTTATTTATAACCGATAATGGTAGTTCTTTGGTATATGAAATAGCCAAGGGTACCAGTAACGTAACTACTATAGGATCAGGCTTTGATAGCCCGGCGGGTTTAGCTACAGATGTTGCAGGTAATGTTTACGTTGCAGATCAGGTTCTCAATAAAGTGTTTAAGATCCCGGTTGGTGGAGGTGTGCCTCTATCTATCGGCACTGGTTTTAATAATCCATACGCCGTAGCAGTTGATAAGGCAGGCAACGTATACGTAGCCGATCATAACAATAATGCGATAAAGAAAATTGCCGCAGTTGGGGGCACTACCACAACCTTAGCTTCAGGTTTTAATGGCCCAAATGGTGTTGCGGTTGATGTTTTGGGGAATGTATATGTTGCCGATTCTGGTAATAATGCAGTAAAAATGATCCCGGTTGGCGGTGGCGTACCCTTTGCCACTGGCACCGGGTTCACCAATCCTTATGGTGTATCGGCAGATGCAGTGGGCAATATTTACGTTGCTGATTTTGGCAACAATGCAATAAAGCAAATGACACCTGTAGGGGGGTATTATGTAACCCCTGCCTTGCCTGCGGGCTTAAGCTTTAATAATGTTACAGGTGTTATCAGCGGTACGCCCACAGCTGTAGGCCCGGCCACAAATTATACCATTACAGCTTACAATAGTGAAGGTAGTGTTACAGCTATCCAAAATATCAGGATTGTCCCGCTTTCCTTTAGTTATACCGGGGCTCCCCCAACATATGTTTATAATGCAGGTAATGCTATTAGTCCGCTTACGCCATCAAGCTTTGGTGTGGCAGCAGCAGCCTATAGCAGCAGCAAGATAAGTGTGGCATCGGGGTTTAGTTCTGTAAGGGGGGTTGCAACAGATGCAGCAGGTAATATTTATGTGGCAGATTTTGTAAATAGCCAGGTAAAAAAGATCCCGGCAGGAGGTGGTAGTCCGGTTATTATCGGTTCGGGCTTTAATGGGCCTGACGGCGTAGCGGTTGATGGCTTTGGTAATGTGTATGTATCTGATTATAATAATAACGCGATAAAGAAAATTCCTTTTGGCGGAGGTGCAATTACAAGCATTGGGACTGGTTTCGCTAACCCGTACGGTGTAGCGGCAGATGCTGCGGGCAATGTATATGTTGCAGATTATAACAACCACGCAGTAAAGAAAATACCGGCAGATGGCAGCCCCACAGTAATTATAGGCTCAGGATTTACCAACCCGGCAGGTGTAGCTGTTGATGCTGCAGGTAATGTATTTGTGGCTGATTTTGGCAGCAGTTTGATACAAAAGATTCCCGTTGGGGGTGGGGCACCAGTAACCTTAGGCACTGGCTTTAGTAATCCATACGGAGTAGCAGTAGATCCATCCGGTAACGTGTTTGTAGCTGACTATAATCACAGTACATTAAAAGAGATCCCTGTTGGCGGTGGTGCAACTATTTCGGTAGCTACCAGTTTTGGAATACTAACGGGCGTAGCGGTAGGCCCTGATGGGGGGCTGTACACGGCTGATTACAACAGTCCATCCGTTAATCAGATTAAGCCGGTTGGTGGCTATTATATTAATGCTTTGCCTTTGGGCCTCAATTTTAACAATAATACCGGTGTTGTAAGCGGAACACCAACAGTATTAAGCCCGGCAACAAATTACACTATTACCGCTTATAATAATTTAGGTAATAACACAGCCACACTTAATCTTAAAGTTAGTGCACTTACTATAAGTTATCCGGCCAGCCCTGTAACTTATGTTGCAGGCGTTACTCCGGCTCCGCTAACACCAACAAGCGCTGCTGTAGCTGCCCCAGGCTACAGTGGCCCGGTAACTTTTGGCTCCGGGTTAAGCGGGCCAAATAGCGTTGCATTTAATGCTGCCGGGGATATGTATGTAAGCGATGCCGGCAACAGTACAGTAAAGAAATTTCCGGCAGGAGGTGGTGCAGCGGTTACCGTAAGCAGCTCAATTAATACGTCGGGTTTATCACTCGATGCTGCGGGTAATTTATATGTTTTAGACTATGCCAACAATGCCATTAAAAAATTTCCTGCTGGAATCGGCCCCCCTCAAACCTTAATTACAGGTCTGAACCAGCCATACGGTTTAGCAATCGATGCTTCCGGAAATATTTTTATAGCTGACAAAGGAAGCGGCTGGGTTAAAAAACTAGCCCCTGGCGCTGCGTTCACATCAAATTATGGGTCAAATTATGGCCCCCCGGTTTGCGTGACTACAGATCCTGCCGGCAATGTTTATATGGGTACTACAGGAACCGGGCCTATAAAAATGATCCCTGCAGGGGGCGGTGCTATAGTTTCATTGGGGACGAGCTTTACTAACCCGGCAGGAATTGTAGTTGATGCCGCAGGCAACATATACGTATCTGAGCAGGGGAGCAGTAGTAATAGCGGCACTATAAAAGAAATACTTGCCGGTAATAGCGGCACAATAACGTTAGCTACAGGTTTCAATAACCAACAGGGCATAACAATAGATACAAAGGGCAATTTGTATGTTGCCGATTACAACAATCATGCAATTAAACAAATAATGCCGGTGGGGGGATATTTTATCAATGCCTTACCTGCGGGTTTAAAGTTTGACAATGCTACAGGCATTATTTCCGGTACCCCAACGGCAGCAAATCCTCCAACAAATTATACAGTTACAGCTTATAATAGCTTCGGTAATAATTCTGCGAATGTAAATATTACTGTTAATCTCCCGGCAGCGCCAACCATAGCTTATAATAACCCGCAAAGTTATATTATGAATCATGCTATTACACCACTAAACCCAACAGTTGGTGGTACCATCCCTGCTTTTGCCTATAACACAACGCCATTTACCCTAACTGCTGCCCTCAACAGACCTAACAGTATTGCAGTAGATGCAGCAGGCAATACTTATGTTAGTAATAGCGGCAGCAGTGCGGTACAAAAGATCCCTGCAGGTGGCGGAGCTCCATCATTTGTGGGGACCGGATTTATAAATCCCGGTGGTGTGGCGATTGATGCATCCGGTAATATATATGTGGGCGATTTTTCAAACAATGCAGTAAAAAAGATCCCCGCCGGTGGTGGCGCTCCTATAATTATAGGCACGGGCTTTAGCGGGCCAACAGGTGTAGCGGTTGATGCCGCAGGCAACGTTTATGTGGCCGATTTTAACAACAGCGCGGTAAAAGAAATACTTGCTTCCAATGGCTCAACTATTACCTTAGGCTCCGGGTTTAATCATCCAAACGGTGTGGCAGTTGATATTGCAGGCAATGTGTATGTAGCCGATTCTTTTAATGGCGCAATAAAAATGATCCCGGTTGGCAATGGCACCGTGGTTTCGCTTGCAACCGGTTTGCTGGGGCCATATGGTGTGGCTGTTGATGTAAATGGCAATATATTTGTGGCCGAACGGGATAATAACGCTGTAGATGAGATCCCCGCAGGCGGGGGTGCCTGGTTTACCTTAGGTTCCAACTTTAACTCGCCATATGGCGTAGCGCTGGATGCCAGTGGTAATTTGTATGTGGCAGATTATTTTGATAATGCGGCAAAAGAAATTAAGCTGGTGGGCGGCTTTTATATCAACCCTGTTTTACCTGCCGGTTTAAGCTTTAATAAAAATACAGGCGTAATCAGCGGTACGCCAACAGCAGTAAGTCCATCAAAAAATTATACCATTACCGGTTTTAATTACGGCGGTAGCAGCTCGGCAACGGTTAATATAACAGTTAATCAATTCCCCGCACCCGTTATCAGTTACAACAGCCCCAAAACTTATGCGTTAACTATAGCCATTACACCATTAACCCCTGCTAACAGCGGCGGCCCGGTATCTGCTCCTGCTTATAATAGCAATCCCTTAATCTTAGGTTCAGGTTTTTCTTTTCCAACTGATGTGGCGATAGATACTGCCGGCAATATATACGTGGCAGACAGGGCAAATAATTTAGTAAAAAAAATCCCGGTTGGCGGCGGTGCTCCTGTAGTTTTAGGGTCAGGCTTCAATAATCCGGCAGGCATAGCGGTAGATGCTGCAGGAAATGTATATGTGGGCGATGAAGGCAACAGTCTCGTAAAAAAGATCCCGGTTGGTGGTGGCGCTATTGTTAATTTAGGCTCCGGATTTAATAATCCGTTTGGCCTGGCAATTGATGCTGCGGGGAATTTATATGTGGCTGATTATGGTAACAACGCAGTAAAGAAGATCCCCGTTGGCAGTAATGTTCCGGTTATTATAGGTTCTGGTTTTAGTAACCCAGTTGGTGTAGCAGTTGATGCCGCAGGTAATGTGTTTGTGGCTGATTATGGCAATAACGCAGTGAAGAAGATTCCGGTTGGCGGCGGTGTGCCGGTTACTATAGGCTCAGGTTTTAGTAGCCCGGCTGATGTTGCGGTTGATGCCATGGGCAATGTATATGTAGCTGACAATTTGAACAATGCAATAAAAGAGATCCCGGCAGGCGGTGGTGCGCCGGTTTCAATCGGCTCTGGATTTAGCAGGCCATTCGGTGTAGCGGTTGACGGCGCCGGTAATGTATTTGTGGCTGATTATTTAAACAGCCTGGTTAAAAAGATCAATCCTGTGGGTGGTTATTATTTCAACCTTGCTTTACCAGCAGGATTAGCATTTAGCAACACTACAGGTGTTATCAGTGGCATGCCAACAATAGCTAGCCCGGCAACAAATTATTTAGTTACGGCATATAATGCCACAGGCAGCAGCACAGCAGCTGTAAATATTAAAACAATAGTAAGCACTAATAATGCCACCCTTTCAGGCTTTTCCATTAGTTCCGGCACATTAAGCCCGGTATTTGCAGCAACAACAATCAGTTATACAGCAGGCGTTTCTAATGCAATATCATCCATAAAAATAATACCAGCAGCCGGTGATGTAAATGCAACTATAAAAGTTAACGGCACAACTGTCGCCTCGGGCGCAGCATCGGCAAGCTTGCCATTAACAGTAGGTACAAATGCCATCACCACTATTGTAACCGCATCTGATGGTACAACCACCAAAACCTACACCCTTACAGTAACCAGGGCAGCGGCCGGTTTATCAACCAATGCACTGTTAACTTCTATAAAAGCAAACCCAAATACAACACTGGCTACAGTAACCGGGCCAGGTTTCAGGAACTATACAACAGCTATACCAAATAGCGAAACCAGCCTGCAGATTACCTCAATAGTTCAGGATGCAACCGCAACTATAAAGGTAAACGGTACAACAGTGGCATCGGGCGCTGCGTCGCAGGTAATACCGCTTAATGTAGGCAATAATGTAATTACTACAACAGTAACCGCACAGGATGGTGTAACAACTAATTCTTATATTATTACTGCTACCCGTGCTCCATCAGCCATAGCAACTCTTTCAAGCCTTACACTTAGCTCAGGCATATTGACACCGGTATTTGCAGCAGCAACATTAAGTTACACAGCAAGCGTAGCTAATGCAGTAAGCACAATAACCGTAACACCAACTATAAGTGCCACGGGTGCAACCGTAAAGGTTAACGGTATAGCAGTAATTTCGGGTACAGCTTCGGCAAACCTGCCATTAGCCGTAGGTACAAATGTGATAACCACTGTTGTAACAGCACAGGATGGCACTACTACCAAAACCTACACTTTAACAGCAACCAGGGCAAGTTCGTTATCAACCAATGCACTGTTAACTTCTATAAAGGTAAGTCCTGCTACAGCGCTGGTAACAGTAACCGGGCCAGGTTTCAGGAACTATACAACAGCCGTACCAAATAGCGAAACCAGCCTGCAGGTTACCTCAATAGTTCAGGATGCAACCGCAACTATAAAGGTAAATGGTACAACAGTGGTATCAGGCGCGGCATCGCAGGTAATACCGTTGGGTGTGGGTAATAATGTTATTACCACTGTAGTAACAGCACAGGATGGTACAACCACAAACTCTTACATTATTACGGCTACCCGCGCACCATCAACTATTGCAACTCTTTCAAACTTTAAGGTCAGCGCCGGAACCTTAACACCGGTATTTGCAGCAGCAACATTAAGTTACACAGCAAGCGTAGCTAATGCAGTAAGCACAATAACCGTAACACCAACTATAAGTGACCCAGGTGCCACTGTAAAGGTTAACGGTATAGCAGTAACCTCGGGTACGGCTTCGGCAAACTTGCCATTAGCCGTAGGTACAAATGTGATAACCACTGTTGTAACAGCACAGGATGGCACTACTACCAAAACCTACACGTTAACAGTAACCAGGGCAAATTCGCTATCAACCAATGCTTTGCTAACTTCTATAAAAGTAAGCCCAAGTACAGCGCTTGTAACAGTAACCGGGATGGCTTTCAGGAATTATACAACAGCCATACCAAATAGCGAAACCAGCCTGCAGGTTACCTCAATTGTTCAGGATGCAACAGCTACAATAAAGGTAAATGGCACAACAGTGGCATCGGGCGCGGCATCGCAGGTAATACCGTTGAGCGTGGGAGATAATACGATAACTACCATAATAACAGCGCAGGATGGCATAACCACAAAAAACTATGTCATCACCGCAACCCGCGCTGCTGCCAGTATGGCCGCTCAATTTATTCAAGACCCTGCCGACAGTTTACAGGCTGCAAGTGATGGCATTGTGATACACCAGGGAGTTTCGCCAAATGGCGACGGCAAAAATGATGTGCTTACTATAGAGGGATTAACCAAATATCCAGATAATAAACTAACCATCATGAATGCAGGTGGTATTGAAATATTCCAGGTATCGGGATATGACAATGCTGATAAAGTATTCGACGGGCATTCAAATAAAACCATGGCGATGCAAAAACCTGGCACCTATTTTTACAAGCTTGAGTATAACAACCATGGCAAAACAAAATATAAAACAGGTTATATTTTATTAAAATATTAGGATGAGCTATTAGTTAGGGAGAAACACACACGGTTGGGCAATTTATTTGCCCGGCCGTGACAGTGTTAACAAATTGATTCCTGATTTGTCAGGTATTAGAAGAAATAAAATATTAAGCGGATAATTAAAAAGTTGTCCGCTTTTTTGTGAATTTAAGAATATGAAATAAGCTGGTTCATCAGCAGGCCATCTTACGTTAATTCCTTTTTAAGTCGTAGGCTAATATCGTTAGTCTGAAAAGGTGAATTTTCATCACATACAACTGCATGTTTTTAAATCAGGTATAACACAAATTGATAACGCATCTGCGTATAATGCGCATATCAACATTAACTACCTCACCCAGTGATAAAATATCACCCTAAAAGACGATATTTTATGTAATTCCTCCTCCTTAGCTTTGATGCATGATCGGATAGAAGTATCTGATCTTAAATAAATTAAAATTAAGCTTTGCCTTATCATCACAAATCAACCATGAAAACAATCTTACCAGCATTACATAATAAGTTTGCGAAAGCTGCCATTATTGGAAAATTATTGGTATTTATTTCTACCCTTTTATTTTGCTTTAGCATCAGTCTGTACGCAGGTGTTAACCCCAATAAAAACAAACATTTTAACAGGCATATAAAAAAAGTCGGCTCTAATTTGCCAAAGGATAACCTGGCAAGCGGCCTGGTTGTACCCACTATAAGCTACAGTGGTCCCCAGGTTTATACTGCAGGCACAGCCATTACGGCATTATCACCCACGAGCAGCGGTGTGGCTGCAGTAGCATATGATAATGTACTTGTAAACATAAGTACCGGGCTTATAGGCCCCCGTGGTTTAGCTGTTGATGTAGCAGGCAATGTGTATGTTGCTGATTACCTTGGCGGCCAGGTAAAAAAGATCCCCGTTGGCGGTGGCGCTCCGGTTATCCTTGGTTCAGGTTTTAGTCACCCGATGGGCGTAGCTGTTGACCCTGCAGGCAACGTTTATGTAGCCGATTTAGGCAGTACCGATATAAAAATGATCCCGGTTGGCGGTGGCGTTCCGGTTATAATAGCAACGGGCTTTAGTAATCCATTTGGAATAGCAATTGATCTTTCAGGTAATCTGTATGTTGCGGACTATGGTAACAAGGTAGTAAAAATGATCCCCGCAGCAGGGGGCACTCCGGTTATTATAGGTTCGGGTTTTAATAATGTGGCCTGTGTAACAGTTGATGCTGCCGGCAATGTTTATGCCGGTGATTCAGGCGATCATGCAATATATGAAATTCCGGCAGGCGGTGGCGCCAAAGTTGTAATAGGCTCTGGCCCGGCTTCACCTTACGGTATAACTGTTGATGGCGCAGGTAATATTTATATTGCGGATGGGATCAGCAACCTGGTAAAGAAAATTCCTGCTGGCGGCGGCGCCCCGGTTATGATAGGCTCAGGTTCTGATACCATGACGGGTGTAGCAATAGATGCAAGCGGCAATTTATACGTTTCGGAATTTGGTGGTAAAACAGTAAATAAAATCAGCGTAGTTGGGGGCTATCATATAAATAAGGCACTGCCCGCAGGCTTAACTTTTGATAGCGCTACAGGTGTTATTAGTGGTACACCAACCATAAGCAGCCCGGCAACAAACTACATTGTTACCGCTTTTAACGGTTCAGGAAGCAGCCAGACAACGGTTAATATTAAAGTTAATGCAGTTAATTTTAGTTACAACAACCCACAAACCTATATAACGACTACCACTATTGCTCCGCTTGCGCCAACAGGCAGCGGCGTGACTGCTGCCGGGTATAGCAATAGTCCGGTAAACATAGGGTCCGTGTTTAATAAGCCACGCAGTTTAGCTATGGATGCGATGGGCAATATTTATGTAGCCGATTATGGAAGCAATTCAATAAAAAAAATCCCTGCAGGCGGTGGCGCCCCTGTGCTCATAGCTTCCGGCGTTGGAACCCCAGTTGGAATTGCTTTAGATACAGCGGGCAATATATATGTTGCTGATTATAATGGCAACGCGATAAGAAAGATCCCGGCTGGCGGCGGCGCCATAGTTACTGTAGGCTCCGGCTTCCTCCATCCTAATGGAGTAGCTGTAGATGGTGCCGGCAATATATTTGTGGCTGATAACGGCAATCAGGCTATGAAAAAGATTCCGGTTGCCGGAGGCGCTGTTATTAATTTAGGCACTTACACAAACCTGCTCGGTGTAGCAACAGACGCAGCCGGGAATGTTTATTTTGCTGAGAAGTCAAACGGGGTGATCTATAAATTACCTGTAGCCGGCGGCCTCCCGTTCATTATTGCTTCAGGCTTTACCAATCCTTTAGGTTTAGCAGTAGACGCAGCAGGCAATTTATTTGTTGCTGACGCAAGCATCACAACCATACTCGAACTTCCTGCACTTGGCAATACACTGGTTCCAATCAGTTCCGGCTTTAATTTTCCAGCGAGTGTTATTACGGATGCGGCCGGTAATTTATACGTGGCAGATTATTTAAACAATGCAGTTAAAAAAATAAAACCTACGGGCGGCTATTATATAAACGCCCTGCCTGCAGGATTAAATTTTGATAATGCAACGGGTATAATAAGCGGTACACCCGCAGTAGCAAGCCCTGCAACAGATTATTTTGTAACCGCCTATAATAGCTTTGGAAGCAATGCAGCCGCAGTAAATATTAAGGTTGATCTTCTTCCATTACCAGTAATAAATTATATATCTTCTTCCAAACCTTATGCTGTAAACAATGCTATTACGCCTATGCCTCCCCAAAGCAGCGGTGTGGCGGCGCCTGGTTATAGCACCAGCCCCTTTGCTTTTAGATCGGGCTTAAATAATCCTCTAGCCGTAGCTGTCGACAATACAGGCCGTGTTTTTTTTGCTGAAGCGGGTATTAATATGATAAGATCAGCTGCTCCCGGCAATAACAATACATTTACAGCCGGCTCCGGTTACAATTATCCGGGCGGGGTAGCTGTAGATGGCATCAATATGTATGTAGCCGACCAACTTAACAACGTAATAAAGAAGAATAATAAAAATGGTGGAAGTTCTGTTATAATAGGGTCAGGGTTCAATAATCCATGTGCCGTAGCAGTTGATGCCCTTGGGAATGTTTACGTAGCCGATAAAGGCAACAACGCGATAAAGAAGATCCCTGTTGGCGGCGGGGCCATTATTACTATAGGTTCCGGATTCAACCAGCCTTCGGGCGTAGCTGTCGATGCTGCCGGTAATGTTTATGTTGCCGATTATGGCAATAATGCCATAAAAATGATCCCTGTTGGCGGTGGAAGCCCGATTATACTGGGTTCGGGTTTTAGCCAGCCCAATGGTGTGGCCGTAGATGCCTCAGGTTATATTTATATTGCAGATACAGGAAATAATACAATAGAAAAGATGCCTGCTGGTGGAGGCACCCCTGTTGTGATAAGCACAGCAATCGTCCATCCGTTAGGTATAGCCATAAATGAAAAAGGGGTTTTATATGTTGTTGATAACCTCAATAGCAGGATACTGGAAATTAAGCCGGTTGGAGGCTACTATGTAAATACACCGCTGCCGGCAGGTTTAATTATTGATAATGTTACCGGCATCATCAGCGGTACGCCATTGGTGCAATCGCCCTATCAATATTATTATGTTTTAGCTTATAATAATACAGGGGACAGCGGATTTCATGTTGTGCCTATCCAGGTTGATCTTTTACCGCCTCCGGCAATTGGTTATAGTACGCCAAAGTCATTCACAAAAAATATTGCAATTACCCCGCTGGTGCCGGTCAGCACAAATGTATCTGTAGTTGGTTATAACAACAGCCCGGCTACCATGGGCTCCGGTTTTGCCCTTCCGGTTGGTGTTGCAGTAGATGCTAAAGGCAATGTGTATGTAGCCGATAAAGGAAATGGCTTGTTAAAAAAGATTGCAAAAGTGGGCGGGGCTATTACCAATATTGGCTCTGGATTTAATGACCCGAGCGGTGTAACGGTTGATGGCGCAGGGAATGTTTACGTAGCAGATAATGTTAAAAATAAAGTTTATAAAGTACCGGTTGACGGTGGTGCAACTGTAGTAATAGGTACAGGGTTCAGCAGCCCTGCAGGTATAGCGATAGATTCTACCGGCAACATATATGTAGCTGATAATGGCGGTAATGCCATAAAGAAAATTCCTTTTGACGGAAGTGCCATTGTAACCATAGGTTCAGGTTTTAGCAGCCCGGCAGGTGTAACAGTGGATGTTTCCGGTAATGTTTATGTGGCTGATGCCGGCAATAATGCCATAAAGAAAATTCCTGCAGGCGGTGGCGCTCCGGTTACAATAGGTTCGGGTTTTAACCAGCCGCTTGGGGTAGCTGTAGATGCCGGGGGCAATGTATATGTGGGTGATTTTAATAATAACGCAGTAAAGATCATCCCTGCAGGCGGTGGTGCTACAGTTTCCATAGGCTCAGGATTTAACCATCCTTATGGGGTAGCTGTTGATGCATCGGGCAATGTATATACAAGCGATTATTTGAACAATGCAGTAAAAAAAATAATACCGGTTGGCGGCTATTTTATAGGGCCTGCCTTACCCCAGGGTTTAAATTTCGATAATAATACAGGCGTAATTAGCGGTACGCCGGTAGTTGTAAGCCCGGCTACTGATTATACAGTTACCGGTTATAATATTAGCGCAAGCAGTTCAGCAAAATTGAATATAACTGTTAACCTTTTACCGCCGCCTACCGTTAGCTATAGTGGCCCTCAAGTTTATAAAACAGGTAAAGTTATTACACCGCTGGCTCCGGTAAGCAGTGGAGTAACAGCGCCGGGTTTTAGCAGTACACCCTCTGTAATAAGTTCTGTGGGTACACCAAACGCACTTACGGTTGATGCGGCAGGTAATATATATATGGCAGATCATGCCGATAACACAATAAAAAAAATTCCTGCTAATGGTGGCTCGCCGGTTATTGTAGGCTCAGGCTTTACAACTCCAAATGGTGTAGCTGTAGATGCTGCCGGAAACGTTTATGTGGCTGATTTAAATAGCAGTTCGATAAAGATGATCCCTGTCGGCGGTGGCGCCCAGGTTGCTGTAGGCTCTGGTTTTTCTAATCCATATGGCGTTGCGGCAGACGCTGCAGGAAATATATTTGTGGCTGATTATAATGGTTCATCTGCATACAAGATCCCGGCGGGCGGCGGCGCCCAGGTAAAAATAGCTACCATAGGTACTCCTACCGGCATTGCTTTAGACGGTGTAGGCAACGTATATATCGCGGGCTTCTCGTTAAGTATTATTAAAAAATTTCCTGCTGATGGCAGCCCTTCAGTTACCATTGGATCAGGCCTTAATCAGGTTTTCGGCGTCGCCGCGGATAATTTTGGTAATGTATTTCTTGCTGATTATTCCACGACTACCATTAAGGAGATTCCAGCTGGCGGTGGCGTCCCCATTATTTTAGCCTCTGACTTTGTTCATCCAATAGGAATGGCCTTAGACGCATTCGGAAACATTTATGTATCCGATATAGGAAGCCAAAAAATTAGTAAGCTGGGACGTACCGGTGGTTATTATATTAACCCTGTTTTACCCGCGGGCTTGAATTTTGATAATAATACAGGCATCATCAGCGGCACGCCAACAGTAGCCAGCCCTGCAACCAGTTATACAATAACCGCATATAACAGCAGTGGCGGCAGTGCAGCGACAGTAAACATAAAAACAATAGTAGCCACCAGTAATGCAACTCTTAGCGCCCTTATACCAAGCAGCGGGACATTAAGCCCGGTATTTGCAGCGGCAACTATAAGTTATACGGCCATTGTACCAAATGCAACAACCTCCATAAAAATAACCCCCATCGCCGGCGATGTAAACGCCACCATAAAGGTAAACGGTACAACAGTAGCCCCGGGCGCAGCCTCGGCAAGCCTGCCATTAGTAGTAGGTACTAATGCCATCACCACTATAGTAACCGCATCAGATGGTACTACTACCAAAACCTATACGGTAACGGTAACCAGGGCGGCTTCGGGGTTATCAACCAATGCGCTGTTAACCTCAATCAAAATAAACCCGGTTACAACACTGGTAACGGTAAGCGGCCCGGGATTTAAGAATTATACAACCGATGTACCCAACAGCGAAACCAGCCTGGCGGTTACTTCAATACTTCAGGATGCAACAGCAACTATAAAAGTAAATGGTATAACGGTAGCATCAAATGTGGCATCACCGGCAATACCTCTTATTGTGGGCAATAATGTTATCAATGTAGTAGTAACAGCACAGGATGGTGCAAGCACCAAAACTTATATAATTTCTGCCACCCGTGCACAATCATCAAACGCTAACCTTGCAAGCTTTAAGATTAGCAGCGGCACATTAAGCCCGGTTTTTACAGCGGCAACAACCAGCTATACGGCAATTGTAGTTAATGCTGTAAGCTCAATAACAGTAACACCTGCAACAGGCGATGCCACAGCTTCTGTAAAAGTTAACGGTACAGCCGTAACCTCAGGAGCAGCATCAGCAGCACAACCTTTGGTAGTAGGTATAAATACCATAACCACTGTAGTAACTGCACAGAATGGTACAACCATTAAAACCTATACACTTACAATAACCAGGGCAAATTCGGTATCAACCAACGCGCTGTTAACCTCTATAAAGGTAAGTCCGGTTACAGCGCTGGCAGCAGTACCCGGTCCTGCCTTCAGGAATTATACAACAGCGGTGCCAAACAGTGAGGCCAGCTTGCAGGTTATTGCTGTAGTTCAGGATGCGACCGCAACTATAAAAGTAAATGGTGTAATATCAGCATCGGGCGTAGCATCACAGGTAATACCACTTAATGTAGGTAATAATGTAATCAATACGGTAGTAACAGCACAGGATGGCCTGACAACTAATAGTTATATTATAACCGCAACCCGTGCACCATCGGCAATTGCCACCCTTGCAAACTTTGCCATTAGCAGCGGCACATTAAGCCCGGTTTTCGCATCAGCCACAAGCAGCTACACAGCAAGCGTAGGCAGTGCCATAGCATCAATAACCGTAACGCCAACCATTAGTGCCGCCGGTGCCATTGTAAAAGTTAACGGTACAATAGCAGCCTCGGGTGCAGCCTCAGCAAGCATACCGTTAGCGGTAGGTACAAATACAATAACCACTGTGGTAACAGCACAGGATGGTATTACTACAAAAACTTATACACTAACGGTAACTAGGCCGTCAGCATTATCAGCCAATGCGCTTTTAACCAGTTTGAAATTAACTCCCGCCACACCACTGGTAACCGTTAGCGGGCCTGGGTTTAAAAATTATACCTCAGCTATACCCAATAGCGAAACCAGCCTGCAGGTAACCGCTATAGTTCAGGATGCAACCGCAACGATAAAAGTAAATGGAACAGCGGTCGCATCAGGGGCAGCATCACCGGCAATACCGCTTGTTGTGGGCAGTAACGTAGTCAATGTAACAGTAACTGCACAGGATGGTACAACCACTAATGCCTACATTATTACCGCCACCCGCGCGCCAGCCAGCATGGCTCTTAAATACGTTGAAAACCCTGCCGATAGTTTGAAGGTTGCAGATGATGGCATTGTAGTGCACCAGGCAGTTTCGCCAAATGGCGACGGCAAAAATGATGTGCTTACGATAGACGGCTTAACAAAATACCCGGATAATAAGCTAACCATTATGAATGCAGGCGGTATTGAGATCTACCGGGCATCAGGCTATGATAATGCTAATAAAGTATTCGACGGGCATTCAAATAAAACCATGACGATGCAAAAGCCGGGTACCTATTTTTACCAGCTTGAATACACCGACAAAGGCAAAACAAAATATAAAACAGGTTATATTTTATTAAAATATTAAGATGAATTATTAGTTAGGGAGAAACACGCACGGCTGGGCAATTTTATTTGCCTGCCGTGGCAGTGTTAACAGATAACAAATAAACCAAATACAACCAGCCAGGTGACATATTATTTAGGTTACTGTTATTATTATTTATTATTTAAAGATTTAGAGTGGCATATTATTTTAATAAAATAGTAGATTTAGGGGGAAATATAATCCCTTAAAAACCTTACACATGCGTTTTTTTAAAATCGTTGTATTTGTATCATTAGCTTTTTCTTTTAAACTAAATGCACAAAATTCGGCTATTGATAGTTTAAAGAAGATCATAGCGTTACACCGCAATAATGAGGAAGAGAGCATTACCATAAATAGATTGGCAAGCCTGTTAACAAGGTACGATATGAATTTAGCCAAGTATTATTCGTATAGGGCCATCAAAATGAGCTCCCGCTTTAATAACCCACGTATCTTGAGTAATGCTTATGCGCAATTAGTAAGTATTTATTTTAATACAGGTATGCTGGATAGTTCCCGGTTCTTTTTAAATGAAACTAAATTAATGGCTGATAAAGCCAGCGACAATGACACTGAAGGGATAAAAATGAAATTAAATTATCACGGTGCTGCAGGTTTATTATATAAAATGGAAGGCAATTACAAAACAGCCTTACCCCACCAATTAATTGCACTCAATTTATGTAGCAAGCTTGATCAAACTAATAAAAATAATATTGAATCTACTGCTGGTCAATCCTTAAATATTGGAAACACTTATATTGAGCTTGGCGATTATAAAACAGCGTTAACCTATCATTTAAAATCGCTTAATCTTTTTTTAAAAATAGGTGGCCAAAAAGGCGAGTCATTTTGCTACCAGGCAATAGCGAACGATTTTATACACCTGCATCTTTTTCAGCAGGCCCTGCCTTATGCACTGCGTGCCCAATCGCTTAAAAAAACCATTAATGATAAGCGCGGCATCTCAACAGCAGGAATTGGCCTTGGCACTATTTACAGGGGGCTTAAAAAATATAATGTAGCTTTAGATCAGTTTAATATAGCGTTGCAGGTAGATCAGGATATGAGTCTTTTGTCTGAAGAGGCCGAAGTTTTAACTGAAATAGGGAACACCTATACCGAAATGAATAAGCCTAAAGAGGCTGCTGCTTACTTTATTAAAGCAAGATATATAGCAGGAAAAGCCGGAGATAACGCTGCAATTACTAAAATAGATGCAAGGATCGCTTTTTTACAATCAGGCTACCAGGAAAAACAGCGTGCAGAAAAGAAAATGCTTAAAGCTATTGATGAGTCTATAAAAAATGGTGATAAACAGCAGGAGTTAAATAATTACAAATACCTCGCTAAATTTTATTCAGATCAAAAGGATTTCGAAAAATCACTAACATACAGCGAAAAATATCATGAAGCGGTTAACAGTATTCAAAATACTGAATTAACGCTGCAGGTAAAAAGGCTCGAAGAACAATTTTCTGTTAAGCGAAAGGAACAAGAGATCATACTATTAAAAAAAGATCAAAAAATAAATAAAACCTCTCTTGAAAAACAGCGGACGCTCAAATATTCAGAAATAACAGTTGGTGTTCTCTTGTTGATGATAATAGTAATTGCAGCTTACCGCACCCGTACATTGCAAAAGGCAAAGGCCATTATTGAGATGGATAAAATGCGGACATCTATTGCCCGGGATCTGCATGATGATATTGGCTCAAGGCTAACAAATATCCAGTTTTTAACGGAACTGTTGAGGCAACAGCCAATAACAGGCGCGCGTACCGAAAAAGATCATATAACCGATATCCGCGAAGAACTGCTTGCTTCAACAGAGGCGCTTGATGAAATCGTATGGAACATGAAAACCAAGCCCGATGACCAGGGAACTCTCCCGGTAAGAATGAGGAGATATGCCGGAGACATTTTCGATAACAACGATGTGGATTACCATATGAATGTTAATGAAGAGTTTTCAGATCACTCAATTTCGCACGAAAAACAAAGGGATATTTTTTTAATGTTCAGGGAGATCCTTAATAATATCAGGAAACATGCCTGCGCCAAATATGTAACGATAGACCTGGCAACAAATAAGGACAGGTTTTGCTTTGAAATTAAAGATGACGGAAAAGGCTTTGACCCCGGGCAAATAAATAAAGGCCGCAACGGGTTGAAGAATATTAAAAGCAGGGTTGAAAAATGGGGCGGAACGTTAGAGATGACCTCCGCGAATGGCACATTTGTAAGCGTTTCTATCCCCCTTGAAGGAAAAAGCATTTCTTTATTCCGTAAGGCATAATACAACAAGTATATGGACCAAAAATTAGTGATATATGAGGATAATGAGGCGTTAAGGAACTCACTGGTGTATCTTTTAAATGCGCAGAACGGTTATGAAGTGGTGGGCGATTTTAATAATGTGAACAATGTAAAAGAGCAGATAGCCCTTAAACAGCCCGACCTGGTGATAATGGATATTGATATGCCGGGCAAGGATGGTATAACCGGAGTAGGAGAGATAAAAGAGATGCGGCCCGGAACCATTATTATTATGTACACCCAATTTGAAGATGATGACCGTTTATTCAGGAGCATTTGTGCAGGCGCTGATGGCTATATCCTTAAAAAAACATCTCCCGAGAAATTTTTTGATGCCATAAAAGAAGTTTTAAACGGGGGGGCACCTATGTCGCCGTTGATCGCAAAAAAAGTCATCGATTCTTTTAAAACCACAAAGCAAAACAATAATTTGCAGGTAAAATACGAACTTACAAACAGGGAAACCGAAATACTTCAACTCCTAACCAAAGGGTATAGCGTAAAGCTAATAGCGCACGAAATGAATATAGCCTATGATACTGCCCGTTCACATTTACGAAACACTTATAGAAAGCTCCATGTAAATTGCGGCAAAGAAGCCATAGCTATATTATTGGCATCAAAAATAAATTAGGTTAGCTAAATTGAATGCCTGGCCTGCAAATGTGTGGGTTACGGGTTTGTGTTTAAGCCTGCGCTGCCTCATGCCGGGTTGGGGAGTTTCGTTTTTCAGCGTTCATTTAAATGGAACCTGACCTTAATCTAACTTTTTACGGATCCTTGTTGCAAATATTAAAATCATTTTATATATTGCTGATTATCAATTCCTAAATAACTAGTCAGAAGTCCAATTTTTTCCATGCGTGTTTAACGAATATCTATTTAATACCTTACACCGCTATGCAGAAGTCCGGCAACAGCGAAATCTTTTTTTCACAGGACGCTTATGGAGCGCCACTGGTAGAGATCAACTCTGGCGGCAAGACTATATTTGTGATCAGCGACCTGCACCTGGCAGCCGGAATAAATAAAAGCAGCAATTATGAAGGAACTGAAAATTTCTTTGCTGATCAGTCATTCGTCCGGTTTATAGATCACCTGGAAAAAAAGGATCCCGCAGGTAAAGCATTACTCGTAATAAATGGTGATTTTATCGATTTTTTACGAATCTGCAACTTTCCTGATGCCGATCAGGACTTTTCAGATTGGGAGGAAATGCTCCAAATCGTTGGGATCACCAAATCACAAAAGGAGCTTCGTGACTCAATTGTAAAAAAAGAGAAAACATTCGGTCTGCGCACAAATGATTATAAATCTGTATGGAAACTCCATGTGTGCATCTCGGGGCACAAAGATCTATTTGAGCGGCTGGCTTTATGGGTGCATAACGGCAATGAATTAATTATTACCAAAGGCAACCACGACCTGGAGTGGTATTGGAGACCTGTTCAAAACTACCTGCAATATTTCCTGGCAAAGCTCCTTTCGCAAAAATTACAATTGCCTATCGTAACCACGCTGTCAGTAATTATCAGCCTGACAACATTTGCAGATCATTCAATCATCATAGATAAAAAAATTTATATTGAACACGGCCATTGTTATGAAAACTCAACCGCTGTGCAAGGTGCTGTTCTTAGTGATAATCAACAGGAGTTAAACCTGCCGTTCGCTTCTTTTTTTAACCGGTATTTAGTTAATAAAATTGAACTGGTTTACCCTTTTATAGATAATGTAAGACCGCGGGAAAACATCCTGCTTGTATTATTCCGGGAACGGTTTCCGCTGGCCCTGAAAATGATCTTTTACTACGTGCCTTTTACAATTTTGTTAATCCCGAAGAAAATGTGGTGGCCGGTTTTTAAATATGCCATTACTTTTTTCCTGATTATTATTCTACCGATCGCCATTACCGGTTATGCAATTTATAAAAGCCTTCCGCATGAATCACATCCGCAGGATACCTCCTGGATTTTACAGCAAATATTGAACATAGGTCAAAACCTCGGCTTCCTTTTACTCTCCTATCTCTTCGGCAGAATTATGACGCTGGTAAAACTAAATCCACCGGCCAGTTTTGTTTCGTACGCTGAAAACATTTTCAATAAAAATAACGCATTACAAGTAGTGACTTTTGGACATACACATAACCCGGAACAAAAAAATAATAGCGGAAAATGGTATTTAAACACAGGCACATGGATGCCCATTTTTGAAGCATCTTCTGCCGATGTGCGCATAGATAAAACTTACACGTTTCTGCACTTTGATTACGATAGCGCCGGGGAATTGATAATTCATCCTTTACAACGCTGGAACGATGATGCTTTACGTGATGACGAGTTAGCGTTAATTGAAAAAAGCTAAATAGCTCAGGTTTATCTTGTTAACACCGGCCCGACTATCGGGTTTGCTAACTGCTTAAATAACAACTAATAATGTAATATGAAGTAAGAATTTTAACTGTATAAAACGCTTAATCTAAAAACTTAAAGCTATGTCACAAAAATGGACTTTCGAAACCCTTGCCCAATGCGACAAGGCCACATTAGAAAAAATATTGCTGAATGGCACACCCCCTGATTTAGAAAAACTGAACGGATATATATATTGCGGATGGAACCATGAACCGATCGGAAAAATATCAGGTGAAAAGTTTAAAAAAGGTTTTTACAAAAGAAACGGCGCTAATTACGGATATAACGAAACTGTAATACAGGACCATCAAAAATACCTGGGACAATGGGAAGTAGGGTTACACAAAGTACGGCCAAACCAGTTAGGCTATTTCAGGACATCATATGTAAAAGATGAGCCATATCACAAACTCTACCAGCCATATTTACACCTGGCGCATTTTAATTACGATATACCATTTCACAAGTTTACTCTTAGCTTTTTTAGAGTGATCCGGGATTTTGTAGTATTACCAAACGAAGGAGATCATAGTTTAATGCTGTGCAAGGCTTACCTCACCTTTGGCGAAAACCTGAATATTTTTTACTGCTATTTTTTGCTGGGCCATCCGCAGGAAATACAATACCTGCCCTGGTAAAGAAGCTTCAAGAATGCCTGTTGTAAAAAAACAAAGCATGCTAAATACATCCCTCTGATTTTCCCCAAACAAATAATATTTTATTTAAAACTCTGATATTATGAACAGCGAATTGGTTCCAGCAGAAAAATACATGAAGTCGTTTTTAAAATTACTTCTTGTTCTTTCATTTCTTACGCTTTTCTTTCATTTTTTCCCAAAATTAACACCTGCATTTTTACAACCGGCGGAAAGAAACGCTTATCCTGTTTTATCCGGAAATTCTGTATTGCAAGGCTTTTTAATTGTTCTTTTGCTTGCATTGGCCATTGGTGATGTACGCCGTTTCAGTCCATTGATCCGTTTGTTTAAATGGATATTGGCTTTGGCTGTAATATGGACAGCTATACAGTGGATCCGTGGCAAAGAGGCTACTGCCGGTACAACTCATTTATGGGAGTTAATTACTTATACATTGGCCTTTGCTATACTTTGGATCCTATTCAGAGCAGCCGGCATAGCACGGTACAATCTAAAGTATTTATCTATTCAGCAATTTCAAACACTGCAGGCAATGGCAGAGGTGTGCATATCAGGCGATACCGATAAATATAAGCTACAGATTGAACCGGTAAAAGTGGCAAAGAACGTGGATAACTACCTGGCAAGATTTGAAGCTACAAATAAATGGGTTATGAAACTGGTGCTGACAGCCATGGAGGTATATCCGCTGTTGTCGCTCCATCCGCTGCTCAGCCTGATGCAGCCCGCAGCACGGCTGGCATTTCTCAAAAAAAGATTTTTAACCGATCTTGAATTTCAAAATGTTCCCCGCTGGTACGGGGAAATAGTGCAGGCCGCAATCAGAATGACCAAGCAAATCTGCTTTATGGGATACTATAGCGACCCTGCAGTGTATGAAAGTATAGGCTATGTGCGGTATTCAAAAAGAAAGGATATTGATGACCGGGATAGGGAGTTTCCGGGCAGTCATTCCCAGTCTGCTTTATTGAAAGTACAGGAAGAATCCGACATAACTGCAAGCGAAATAACTGCAGATGTAGTAATTGTGGGTTCAGGCGCGGCGGCATCCATTTTAGCCCATCAGTTGGTGCAGGCAGGCAGACAGGTATTATTGGTGGAACGTGGCGGATTTGAGCAGACGGCATCTTTCACCGAAGATGAAGTGGACATGGTTAGCAGGCTTTATGCCAACGGCGCTTTGCAGCTTTCGCGCGACTTTCGTTTCCAGGTATTCCAGGGCAGCTGCGTTGGGGGCTCAACCGTGGTTAACAATGCGGTTTGCTTCGAAACACCAGGTTATATTCTGGATAGGTGGATAAATGAAATGGGTATAGGTATTGACCGGGCAAGATATGAAAGTTCAATTGCCGCCATTTATAAACTGATGAACATAAGCCATACACCGCTGATGACCGATGACAGATTTTTAAACCCCGGCGGAAGGCTTTTTGCAGACGCATGTAAAAAAATGGGATATGACAAACCCGAGCTGGATTCTGTAATGGCAAATATAAATGGCTGCCTGGGATCTGGTTATTGCAATATTGGCTGCAAATTTGGAAAAAAGCTTTCCATGCTGGACACCATTTTGCCGCAGACGCAATTGGCAAATCCTGGTTCGTTGCAGATAATAGCAAATTGCGAAGCCGTTAGTTTCAACCGGGCAGGATCAAAGATCGTTTCCCTCACCGGGAAGTTTAAAAGCGGCCGGCAGATAACTATCAAAGGAAAAACCTTTGTATCATCGGCGGGGGCAATTTCGTCCAGTATTTTGCTGCTAAAATCAAAACTGGGGATAGTTAACGCGGGTAAAAAGCTGGCATTTAACCTGGGCTCTCCAATAACTGCTGCTTATAAACAACAGGTTAATTCATTCGACGGGCTGCAGATTTCTCATTTCCTGAGAACCAACGACCGCAGGTATGTTATGGAAACTTGGTTTAATCCGCCCATGTTTCAATCTACGGCTATGCCTGGCTGGTTTGATCAGCATTTTTACAATATGCAGCATTACAGTAATATGGCATGTACAGGCGTATTAGTTGGTACGGCCTCAAATGCCGAAGTGAAAATTGCCGGCCTATTTGGCCGCGATATTAATTATGAGCCAACCGAAGACGATTTTGATAGCCTGATGGATGGATTGGAAAAAGCAGCAGAAATATATCTAACCGGTGGTGCAGAGCGGGTAATGCCCAATACATTCAATTATTATGAATATAAAACGGTAAAAGAATTAAAGGAAAACCTGCGTAAAAATGTAAAAGCATCACCTGATATTTCTACCGGCACTGGTCACCCGCAGGGCGGCAATGTGATGAGCAATGACCCCAAAACCGGGGTAGTAAATGAAAATTTCAAAGTGTTTGGATACGACAATTTATTTGTTTGCGATGCCAGTGTATTCCCAACCAGTTTGGGTGTTAATCCGCAGGTTACCGTTATGGCATTAGCTCATTATGCTGCACCTTATATTGCTCGAAATTAGTACGGCATGTAAGGAAACTTTTTTACAGAACAGCACTTCAGGCCTGCGCCGATACCTCCGCCAGGTTGGGTAATTCAAGCATTTGGTTGATAAAATTAGCGTTTCCGGTTATTGGGAACGCTTTTTATATGTAGCTTTGACAATTACCAATTCAATATTACATCCTATTATGAACAAATTTACTAACTGCATTTGCCTGCTTTCCTTTTTACTGGCGGGTTACTCGGGATTTGCACAAGCTACAAAAGCACCTGCATATCCTTTAATAACTCATAACCCTTATTTCAGCATCTGGTCGTTTACTGATGAGCTTAACCAGTCAACAACACATCACTGGACGGGTAAAGATCAGTCCTTAATTGGTTTGATAAAAGTTGATGATGAAGTTTATCGCTTTATGGGAAAAGAGCCTGTATCTTACAAAACGATAGTACCCGCTGCCGATGAAAAACCGTATAGCTGTAAATTCAATGAGTTGATTCCCGGAGAAGGATGGACAACCACTAATTATGACGATAGCGCCTGGAAAACAGGAACGGCTCCCTTTAGTGATGATAAGGAAAGGGCGGGAACCATGTGGACGGGCAAAGAAATTTGGGTTCGCCGGATTTTTAACTATAGTAAAACAAATATCAATAAGCTTTACTTGAAACTGCATCATGATGACGACGTTGAGGTCTACTTGAACGGCGAGAAAATATATACGGGCAGCGGCGCCAATGGCGATCTGCAATATTTTCCGCTTAATGATGATGTGGTAAATAAATTAAACGAGGGCGAAAACGTATTGGCCATGCATTGCACCAATACAGGTGGCGCCGCCTGGCTGGATGCCGGCTTTGCTGATGAATTAAAACCAAAAGATCATGCCGAGCTAAAGATTGCAAAACAAACCGGGGTTAAGCTTAATGCAACACAAACCATTTACAATTTTAAATGCGGTAATACTGATCTGCAGTTAACTTTTACTTCGCCGCTGCTAATGAATGACCTGAGTGTCCTGTCAAGGCCGGTATCATATATTAGCTATAAAGTAAAATCAAACGACGGCAAGGAGCATAACGTAAAGGTATATTTCAGCGCATCGGCTGATGTGGCACGCAATACAACAACGCAGGCTGTTACTACTAAAAAATACATTGCAGGTAATTTATCTGTTTTAAAAGCGGGTACCGTTGAGCAACCCATCCTGCAAAAAAAGGGTGACGACCTGCGCATCGATTGGGGGTATATGTATGTAGCTGTGCCAATATCTTTTAATTCCCAGCAATATGTAAGTACAGATGAGGAAGCGGTTAATTCCTTTTTTAAAGGAGAAAGTAAATCAACAGAAACAAAGGGAACGGATCTTGTTTTAAATACGGTGATCCCATTTGGCATGGTTGGCAAAACATCTGTCGAAAAATTTGTTGAGCTGGGTTATGATGATATTAACCCCATACAGTATTTTCATACAAATTTAAAACCATGGTGGCAAAATGCCCAAACCAAAACCATTGAACAGGCGCTGGCAAAGGCTGCTGTTGATTATCCCGCTTTATTAAAAAAATGTGAGTTGTTTAACGCCACAATGTACAAGGATGCAGTAAAGGCAGGCAGCGAAAAGTATGCTAAGCTGTGTGTAATGGCCTACCGGCAAAGCATAGCTGCTCATACGCTGGTGAAAAGTCCGCAGGGTAAATTATTGTGGCTCTCCAAAGAAAATTATAGCGGTGGGTTTATAAATACGGTTGATGTTACCTATCCATCAGCGCCGTTATATCTTTTGTACAACCCGAAATTATTAGAAGGGATGCTAAACGGGATCTTCTATTTCAGCGAAAGCGGCAAGTTTCAAAGGGGTTATGCCGCGCATGACCTTGGAACTTACCCGTTAGCAAATGGTCAGCAATATGGGGAAGGCATGCCGGTAGAAGAATCGGGCAATATGATCATACTTGCGGCAGCAATTGCAAAGGCAGAGGGCAGCCCGGCTTACGCTAAGCAGCATTGGATAACACTGGGTAAATGGGTAACCTATTTGGTGAACGAAGGTTTTGACCCCAAAAACCAGTTATGTACGGATGATTTTGCCGGGCACCTGGCACGCAACGCAAATTTATCAGTAAAGGCTATCGTAGGGATTGCCTGTTATGCAAAGCTGGCAGGGCAGATGGGTGAAGCAGGAGCAGCAAAAAAGTACGGCAAAATTGCGAAGGATATGGCCGTAAAGTGGGCACAATTAGCCGGTGATAACGACCATTATACCTTAACATTTGCAAACAAAGGCAGCTGGAGCCAAAAATATAATATGGTATGGGATAAAATTTTAGGGCTGAAGCTGTTCCCGCAGTCTGTTTATAATAAAGAAGTTAAATTCTATCTAACCAAACAAAATGAATTCGGCCTGCCTTTGGATAGTCGTAAAACCTATACCAAAAGCGACTGGATAATGTGGACTGCTACCTTAGCGAAAAACCGGACTGATTTTGAAGCTTTGGCAGCCCCGGTTTATAAATTTGCTACAGAAACCCCAACCCGTGTACCATTAAGCGATTGGCACGAAACAACCAATGGAAAACAAACAGGTTTCCAGGCGCGAAGCGTAGTGGGAGGATATTTTATAAAGATGCTGGAGCAAAAGTGGGTGAAGAAATAGGTTCTACAAAAGTACGTCATGCTGAAATAAATCGGCATGACGGTTGTAGTGTGTTTAAGGTTTTGAACACCCAAGTTTAAAACCCTTCGCTTATAACCACATCATCCAGTTTAACGGCAGCGGGTTTGTCTTTTATTTTTCTGTTGATCATACTATTTACGCGGCCCATCAAAAATATACTGCACACCGAAATACCAACGATCACATAGCCCACGGTATCATAATGATGCAGCGGACTGCCTTTACTTTGCTGAACCACAATCATCCCGGCCGCCGCCGCAGCAACACCACCTGCAATTTGCTGCATAGACGCGTTTATGCTCATAAAGGCACCGCGATCTTCCATATCGGGCACTGCGCTGGTAAGGGCAGAGGAAGGAACCATGCGGCTCATGACGCCCATCATCATCAGGATATTAAATATAACCACCAGCCAGAATGGCGTTACCGATAAGTTGGTGTACAGCACGCACATCACCATCATCCAAACCGTTGCTGCGGTGAATATTTTAAACTTGCTGACCTTGTCGCTTAAACGCCCTATCAATGGCATAACAATAAGCGAGCTAATACCCGCGATCATAAATAATACAGGCAGCTGCTGATAGGTTACATGCAGGTTATTTATAGCGAAAGCACTGCCAAAAGGCATCATCATAAAACCACCTATTGATAGCAATGCCGTAGCCGCAAAACCAATGCGATAATCGCGTTTGGCAACTGTATGTAATAAATGAACAAATGCTGAACGGTCATGTTGCACCAGTAAATGGGCGGTAACAGGTTTTAATTGCAGCACTATAACTACGGCAATAATTCCGGCTAATGCAGCTGTTAAAAAGAAAGGCATTTCCCAGCCAAAATGGTTTGCAAGGTATAAGCCAATTGGCACACCGAGCACCTGGCTCGCGCCAAAACCCATCTGGATAAAACCCATTACACGCCCGCGTTGCTGCAGGGCAAAAAGATCTGTAATAATGGCCATAGAGATGGAGCCGATAACACCGCCAAACAAGCCGGTAATGATCCGCGCGGCTAACAGTAAAGGGTAAGTATGCGACATTCCGCATAATACAGTGCCGGCAATAAAGCCCAGGTAAAAGAACAGCAATAGTTTTTTACGGTCGAATTTATCGGCAAAGCCGGCAGTAAGCAAGCCGGAAATACCAGCGCTAAATGCGTAGGCGGACACGGCAATGCCGAATGCCGATGGCTTAAGGCTCATTGACTTCATTAGCATATCCCCTAATGGCGACATGATCATAAAATCAAGGATCACCGTAAATTGTGTAAGGGCTAAAATAAATATCACCAATTTTTGGTAGCCGGTAAAAGGTATAATTTCTTGTTGTTTCATTGTGTTTTATATTAATTCACAGCACTCGTAGCCATGATGGTTTAGTAATTTAATTATGCAAGTGTAATTTACGGTATAAGTTATTATTCTTAAAACACAATCACAATCCTCCTGGTCAAGATTCCACTCTTCAATGCCATCCTGCTTTCCCAATAATAATTGCAGCGCCACCTTATCTGCAGCGGTTTCGCAGTTGGTTTTAAACAATAGTATGTGATTAAAGTCTTCCATTTATAAATAAATATTCACTTATTTAACTAAGCAGAAAAATGTTAAGCCTGACGCTTAGTCTTGAGTCAAAAGTCTTTAGTTCTAAGTCAGAAAAAGGCAAAATTTGACTTTAGACTTACGACTAAAGACTTATGACTTAACACTAGTTCCTCAACGCTTTAATAACTAGGTCGAACGTTGCCCACAATATTTCATCTGAAATTTGAAAGGGGCTTCCGCCTATGCTATGTCCCTCGTTATGAAAACGGATCAGGGAGTAAAGCGGCGCATACGCAACTGACCAGTAAACTTCAAGGGGCATCTCGTTAATTTCGCCTCTTTCCAGCGCATTGTGCATAAACTTGCTAATGGATACTTCAAAATTCTTTTTAAAGGTTTCCATAAACTGTGCGTGGTAGCTTGAGCTTCTCAACTGGTCAAAAAACACGCCTATGAATGGATTATCCATCATATGTTTATAACGGTTCTTCCACTGTACCCGCATCCCATCTTCAAATGAAGCTTCCACATCAAAATCCTTCAGCATGGCTTCAGCCATCCGCAGGCCCTCCTCCTGGGCTATTTTTATGATCAGATCATCGCGATCCTTATAATAGATGTACAGCGTAGCTACCGAGATCTTGCAGGCTTTTGCCAGCTTGTTCATGCTAAAGCCTTCTAAACCATCTTTTACAATACATTCAATAGCCTTTTGCTTTACCAGCTGTTCTTTATCAATATCTCTTGTGCGCATAGCTTATATATCGATACAAATATAAATGAATATTCATTTAGTTATAAAATTTATTTTAACTTTTTAGCTCGGGTGTACCCTTTAACTGTTTTATAATAACCCAAATAGGAACAAATATCCTGCGAAATTAAACCAATCCCAACCTTGTTTTTAATTCATCCCGATAGGTGCTGCCAATGGGTATTTTATCACCATTAATTATCAACTGGTGATTTTCAACCATGGCAATGTGCCTTATGGCCACCACAAATGATTTATGTACCCTAACAAAATTCTGCACGGGGATCACTTCAAAAATATCAGCCATGTTTTGGCGGATGAGGATTTTTTTATCCTTTAATACAATAGAAATATAATTACCATCCTTTTCTAAATACAGGATCTCACTGATTTTTACCTGGTAGGTTTGCGCCCCGCTTTTAACAAATGCATAATCTCCAAAATCATCTTTACGCTGAACATTACTTTTCATCAAATGTAAATTCAGCGCTTTGTTGGTGGCGGTTAAAAAACGCTCAAATGTTATTGGTTTCAGCAAATAATCTATCGCATTAAGATGATAGCTTTCTACAGCGTAATCGCTATAGGCAGTTGTGAATATAACCATTGGCTTAACAGCAAGTGTTGAAAGCAGTTCAATACCATTGATCCCCGGCATGTTAATATCCAAAAAAACAAGTTCTGTACTTTCGCAGTTCAAAAATTCAATGGCCTTTAGCGGCTCGCGGAATGATGCCTGTAAGTTCAGTATCCCGCTTTTAGTGCAATACCGTTCTATTACCTCCAACGCCCGTGGCTCATCATCAATTGCAATGCAGTTCATCAGCTTAAA
Organism: Mucilaginibacter sp.; assembly: GCF_028288225.1. Classification (GTDB taxonomy): domain Bacteria; phylum Bacteroidota; class Bacteroidia; order Sphingobacteriales; family Sphingobacteriaceae; genus Mucilaginibacter. The sequence continues at coordinate 53,819 of NZ_JAQBOC010000033.1, forward strand.
TCTATTTTGAGCTCCACATGGAACAGGTTTTCATCGTTTTTAATTATTAGCTCATGCTTACCGGGATATACCAGATCCAGCCTTCTTTTTACATTTTCTAAACCAATCCCGCTTTTATCATTTTCCATTTTTTTAACAAAACTATAGTTTTTGTTTTCACAGGTAAACAATAGTGCCTTATCATTAACAACTATAGAAATATCAATGAGTGAGGTATCATTAATAAGCACGCCATGCTTAAAGGCATTTTCAATAAAAGGAATAAATATCATTGGGGCGATGAATACAGCAGGCACTTGTTCACTATAGTGAAAATTAACAAGGGCTTCTTCATCGGCATACCTCAGCTTGTTTAACGCTACACAGCTTTTAATATATTCAATCTCATTTTTTAAGGGTACCGTATCGGCATTACTTTCATAGATCATGTAACGCATCATGCCTGAAAGTTTTGAAATGCCATCTGCCAGTTCATCATTCCCCTTCTCCTGGGCCATTGAAAAAAGGTTGTTCAGCGTATTAAAAAGGAAATGCGGGTTTATCTGCGATTTGAGAAACTTTATTTCGGTGGTTAGCTGGTAAGCTTCCAGCTGTTTACGAAGCAGTTCATTCTTTATCCATTCTTTCGAAAAAAAGTAAGCGGTTGAAAGTCCAAGCACAAAAAGAAAGACCAGCGAAATATTAAACTGGAAGCGCCGCCACTCATGCGCATTGATGCTGGTAAAGCGAATAAAAAGAAGACCTGAAAAGTAATTAGTTAAAATGAGAAAGGCCATCCACCCAATAACAATGACAACCCGGCCGATTTTATTTTTATATCTAACTATCGTTTTTAATAACCAAAAAGCATTGGTATAAAAAAGCGTCATTGACAGCCCTAATGTTATTATGGAAATTGGGTAGGCAGATTTTAATATGATATGTTGTTCAAACTGCCCGTTAATGTCCTTCCGTAAAAATTGATAAAGACTGGAAAAATTTTGTTCCACATAAAAAATGCCCACCCAAAACAATAGGTGCAGCAAAATTTCAAGGAGGTGTTTTTTTCTGATTCCCTGCATATACAATCTAAGGTAATTTTAATTACAGCAGCTTTAAAATTTATGTTACCAATTACAGAAATAGTTAGCTGAACGCCTCTTTTTTGAAATGCCGGATAACAAATATCCGGCATTTCATCCCTGTAAAACTTCTGTTTACACCTGAGTTTTTAAAAAGCCAGATGGTTGCCCTACTATTACTTTAAATAAAATTATGATCATGAAAACATTACGTTCAATTTTAGTTCTGTGTGTTGCTTTTAGCCTGTTATCAATTTCAGGCAAAGCACAACAAAGCCAACCCGAGACAGCAGAAGCTGTTGTTCATTATAAATTCTCACACCTGAGGGATACTACCAAAAGGAATGATATTTATAATGAAAAAATGATCCTTTTCCTGGGCAAAAATTCAAGTGCCTATAAAAGCTACGACAAAAAAATAGCCGATGCTTTAATAAAAAAACAAGTGCAGGAGCAAATAGCTGCTAATCCGAATGGCCCGGTAAAAATTATGAGGGGAAAGGGCTCAGGCTCAAGTACTGAATACTACCAGTTCCCGGCTGAAGGGAAATTGGTAAGAAAAGAGAAGCTTATTAATAGTTACCTGATTGAAGAACCCATGGCAGCAATTGACTGGAAGATCAGCAATGATACAACCAGCTTTGCTGGCCTGCACTGTCAAAAAGCAACGGCTCATTTCAGGGGGCGTGACTATACCGCATGGTTTTGCCCCGATCTGCCTTTTCATAGCGGCCCGTGGAAATTAAACGGCTTACCCGGCGTGATCCTTGAAGCTTATGATGCAAAAAAAGAAGTAGAATTTAAGTTTGACGGAATTGAAGATTTGAGTAAGGCCCCCAAAGCTAGTCCTGTTGCCAGCGCGGATCAGCAACCCGCCGGAAGCGGTCGCGAAATAAGGCTTTTCGATATGGATGATGAAGGCGATCCTAATGTAATTCAATTACCATCCGGCGGGATAAAAACCACCGAAAAGGAGTTTGTTAATTTAAGGGAGGCCATGAAGAAGGACCCGGATGCTTTTGTACATTCTGCAATGGGTGGGTCAGGCGGAAACATGCAGTTCAATCGTTCCGGCCCTCAGCAAAATATCAAATTAAAGATTGGAGACGGCCCCTTAATTAATAACCCGATAGAGCTTCCCGAAAAGAAATGATCAGATTCAGCAAATTTGCAGCGATCTTCCTTTTCGGCATGATGCTCTCCCTAAGTAACTTTGCGCAAAATTTAAAAGGTACCGTTAAAGACAGTACTGGTAAAGGAATCTCCTTTGCAACAATAAATTTAAGAGGCGCCGGTAGTGCAATTTTAAGTTATACTGTAAGTAATAATAAGGGAGAATTTACCCTGCATTTACCCGCGGATGCCCCAAAAAGTGGCCTAACGGCTGAAGCAAGCTGTATTGGTTTTATAAAACAAACCAATACAGTAACGGATTTGACAGCGCCGTACAATTTTATATTGCCGGTAGCAACCAATCAGCTGCAAACTGTAATTGTAAAAGATAAAAGACCTTTTCTTAAAACCAATGGTGATACGTTAAGCTACAAGGTGTCGGATTTTAGCAATCCGCAGGATAGGGTTATAGGAGATGTAATTAAAAAACTGCCGGGCATCCAGGTTGCTTCTGATGGGAAGATCTCCTACAATGGAAAGGGGATTTCCAACCTTTATATTGGAGGCGATAACCTGCTTGATGATAAATATAACATCGCCACCGGCAGTATTCCGCATGGCGTAGTTGACCAGGTGCAGGTAATAGAAAACCATCAGCCTGTTAAAATGCTTAAAGACAAAGTGGTGAGCGAGGATGTTGCTCTGAACCTTACTTTTAAAAAAGATGCAAAGCTACAGCTGATAGGACAGGAAACAATAGGCGGCGGCACACCCGGTAAATATGATGAAGACCTTAACGCAATGATGTTTAAGGATAACTTTAAAGCGATCAATTACCTTAAAGGCAACAATACCGGGTTTGATGTTCAGAATGACCTGGTATCGCATAATTTATCAGACTACCTGCAACGAATAGATAATAATAAACCTGGTACCCTGCTTTCAACAGGAACTGCTGCCGATCCAGACCTGCCGCGAAATCGGTATTTGTTTAACCAGTCGAGCATAATAAACCTGAATAACCTGGTACACCTGCAAAAGGATGTTCAGCTAAAAGCCAACCTCTATTACCTGCACGATACACAACTGCAGGATTATCAAAAACAGGCAGCTATCTACTTACCAAATGATACGGTACGTTACTCGGAAATACAGCATAACAAACGTCGCCCCGATATTTTGCATGGCCAGCTTACCTTAAACATTAACAAGGATAAATATTATTTGAACGATGCTTTAACAGCTGATTATAATCACAATACCAATTATTCGGCATTGGTTACTAACGGAACTCCGGTGAACCAGGTTTTTAAGGACAATATTGCTGATTTCTCTAATGAGTTTAATCTCATGAAAACCTTTAAAACAAATAACATTATTGAAGTTTATTCGTACCTGAACCATATTGCCGAACCGGAAAGCTTATCCATTACTCCCGGTTTAAACCCTGCAATCTTTAATAACGGCAATCCTTACAGTCAGTTAAATCAAAAAGTTAACGTGCCAACCTGGTTTACAAATAATTACTTTGCTTATAAGCTGCCTTCAGATTATGTTACACAAAGCTACAAGGTTGGTTTTAGCCTGCAGCAGCAAAAGTTGGGATCGGCTTTAAGCGCGGTACAAACCAATAATGCTGTTAATTTGGTAACAGACAGTACACAGAACAATTTAAACTGGTCGCGGCAAAAACTGTATGCCGAGGCAGGTTATGATTTCCCGGGCAAAATACTTAAAGTAAACCTAACCCTGCCATTAAGCCTGCAACAGATCCATTATACCGATAACCTGTTTGCTTTTGATAAACAATCAACCCATTTATATTTTACACCCAGGTTGTTTATAAAATATCAAAGCGGCGTTGAAAATTATTTCAGCCTGGTTTATGATCTTAAAAACAGGATAGGCAGCATCCAGGATATCTATCGCGGATATGTTTTAAAAGATTACCGTACACTAAATGCCAATAATTCCGACCTTACAGAGCAAAAGGACCAAACCGCAGCACTTGGCTTTAATTACCGCAAAGCCATCACGCTTTTCTTTTTTAGCATTACAGCATCATACAATCATATAACCGCCAATAACATTACCTCAAGCATTATCAATAACAACATTGAGCAAAACATAGTGCTGCCATATGTTAACCATACAAACTCATGGATGCTTAATGGCTACATCAGCAAGTATGTGTTTGCTTTACGCACAACCATCAGCGGGGGCGTGTCATGGCAGTCAAACAGTTCAAACCAGCTTCAAAATAACATTCTTTTACCCTATAAAACCATATCGGCAACTGAAAGTGCAAGCGCCGAAACAAAAATAACCGATGTGCTGAATATCAGCTATAAAGTAATTTATAACCAGCTCAGCAGCAAGTCGCCGGTTTCGACTTCAGGTACAGCTATAAAAAGTATTTACCAGCAGGCATCCATAAGTTATAACCCGCTGGTTAACCTGTTCATTAAGTTATCGGGAGATGATTATTATAACCACCAGGATCAGCTTAATAACCAAAAGTACATTTTTGCAGATGCATCGGTAAGGTACAGGTTTAACAAGATCAATACAGATGTTGAGCTAAGCGCCAATAATCTTTTTAACACAAAAAAATATAATGCGCTTTATTTATCGGCAAATACATTTACATCCAATACGTACACCATTCCGGGTCGCATCATGTTAATTAAGGCTACTTTTAATCTGTAAATTTTGGTAATTCAGCCGCCTATAACCCTTTAGTTAATATTTTTTATATTAAACATTAACTTTTGTGGAATGTAAAAAATTATAATGCTATAGTTTTACAAAAGGAAATTTGCGGCATCCTGTTATTCCTCTAAATAGGTACCTTTACAAGGTACATTCTTATCAACCAAAATTAAACCTATTACGTTCAGCAAATAAGGTTGGATTTGCATTAAAAAAATAATTAATGGAATAATTAAGTTAACCGGCTATACGGCTAAATGCTAATTAGTGTTATATTTACAATTATTCAGTACATTAGCATTGTAATATGCTTTTTTAGGTAGTGCCAATAATACCTGTAACTAATATTATGCGCTTTAAAGTTTACATATATGTTTTACTGTTTAGTATAACGCAGCAATGCTTGTATGCTCAAAATACGGCGTATCAGTTCTCGCATTTGGATATTACCAACGGGCTTTCAATTAACCAGGTAAGCAGCGTTTTTAAAGATGCCAACGGATTTATGTGGTTCGGTACTATTTCCGGGCTAAACAGGTATGATGGGTATAAGTTCAGGGTGTTTAAACATTCAGCAAATGATCCCAATTCATTAGCTGAAAATTCGGTTGCAAGTATTTTTGAAGGACCAGGAAAGAAGCTCTGGATAAAAACACATAGCGGCTTTAGTATTTATAATTCCACTGCCGAAAAGTTTTTAAACGATGTTTCACAGGAACTTGAAAGGTATAATGTTTTTACAGATCAGCTAACTACAATTAAGAAAGACCGACAAGGTAATTTTTGGTTTTTAACAAATAATGAAGGGTTATACTGCTATCATCCTAAAAGCAATACCACCAATTTCTTCAGCAGCACTAATAACAAGTCAATTTCAATATTGCATTCAAACGTGGTTACAGATGTTGTTGAGGATAGCCATAACTTTATGTGGCTGATTTACACCGATGGCGAAATTGAAAAATTAGATCCCCGTACCAATACCATTATTTCCAGGTCAAACAGCCTGGCTAAGGTTAACAATTACAGGCCAGAGCTTTATTCGGCAACGTTTGATAATAACGATAATTTATGGCTATTTGCCGCAGGCAGTTCTGTTGGCATTTACCGCTATCATGTAAAAACAAAAGCTCTTGATCATTTTAGCACTGAAACGGGTAATATAAGGCTTAACTATAATGTTATAAACAATATTATACTCGGCGATGACAACAAAATTTGGATAGGAACCGACCATGGCGGTATTAACCTGGTAGACCCCATAAACAACAGCATTCAATATCTTTTAAACAGGGAAGATGATCCCAAGTCTTTACAAGGTAATAGTGTGGTGCTTTATAAAGATAATACCGGCATAATTTGGGCTGGTACTTTTAAACAGGGGATCAGCTATTATCATAAAAGTATAATCCGGTTCCCGCTTATCCGGCACTATGTTTCTGACAGTAAAAGCCTGCCTTATGAAGATGTTGATTGTTTTGCCGATGATGCCAAAGGGAATTTATGGATAGGCACAAACGGAGGCGGGCTGCTTAACTATAATTCGGTCACAAAAAAATATATCCAATATAAACACGATCCTAACGATCCTAATAGCTTAGCCAATAACATAGTAATCAGCTTATGTATTGATCATGAACACAAGCTTTGGATAGGCACCTATTTTGGAGGGCTGGATTGTTTTGACGGAAAAAAATTTATCCATTATCGGCATAATGATAATATTCCATCGAGTATATCCGACGACCGTGTTTATAGTGTTATGGAAGACTCTTCATTAAAACTTTGGGTGGGAACGTTTGCCGGCAGTACCAATATTTTTGACAGGGCCTCAAACAGCTTTTTACATCCCAATTATCAAATGCTCTCCAGCTATACTGCAGTTATTTATGAGGATAAACAAAAAAATATTTGGATAGGCCGGGATAAAGGGGTTGATTTTATTGGAAAAGGTAAAAGTTTAGCCAAACATTATGTAAATCAGCCGAATAATCCTAACAGTTTGATAGGTAATGATGTAAACAGCATTATCCAGGATAGTAAAGGGATGATGTGGATAGGCACAAAGGATGGTTTAAGTATTTTAAACGCACAAACTAATAAGTTCTATAATCTTAATGAAGCAAATGGAATACCGGGTAATGATGTTTTAAAAGTTTTGGAGGATGACAATGGTAAAATTTGGATAAGCACAGCAAACGGGCTGGCTAGTATTAAGCCTGTTAAAGCAGGTAACAATATCAGGTTCCTGATCAATAAGTTTGATGAGTTTGACGGCTTGCAGGGCCGCGAATTTAATGCCTATTCGGCATTTAAAACCCGGCAAGGGCAATTGATATTTGGTGGGGCACACGGATTTAACCTGTTTAACCCGCAGAATATAAATATTACTAAAAACAAACCCAAATTATTATTTACCGATTTTCAGTTATTTAACAAAAGTGTTACTGTTGGCGATACCATAAAGGGTAATGTGGTACTTAAAAGTTCAATTACAGATACTAAAAATTTAACATTGAACCATAATGAGAACGACTTTAGCATTGAGTTTGCAGCCTGCGAGTATTTTAATCCCGACAAAGTTGTTTACCAGTATAAGTTGGAAGGATTTGACAAACAATGGCTTTCGGCCCCTAATAGCACCCGTAAGGCAACATATACAAATTTAGATGCAGGTGACTATATATTTAAAGTTAGAGCCGGCAATATAAACGATCCTGAAAATACAAATACCATAACGCTTAACATCAGGGTATTGCCACCGTTTTGGAAATCGCCATTGGCTTACCTGCTTTATTTTATAAGTGTAGTTTTCCTTTTATTTTATGTACGCCATAAAGGGATCCTTAAACTAAAAAATGAATTCAGGATAAAACAGGATAAACTGGAAGAAGAGCGAAAAATTGAAAATGAACGTGAAGAGGCGCGCCGGATGCATCAGCTTGATTTGATGAAAATTAAGTTTTTTACCAATGTAAGCCACGAGTTCCGCACTCCTTTATCATTGATAATATCGCCAATTGATGATCTGATTAAAACAACAGACAAACCCGAGCAGCAACAACACCTTGTAATGATAAAAAGAAATGGGAAGCGCTTGCTTAACCTGGTTAACCAGCTGCTTGATTTTCGTAAAATGGAATATAATGAGCTAAAGCTTTGTTTAAAAAAGGGCGATATCATACAATTTATAAGGGATGTTTGTTCTTCGTTTACAGATGTTGCTCATCAAAAGCAAATTCAATACCTTTTTGAGAGCGAAGTGAATTCGTTTGTCACCAATTTCGATCATGATAAGATAGAAAGGATCCTGTTTAACCTGCTCTCCAATGCCTTTAAATTTACAGCATCGGGCGGTTACATTAGTGTTATGCTAAATTTATCGGCTCCGGATGAGTTTGCAAAAGATCAAAAAATACTCGTGATAAAGGTGATTGATACCGGCATTGGCATACCTGTAGAAAACCAGGAAAAGATCTTTGAGCGCTTTTTTCAGGATAATATGCCCGAAAGCTTGCTGAACCAGGGTAGCGGGATAGGTTTATCTATCACAAAGGAATTTATAAAAATGCATAGCGGGACGATAAAAATAGAAAGCGAACCCGACTATGGCACCTGTTTTATTATAGAGCTTCCTGTTGGGGATTTGCATGAAGAACAGCCGGTTGCTGTGCCTAAGCCGGAGAAAATATCAGATCCTGGTTTACAAAATATAGATAATATAAATGGTTTAGCTAAAAAATCAACTGTTTTATTGATAGAGGATAATGATGATTTAAGATTTTATCTGAAAGACAATTTAAAACACAGCTTTCATATAATAGAAGCGGTAAACGGTAAAGACGGCTGGCAAAAAGCACTTGCGTTACATCCCAAACTTATTGTAAGTGATGTTAATATGCCAGAAATGAATGGTTTGGACCTGTGTAAAAAAATAAAAGGAGATAGTAGGACTGCCCAGATCCCTATTATTTTATTAACTGCGCTAACAGGGCAAAACGATCAGCTTGCCGGTATAGACAGTGGTGCTAATGACTATATTGTAAAACCTTTTAACTTTGAGATCTTGCTGTCAAAAATCCACGGCCTGTTAAGGATCCAGCAAACAATGAAGAAAACGTATCAAAAGCAGGTAGATGTAGAGGCCAGGGATATAGTTGTGGTATCAGAAGATGAGAAATTTTTAAAAAATGCCTTTGCCAGCATTGAGAAGAATATCACCAATCCCAATTTTTCTGTTGAAGAGTTAAGCAGGAATTTAAACCTGAGCAGGGTATCACTTTATAAAAAATTATTAACGCTTACCGGTAAAACCCCTGTTGATTGCATAAGGACCATTCGTTTAAAAAGAGCGGTGCAATTGTTAGAGAAAAGCAAGCTGAGCATTGCCAATGTTGCTTATGAGGTAGGCTTTAATAATGCCGCATATTTTGCCAAAGTATTTAAAGAAGAATTTGGAATGCTCCCATCAGAATATATTATTGAGATGCGGAGTAAAGAAAAAGAAGAAAACTTTGCTTAATTGCGGAATAAAGCGTTAATTAAAACATTTGATCGAATTTGAAATCCCAATGAAATATATACATACTTTTATTATTGCCGCTTTTATATCTTTTTTTAATTCCTCGTCCGCACAAACGGTGGCACAAACACCGCCAATGGGCTGGAACAGTTATAACTGTTTTGGGTCTGCCGTGCATGAGGATGAAGTAAAAGCAAATGCGGATTATATGGCCAAAAACCTGAAACAATACGGCTGGCAATATGTAGTGGTTGATTTTTTATGGTCGTATGATAACCCTCCGGGAAGCAACATCGGCAACCCATTTCAATCAAGGTTGCAGGATGGTTCATACATCCCCTGGTTAACAATGGATCAATGGGGCAGGCTAAACCCGCAACCAACCAAGTTCCCTTCAGCGTTTGGCGGTAAGGGGTTTGGGCCGCTGGCGACATATGTACATTCCCTGGGTTTGAAATTTGGGATTCATGTAATGCGGGGCATTCCACGCCAGGCCGTGTGGGCCAAGTCGCCGGTTAAGGGAACTAATGGAATAACGGCAGATATGGTTGCTGACACCAATTCAAAATGCCCCTGGATGAACCACATGTACGGGCTTGATATGAAGAAGCCAGGCGCACAGGAATATTTAAATTCGCTTTTAGAGCTGTACGCCGACTGGGGTGTTGATTTTATTAAGGTGGATGATCTTTCGAGGCCATATAGTGAGCCGGAAGTTGAAGGCTACAGCAAGGCAATTGCACATTGCGGCAGGCCGATAGTATTGAGCTTATCACCGGGTGCTACGCCTGTAGCAGAGGCAGATCACGCTGTTCAATATGCAAACATGTGGCGTATGGCCGATGACTTTTGGGACAATTGGAAAGAGATAACAGGGATGATGAACTATGCAAAACAGTGGGTAGGAGTGAGCAACCCTGGCCATTGGCCGGATTGTGATATGATTCAGATTGGTAAGCTATCAAAACGCGGCCCTGTTGGCGAAGAAAGGTACAGCAGGTTTACCGAAGATGAAGAATACACACACATGACCTTTTGGAGCATCTTCCGCTCGCCGCTGATGCTTGGTGGCAACCTTCCCGAAAACAGGCCTTTTGAGTTAAGCTTATTTACCAATAGCGAAGTTTTGGCAGTGAACCAGCAAGGAGAAAACCCGCGGCAACTATATGAAAAGGATGGAAAAATGATATGGTATTCACATGCCCAAGGCGGTAAGGATGTGTATGTGGCTATGTTTAATTTAAGCGAGCAACCCCAGGATATTGATCTGTCTTTTGCATCTGTGGGCCTTATAAAAAAAATAGCGGTGAGGGATCTGTGGAAAAAGCAGGACCTGGGAGTGTTTAAGCAAAGTTTTCACCAGCAAATTAATAAGCATGGGGCGGCGTTATTTAAATTTTCTGCCCAGTAACTGTAAGAAGAATCAAGAGTTAAAAATCAAGCGTCAGGAAAACAGAAGGAACAATTTTAAAATTTAAAATAATCCTTGAATATCATTTTTTTTTCCTGATCCTTGACGCCAAATTCCTACCTCCGCAACAACGACCTTTATGATAAAAAAACTCCTCATCTTGCTAATCTGTATAATTCCGTTTCATGCGTTATGCCAGGATAATTTAAAGCTTTGGTACAAAAAGCCGGCAAAAGTTTGGACGGATGCTTTGCCTATAGGTAATGGTCGCTTGGGTGCTATGGTGTTTGGAGGCGTTAAGCGCGAGCTTATTCAATTAAATGAAGCTACTTTGTGGACTGGTGGCCCTGTGCGTACAAATGTAAACCCCGATGCTTATGCTAATTTATTACTGGCCAGGGAAGCGCTTTTCAAAGAAGATGACTATGCAAAAGCCTATAATTACGCAAAGAAAATGCAGGGTTATTATTCAGAGTCATATTTGCCGCTGGGTGATCTTATCATTACCCAGGATTTAAAGGACACTATACCTTCATCGTATTACCGCGACCTCAATATCCGGGATGCTATTTCAACCACCCGTTATACAATTAACGGAACAACCTACACCAGGCAGGTAATCAGCTCTGCGCCCGACCAAGTGATTGTGATACACCTTACTGCAAGTAAGGCCGGTCAATTAAATTTTAAAGTTGGTGCTTCAAGTCTTTTAAAATACCATACAGTTGCGGTATCAGCCAATGAGATAGCTTTGAAAGGAAAAGCGCCCGCACATGCACAGCCGAACTACATTGACTCTGCCAACCCAATTACCTATGATGATAGCGCTGGCTGCAAGGGCATGCGCTTTGAGCTGCAGGTAAAAGCATTAAGTAAAGATGGGCGGATAAGTGCTGATACCAGTGGTATAACCGTGAAAAATGCTACCGATGTAACTATTTTTCTTTCGGCTGCAGCCAGTTTTAATGGTTTTGATAAGTGCCCTGTTTCTGAAGGAAAAGATGAAAATAAGATAGCAACGCAATACCTTAACAAAGCTTCAATAAAAAGTTGGCCGGCATTATTAACCCGGCACTATGCTGATTACCACCATTACTTTAACCGCCTATCGTTTAAACTTGCAACCCCGGCTGATAACACCAATGCCAAATTACCTACCGATGAGCGGCTAATATCATACACCAAAGGAGCGAAAGACCCGGAACTGGAAACGCTTTACTTTCAGTATGGCCGTTATCTGCTTATTTCAAGCTCGCGTACCAGTGGTGTGCCTGCCAATCTGCAAGGAATCTGGAATAAAGAATTGCGCCCGCCCTGGAGCTCAAACTATACCACCAATATAAATGTGCAAATGAATTACTGGCCTGCCGAAGTGGCCAATCTTTCAGAAATGCACATGCCATTTATTGATTTTATAAAAAATGTGGCCGTTACAGGTAAGATTACGGCTAAGGAGTTTTACCATGCAAAAGGCTGGGCATTGCATCATAACAGTGATATTTGGGCATTGTCAAACCCGGTTGGCGATAAAGGCAACGGCGACCCTACATGGGCTAACTGGACAATGGGATCGCCCTGGCTTTCGCAGCACTTGTGGTGGCATTACCAGTTTACAAAAGATAAAAAATATTTGAAAGAGGTGGCCTATCCGATAATGAAAAGCGCTGCTGAATTTTGTGAGGACTGGCTGGTTGAGGATAAAGACGGATACCTGGTAACGGCGCCATCAGTATCGCCGGAGAATGCTTTTTTTGATGACAAAGGCAAAAGGGCCAGTGTATCAATAGCCACAACAATGGATATGTCAATTATCCGTGACCTGTTTACAAATGTGATAGATGCCTCGAATGAGCTGGGGGAAGATAAAGTGTTCCGCGACACCATCATTGCTAAAAAGGCTAAATTATACCCTTTCCATATTGGTAAAAAAGGTAACCTGCAGGAGTGGTATAAGGATTGGGAAGACCCTGAGCCGCATCACCGCCATGTATCACACTTATTCGGCCTTTTCCCCGGCAACCAGATCTCGCCCGTAAATACGCCGGAGCTAACGGCTGCTGCAAAAAAGACGCTCGAATTGCGGGGTGATGAAGGCACCGGCTGGAGCCTTGCATGGAAAATTAATTTTTGGGCAAGGTTGCTTGACGGAAACCACAGCTATAAAATGTTAAAAGACCTGTTACGGGCAACCAATGTAGCCGGAACAAATTACTCGGGTGGTGGTGGCTCATATATTAACCTGTTTGATGCTCACCCGCCTTTTCAGATAGACGGGAACTTTGGAGGCGTATCCGGCATGGCCGAAATGCTTTTACAAAGTCAGAACAATGAAATCCAATTATTGCCTGCTCTTCCTGATGCCTGGGCCACCGGGGAAATTTCCGGCTTAAAAGCCAGAGGTAATTTTGAGGTGAGCATGAACTGGAAAAACAAAAAAATAACAACCGCATCCATTTTGGCTGTAGTTGGCGGCAAATGCGTTATCCGGAGCAACGAACCTTTGAAAATTACAGGTATGCGGGTAATCTCCAAAAAAACCACTAACGGTTATGTGACAAGCTTTAACACAAAAAAGGGATTGAAATATAATATCACCGGCGCAAAAAGTTAATAACACAACGCTATGTCTTGCCGCTGAATTTAATGCCATATATGTTCCATTACAGGATAGTTTCAATAAAGCGGCAGAAAAGAATCCGCCTGTAGAATATTGGCTGTGGGATGGGATTCATCCAATGCCAACGGGCATGAATTATTTGCCTGGGAGTGGATAAAGCACGTAAGTAAAAAACTGAAGTTTATCAGGTGATATTTTAACCAATGATATTTATAAATGCATAAGCGCACTGTTTAACAACAAAATTTTGCCTTTAGTAAACATTTGTATTATACATATTATCAATGTTGTTATTTGTTTTTAAAAAACGGCAGTAGTTTTAGCCTCTGGGTAAAGCAGAAATTTAAAAATGCACAGCTTGTAAATATGAATAGGATACAAATGAAAAGACATTCAACTAAAACACTACTTTTAAAATTAGCCGCACTTTTAATAATTAGCCTGGCAGCCTCACATTCAACTAAAGCCTCGGTAATTTCTTACACTAAAAATGCGAATGGCGTTGTTTTTAAGCTGGACAAGGGTTTAATGGATATACGGGTTTGTAAAGCGGATATCATAGAAGTTAAGTACACTATTCTTGATGCCTTCCCTCAAAAAAACTCTTTGGTTGTGAATAATACATGGAAAGAGAAAGCCTCATTCACTATTTCAGAGCGCGGTGGACAAATCATTGTTTCCACATCAAAACTTAATATCACAATTAATAAAACCACGAATGCTATAACTTATAGCGACAAAAGTGGAGTAGTTATAACCTCAGAAGGTGTTGAAAACAAAAGCATGGAACCGGCAACCATAGCTGGGATCGCCACCTATAATTGCACTACTAAATTTAACTCACCGGCCGATGAAGCGCTTTTTGGCTTAGGCTGCCATCCTGAAGATTCGCTCTCTATCAACTACAAAGGGCGCAACCAGGAAATGCTAATAAAATACATGACGGGAGCAATTCCGGTTATGTTATCAAACAAAGGCTATGGTTTGTTATGGGACAATTATGCTGCATCAAATTTTTATGGTGCCGAGGCTGATAACACCCAATATAAATACATATCAGAAAGTGGTAAAATGGTAGACTATTACTTTTTTTACGGGCCTGATTTCGATCATATTATTGATCTGTACAGAACCGCCACAGGCAAGGCCCCAATGTATCCAAAATGGTCGTTCGGATTATTTCAATCGCAAGATAAGTACACCAGGCAAGGGGAGATCCTTGGTGTTAAAGATAATTATCGTAAAAACCATATCCCTGTTGATGCGATAGTGCAGGATTGGTACTGGTGGTCGCCGTTGCCAATCGGGTCTCATGTCATGAGCCCTGAAAGATACCCTGATCCGAAGGCAATGATAGATGAATTGCATAAAGCAAACATGCATGCCATGATCTCTATCTGGCCGGTATTTGGAAGCGGTACTAAAGATTTCGATGACTTAAAAAGCAAAGGCTTTTTAACCAGCATTACATGGGACAATTTTGTTACTCATACTTTTGATACTTATTACGATGCTCATAATCCTAAAGCAAGAGACAGGTACTGGGAGCAAGCCCGTGACAGCGTTGTAAAACGCTATGGCTGGGATGCATGGTGGGTTGACCAATGTGAACCTGACAATGGCAGCTTACTTGATGTGCGCCGTAAAGCTGACTTTTCTGTAGGTAAGGGGATAGATTATTTCAATACCTATTCATTGGAGCATTCTAAAGGGCTTTACAAAGGGTGGCGTAAGGATATTCCGGGCAAACGTGCTGTTTTGCTTATCCGTCAGTCATTTGCCGGCGAGCAACGTAATGCGGCTACATTATGGTCGTCTGATATCACCTGTACTTTCGCTTCCTTACGAAATCAAATCCCGCAGGGCATTAATGCCTGCGTATCCGGGATTCCTTACTGGACCTCAGATATCGGAGGCTATCTGTCAAGAGTAGATAAAGATGGTATTCCTGATTGGTCGCTTCCAAAATACCGTGAGCTGTTTACGCGCTGGTTCCAGTTCGGAACATTTAGCCCGATAATGCGCATCCATGGTAAAGGTGAAAGGGCTTTATTTTCAAAAAACTGGGATGATAAAACCAAAGCCATCCTGCTAAATTATGATAAGCTGCGGTATCGTTTGCTGCCATATACCTACTCGCTGGCCGCTAAGGTTACCAACGAAAATTATACCATAATGCGTTCCCTTGCCTTTGATTTCAGAAACGATAAAAACGTTTATAACATTCCTGATCAGTACATGTTTGGTCCCGCTTTTTTGGTTAACCCGGTAACTCAGCAATTTTACTCAAGCAATAATGCAAGTGCTCAAACAAAAACCAGAAAAGTGTATTTGCCAAAAGGAAACAAGTGGTTTAATTTTTGGACAGGTGAAATGCTAAATGGCGGCCAAACCATTGATGCTGATGCGCCAATAGAAACCATGCCGCTTTATGTTAAAGCAGGTTCTGTAGTGCCTATGGGGCCAAATGTTGAATATGCTACCGAAAAACCGGCCGGTGCAATTGAGCTGCGGATTTACCCCGGTGCTAACGGAGAGTTTAAGTTTTATGAAGATGAGAACGATAACTATAATTACGAAAAAGGTAATTCATCAACGTTCAGTTTTAAATGGAATGATAAAACGCGTCAGTTAACCATCACTGACCGTAAAGGTAGTTTTCCGGGTATGGTAAAAAAGCATACTTTCAATATCGTTTTGGTAAAAGAAGGGCATGGCGAAAATATCGGGATCAGTAATAAAGCAGATAAAAGTATTAGCTATATTGGCAAGGCAATGATTGTTAAGTTATAGCAAATTGAAGTTTATGAGCGTCATTAAAAATCATATAATAAAATCTATAATAATTGTCCTGGTTTTTAATTTTTCGCAAATAGCATACGCTCAAAAAGAACTTATCAATAATCCAATAGTTAAAGGCTATTATGCTGATCCTGCAATAATAAAAGATAAGGGTACTTTCTATATCTATGCTACAATTGATCCCTGGGGCGGCAATGAACTGGGCGTTCTGGTAACCAGGGACTTTATAAATTTTGAAACCAAACATATCAACTGGCCAACAAAAGAAGCCTGCACAAGTGCAACTTCCAATGGATCTATGGTATGGGCGCCATCTGTAAGAAAGGCAGCAAACGGCAAATTTTATATGTATGTTGCAGTAGGCAGTGAGGTTTGGGTGGGAGTAAGTGACAAACCACTTGGTCCATGGAAAAATGCAAAGGCCGATAATACCCCTTTAGTGGCAGGGAACAAATACCCGGGAGTTCATAATATCGATCCGGATTGTTTTATTGATCAGGATGGACAGGCTTATCTATATTGGGGGTCGGGTTTTAACTGGGTGAACGGGCATTGCATGGCGGTGAAGTTGAAAAAAGACATGGTAACATTTGATGGGGAACCTGCAGATATTACCCCGCCCCATTATTTCGAAGCACCACATATGGTTAAGCGAAACAGCTTATATTATTTAATGTACTCATACGGCAAGGCAATAGATGCTACTTATCAAATCAGGTATTCGGTAAGCAAAACCCCTTTTGGCCCATGGACCGAAGGAAAAAATGATCCAATACTTTCAAGCAGTTCAGATAGCACAACCGTAGGGCCTGGCCACCATAGCGTTTTTAAAAAAAATGGACAATACTACATTTTGTACCATCGCATCCATCCGCAAAAAAAAGAATATGTATTGCGAGAGCTATGCCTGGATAGTTTGAACTTTGACCCGCAAGGGAATATTTTAAAAGTTAAACCAACAGGCATAAAAAGCTTTTAATGGAATAAACAATGTGAGTTTGATTTTATTGTTTAGATGCCAGGCCACGCTCAACACCTCACAAATATAATAGTGCCTTTAGTGCAAATCTTCTTCGTTTTAACTGGGATTTAATTCCCGATATCCGGTTCAACATAAATTAACCAGCTTCGCCGCAGAACGATAACCTATAATATCAACATAGCCATACTATTATTTACTATGCCAATAATGATAAATTAAGTTATGATTATTATAGCATTTAGTAATGAAATTTTGATAAAAATTCATGTAATTAATTGATTATCAGTCATATTAAATCTGATTAACATTTGTGCTATAATCGTTATCAATAGTGTTATCCCTTTTATCCTATCCTGTATAAATTTATAAAATAACCAATTATATAAATGCGGGCTACTATTTGAAGTAGGCGAGGATTAGAAATCCACATAGTTAAAATTTGTCATACCTATGGTTTTCGATTTAAATAAACTCGTAAGCCTGCAGCATTATAATACGGTGATAACCAACCTTTATAATTAAAATTTAATCTTAAATGAACCAAAATGAAGAAAGATTTACTGTTTTACAAACTCAATAGTTGCAAAAAGGCGCTCCTCGTTTTTTTGCTGACTTTATTTACCTGTTATGCAGTCGTTGCCCAAACACGGCAGATTACAGGTAGTGTAACCACGGCAGATGGCCTCGCCATCCCGGGCGCAAGTGTTAAGGTTAAAGGAACGTCAATCGGTGTGGTTACTGATGTTAATGGTTCCTTTAAATTATCAGTTCCGGATAACTCAACGCTGGTTTTTAGTTTCGTCGGTTATTTATCCCAGGAGATTCCGGTAGGCAGCGGTAGTGTTTACAATGTTAAGTTGGCAGCTACTGTAAGCAATTTAAATGAGGTGGTAGTAGTATCAGTAGGTTACGGTACAACCAAGCGTAAGGATCTGACAGGTTCTATCAGTTCAGTTAATGCTGAAACTATCGCGAAAATACCCGTTACGTCGTTAGATCAGGCTTTACAGGGCCGTGCTGCAGGCGTGCAGGTTACCAATAATGACGGTGCTCCGGGCAATAGCGTTAGCGTAGTAATCCGCGGTGTTGGCAGCCTCGCCAATAATGACCCTTTATACGTTGTTGATGGTTACCCGATATCTGGCGGGCTTAATAATATCAACCCTAATGACATTGCTACCATTGATGTATTGAAAGATGCATCAGCCACTGCTATTTATGGTGTAAGGGCGGCAAATGGTGTAGTGATCGTTACTACCAAAAAAGGCCGGAAAAACGGCGTGCAGGTTTCTCTTGATGCATATGCATCATTACAAACTAAACCGAAGCAATATAAGGTACTTAATGCTAATCAATGGGCCACACTGGCTAACGAAGACCATGCAGTAGAAGGCGGTTTTAATGAATTGCCCGAGTGGAGCGATCCGGCATCACTTACTAATGTTGATTGGCAGAATGCGGTTTATCGCAATGGGTTAAAACAAAATTATAACCTGGCTATCCGTGGAGGGAATGATAAAGTTCAGACAGCATTTTCAGCCGGCTATTATAACCAAAAGGGTATAGTTTTGGGTTCATATTTTAAAAGGCTTAACCTGGGTATGAATGTAGATTACAGCATTAATAGTTGGCTTAAGTCTTCATCAAGTGCTAAATATTCACGGCAGGATCAAAATAACCCGTATGGAACAGGTTCATTACAGCAGTTGACGGAACTGATCCCTACTATCACAGGTAATAAATTTACCAATCAAATTAAAGATGCTAATGGTAATTATGGCTTTTATAACCCCGTAAACATATATACCAAAAGCTGGGGTAACCCGGTTTATAATATCGAAACTAATGATTACAAAAACTTAAATAATTACTTTTTGGCAAACTCTTCACTGGAAGCCACTATTATTGACGGCCTTAAAATTAAGACCAACGCAGGTGTAAACACCAGCGATTTTTCAGGTTATTATTTTCAGCCTCAGGATAATCGTTCAAATGATCAATATGGTCTGGGCGGGGCAAATCAGCTGAGTGTTTATTCTCAAAGTGCCAATAATACCTTTGAATGGTTGTGGGAAAACACCATATCATACAACAAAACTTTTGGCAAACACAATATAGATTTTGTAGGTGGTGTTTCTGAGCAGGAAAACACCTTCAGGCAGGTAGGCGGCAGCGGAAATAATTTGCCTAATAATGCTATCAGAGATTTAGGCCAGGTTCAAAACCTTACCGCCTTTGGTAACCAGCAAACCTATTCACTTGCATCACAATTTGCAAGGTTAAGCTATAAGTTTAATGATAGGTATCTTATAACCGGTACTGTAAGAAGGGACGGATCTTCAAAGTTTGATAAGGGCCATCAATATGGCGTATTTCCATCGGGTGCTATAGCCTGGAAAGCCAAGGAAGAATCATTCTTAAAAAGCGTCGATTGGATTTCTGATCTAAAGTTCAGAGGTAGTTACGGTGAGGTAGGTAACCAGGGTTCAATTGGTCTGTTTCAATATGCAGCGCTCTATACATCAGGCGGTCCGGCCAGCTCGGGCAATAACGTAGGTTATGCATTTAATAAGATTTATCAGCCGGGAATTGCCCTTACTCAATTGGAGAACCCAAACCTGAAATGGGAAACTGACAAACAAACCGATATAGGCATGGACATAGCCTTTTTACATGGCGATCTTACGTTTACGGTTGATTATTATAACAAAAAATCTAAAGATTTCTTGTTAACTCTTCCTACAGCTACTCAAACAGGATTTGCCTATGCAACTCAAAATGTTGGCAGCATTGATAATAAAGGTTTTGAATTTGCCTTAAATTATAACCATAGCGCAAAGGATTTTAGATATGGTGCAGGCTTGTCTGTTACAACTGTTACTAATAAGCTTTTGAGCATCAACAAAAACACCAGTTTTATAAATAACCTTGTTACATTGGGCGGTTTAACAGCTGATGGCTGGAGCACCTTTAGTGAAACAAATATAGGGCAGCCTGTTGGCGAATTTTTCGGATATAAATCTCTTGGCATTTTCCAGTCGCAGGGCCAGATTGATGCATTAAATGCAAAGGCAGCAGCTCAGCATCCAAGCACCCCTTATTATCAGAAAGCAACAACTCAGCCGGGTGATCGTTATTACGAAGACACAAATGGCGATGGCCAGATAACCCCGTCTGACAGGACAAGTTTGGGTAGCCCCATCCCCAAATTTTATGGTGGTTTAAACCTGGACCTATCTTACAAGGCATTTGATTTTAACGCATATTTCTACGGTACTTATGGCAATAAAATATTTAACTACCAGCAAAGAAACCTTGAAAGTTTCCAGGCTCCGGGTTTTGTTGGAGTTGAAAACGTGGGGTTAGATTATTACCTGAACCATTGGACACCCGCTAACCCTTCAAACCGTTATGCACGGGTTACATACAATGATGATGTTAGTGGTAATAACGTTGCATCAAGTCAGTATGTTGAAAATGGCAGTTACCTGCGATTAAGAAATATAACACTAGGGTATGCTTTACCGGCAGACCTGGTGAAAAAAATTGCGGTAACAAAAATAAGGTTATACTTTTCTGCGCAAAACCTGTTCACTATTACAAAATACGGCGGTCTTGATCCTGAAATTGGAAATGCAACAGGTACAAACCCGCAAACCGGTTCTTCCCAGGCAAGTGCAACCGCATCAGGTGTAGACGAAGGCACGTATCCTTCATCTAAATTTTACACACTGGGAATAAATGTAACGTTTTAATAAAGAGATAGATAAAACTTAAAGATATGAAACTAAATATAAAATATTCATTACTCGTCCTGATAGCGGCATTGATGGTCCCGCTGGCCTGTAAAAAGAACTTTCTGGATCAAACAAACACGCAGCAGACTACTGCAGATGCTTTTTTTAATAAAGCGGCTGATGGGGTAGCGCTGATAAATTCAATTTATGATACTTACCAGAACGCTGATTTGTTAAAGAAGTCGATTTGGTATTATGCCAATTTTCAATCGCACGATTTTTTTAACTGGGGGAATGACCGGTTTTATAATACCTATGCAATTCCAGCGGATTTTTCAGCGATCGAAACCTTTTGGACACGTGCTTATGTTGGTATAGCGCGCGCAAACTCAGCACTGCCAATTATTGCAGATATGAAAGCCAGGGGGGTACTTACTACAGATTTGGCAAACCGCCTGACCGGGGAAACTTATTTTTTACGCGGAATGACCTATTATTATCTTGGTGCAAGTTTTGGCGCGGTACCTTTAGAGCTAACAACCGGGGCTAACCTTGGTTTAAGGCCCAGGAATACGCAGGATGAGGTATTTAAACAGGTGATATCAGACATGAAAGCCGCCGCAAGCTTATTGCCATGGAAAGAAGGCCTGCCTGCCAGTGAATTGGGCCGGGCCACAAAGGGCGCGGCATATAGTTTTGAAGGCGCTGCTGAAATGTGGGTTAAGGATTATGCAGCAGCTTTAGCATCTTTTAACCAGATAAACGGAAAGTATACGTTGCTGCCAAATTTTATTGATGTTAACGAATATGATCATCAGAACAGTCCTGAATCTATATTTGAAGTTCAGTTTGACGTTGCAGGAACCCAGAGCTGGGGTGCAGGTAACGAAGTAGCCTGGATCTCTGATTTTAGCTGGCCCGAAGAAATATCAAACTTTGGCTATGATTATGCAAGCCCTGAATTATATACGTCTTACCAGGCCGGCGATAAGCGCAAACTGGCTACTGTTATTGGCCCCGGCGACCCCAATATAAGCCCCGGTATTATTGGCAGAGGTGGCATTGCGGGCTACCCATTGGTTAAAGCTGGTTTTGCTGCAGGTGATCCGCGTTATATAGGTGATGATGGAAAGATCATTAACACGTGTGGAACCAAAACCAAACCTTGGTTGGGATCAGACAATACACAATTGCGCACAGGTTATTACTGTGAAAAAATGTGGCGCGACCCAACGCTTGATGCAAATTCAGGCAATTCAACAATTTTTGGTGCACAGAACCAGATCTTGTTACGTTATGCAGAAATCCTGTTAAGTAAAGCTGAATGCCAGATAAGGACAGGAGATGTTGCCGGAGGATTGGCATCGTTGAAGTTAGTTAGAGACCGTGCATGGGGTGGGGTAGCACCAGCTGTTATGGTTGATGGCGATAAAACCACCCCTATAACTGACCCACTGCCGATGGTATATAGCGAGTACAGGCACGAACTTTCGGGTGAGTACTCTACTTTTTACGACTTAAGGCGAGCTGGAGTTGCTATTGATTTTGTTAAGGCTACTTATGGTGTAACAATACCTGCCGGTCGCGATCTGTATCCTATTCCACAGATTGAGCGGGGCCTTAATCCAAACTTAACGCAAAACCCGGCTTATGGCAATTAATTTATAATAGTGTAGAAAATGCCCCCTGACTTTAGTTTTGGGGGCATTTTAATTTTGTGCCCATTGCGCGCACATATATTATACAGAAAATACGCTTTTTTAACTATTTTAAATAGTAAGATCCGCTTCATTCATACGGTAATATTTGATTGCGGCTTCGTTGATAGTTACTTTCGTAACTTAGCGCTCCGGGTGAGATTCCGGAGCGTTTTTTATTTTATGGCAACAAATTCAAATGGTTGTTATGCTGTTTTTACTTTATAGAACTTGTAGCCAAAAAAGAAAATAACCAAGTAACAAATTATAGGTAAGTAATAGGCTTTAGCTACATCATGATTAGCTATTTGCCCCATCAATATTGGGAATACCGCGCCGCCTACTACCCCCATGGCTATAAAGGACGAAGCTTGCTGTGTATGACTGCCCAGGTTTTTGATTCCCAAACTGAAAATAGTAGGAAACATAATGCTGAAAAAGAAGTTGATCATGAGCAGGGCGATGTACGATGCCCAGCCTAAGCTTTGTGCTACTATTAAACACATTAAAATACTGCCGCATGCAAATGCTGCCAGCAATTTATTTGGCGCAATATAGGTCATTAACGAAGTACCTACAATACGGCCTAAGGCCATCATCCCCATAAAAACAATCATAAAGTACCCGGCCTTTTCATTGCTGAAATGCATAATATCAACACCATAGTTAATGAAATACGCCCAAGTGCCCGCCTGTGCCGCCACATTAAAAAACTGCGCTGCTACCGCCCATACAAAATGTGAATGCTGGTATAGTTTTTTTGACGGTGCCGCATCTACATTAACAGCATCCAAATCTGTTGCAGAGGCTTCGATATGCGGGTCTGTTAAAGCGGGGATTTTTAAAAACATAAAGGCAACCGCTATGAGGATAATTACGCAGCCGATGGCTACATATAGCGTTTTTACGGAGGTAAGGTCGGTTGAGCGCACGGTATCAGAACTCAGCAGGAAATAGGATCCAATAGCGGGACCAATCATAGTACCCACGGCATTAAAGGTTTGTGCAAAATTTACCCGCTGGTCGCTTCGGCGCTGATCACCTAATGCGGCCGCAAAGGGATGCGCTACAGTTTCTAATGTAGCCATGCCACAACCCATAATAAACAAGGCTATCCTGAAAAAAGTGAATGAGGCCGCGTTGGCAGCAGGTACAAACAAGAATAAACCCGAGGCAAATAAAATCAACCCCAGAATTACACCCGGTTTATAACCAAACTTCTTTAAGAAATAACCCGCAGGGATACTCATAATAAAATAAGCCCCGAAAACGGAGAACTGGATTAAGCCTGATTGAGATTTGGAGAGATTGAGCACATTTTGAAAATGCTTATTCAGCACATCGCTCATGGAGTGCAGTAATCCCCACATCAAAAACAGGGAGGTTACAAAAATGAAGGTTATAACGAATTTCTTCTCGGTAAAGGCTGCTTTTTGCTGCATGATAGATTTTTATAATGGTGCGGTGAATTTAAGCGAAATATTATTTAAAAACAGGGATGGGATAAGTTTTCTTTCAAATCAAACGCTTCCTGTTGGTTTGAATACGCCCGTTAAAGTGCCTGCGCCAAATCAGCGCTAACCCATTCGTGGTATGACAATTAAAATCGAGAAAATAAAAAGCCGCCCCATATTATTTATGAGGCGGCCTGGAAAAAACAAATTATTAAATTATTATGGATTTTGGGTAAGTTTTGGATTTATGGCTATTTCTGTTTGCGGAATATAAAACACAACCCTTGGATCAGCAGGTAAAATAGTTTGCATAATATTTGTTGTTGGCACATTGTTCAATGAATGTGTACCAGGATAATTTCTTATCAAAGGCAAATTATTCCTGTACAGATCATACGACCGCTGCCCTTCAAAGGCAAACTCTAACCTGCGTTCTTCGAGCACTGCACCAAGTACATTTCCAGTACCTACACCAGAAAGGGTAAGGGTTGGAATGCCGGCACGGGTGCGGATAACGTTAACATCATCCAATGCCAGCTGGCTGTTTCCAAGCTTTGCATTAGCTTCAGCCCTGTTCAGATACATTTCTGCAAGGCGCAGGTAAACCGGCGAACTTAGTGTTACTATCCCTTCCTGGAAGCTGTACTTGGTAATATAGTACATTGGGGTATTGGGTGTAAGCTTTTTATTCATTTGTAAAATGCCGTTAATGGTATAAGGGGCTATAAAACTGTGACGAAGATCTGCCGGATTTTTATCAAGATCCGCTACATAGGCTTGCGAAGCATAGATCTCTGCCCAGCCGGTATTTCCTTGTCCGCCCGGAGTGGTTAATGAGCTGGTTCCATCAGGACCAAGGCCGCTGTAATACATTGAACCAATGGCGGCAAAGCCCTGGTCTTGTGTTTTCGTATGCCTGATACAGAATATAGTTTCGGTATTATTCTCAGGTACGCTGCTAAAATAGTTTTGGTATGCGCTTCCCTGTAATAAAGTATAACGGCCTGAATTAATCACCAGGCCGGCATATTTAATAGCATTTGCATTATCATTCATGTACAAATAAACACGTGATAACAGCGCGTAAGCAACCTCTTTTGATGCAAAAATATTGCTTTTAGGATTGGTGTTTGCCGGAAGGGTCATCAGGTCGGCTGCTTTTAAAAGATCAGCAATAACAGCGGCATATACATCTTTTACCGAGCTTCTGGCCGGCGAGGTATCTGTACTATTTTCAGTCAGTAACGGAACACCCGGATTGCTGCCGTCGCCCTGGGGATATGGCCTGCCAAAAATCCGAACTAAATTAAAATCAACCATTGCCCTGATATATAAGTTTTCACCTTTTAACAGCTTCAGATCAGAAGTTGAGTTATCGGATATGGCTCCTATAATTCTATTGGCAGCATAGATCAGGTGATAACCTTTTGTCCAGAAAGCAGTAGCGTGAGCACCTGTAGGAATTTGTGTAACATACCTGTAGCACCTGGAAAGATCATCAGATGAAGGCTGTCCCTGTGCAACATCATCACTTGGGTACTCCATCAGGAAATGCCCGCTCCTGGTATAACTAGGATCTCTTAATTCAGAATAATTCCCTATTGTGGAAGTATAAATATCTGCAGGATTAGTTAATGCCGACTGTTCATCAATTGCTGTAGAAGGCTCAACTTTTTTACATGAACCAAACAGTGTGGTCATAATGCCTATCGTAATTAATATTTTTATATATTTTATATTTTTCATGGCTCTTTAATTAAAATCCAACATT
This sequence comes from Mucilaginibacter sp., assembly GCF_028288225.1. Classification (GTDB taxonomy): domain Bacteria; phylum Bacteroidota; class Bacteroidia; order Sphingobacteriales; family Sphingobacteriaceae; genus Mucilaginibacter. The sequence continues at coordinate 79,698 of NZ_JAQBOC010000033.1, forward strand.
TATACCAAATAATATCTTCCTGCTTATAGGGTATTTAAAACTTGATAACCCTTCAGCTCCACGATTACCAACAACAGGACTGAGATCAACCTCGGGGTCAACCCCTGAGAACTTTGTGAACGTTACCAAATTATCGCCGCTTACAAAGATCCTGGCACTTCTGATTTTTAAACTGCTGATCCAGTTTGTTGGTAATTGGTATCCCAATGTTACATTACGCAGGCGCAGGTAGCTGCCGTTTTCAAGATAGCGCGATGACTGCTGGTTTGAATTATTATTACCTCCCTGTACCGCTTTAGGTTCAGTAGCTATATCACCTGGTTTTTGCCAGCGTGTCCATCCGCTTGGGGCAACCATGGCATTGTAGCTGTCATACAACCCATCATTATCAAAATATACCCGGCTATCATTGTATACTTTGTTTCCGTAAACAAAATTAAAGAATGTACTTAAAGAGAATCCTTTATAGGCGAAGGTATTGGTTATCCCACCTGTAAATTTTGGCGAGGCAGAAGTTCCGGTAAATTGTTTGGTTGCATTGGCGTATGAATTTGTTAATTGTTTAGTAACCTTGCCATTGGCGTCAGTAACTAATTGCTCCCATTGGGGGTCGCCGTTTGCAGGGTTAACACCGGCCCATATAGGCATATACCAGTCATTCATATCATGCCCGACCGCAATTGGCAGTGGCCCGGCGGGGTTAACCTCGGATTTACCTGCGTTAAGCGAAGTTACTTTATTACGATTGAAGGCTATGTTAAAATTGGTTTCCCATTTAAATTCGCCCACCAGGTTTTTTGAGGTTACGTTGATCTCGAGCCCCCTGTTACGAACTGAGCCTAAGTTTTCAAATTCGTAATCATAGCCCGAGGTTGCCGGCAGCGGAACCTGGAATAATAATGCGCTGGATGTTTTCTGATAAACATCAAGGCTTACATTAATTCGGTTAAATAAACCAAAGTCGAGCCCGATGTTGGCTGTCTTTATTTTTTCCCAGGTTAAATTCGGATTGGCCTTTTGGTTAGGATAAGCTCCCGGTATGCCGCCGTAATTGGCAGACTGATCAATGGAGTATAAACCTAATGCCTGGTAATTACCAATTTCGGCGTTACCCGTTGTACCATAGCTGGCGCGTAATTTTAAAAAGCTAACGGGCTTAATATTATCCATGAAAGATTCTTTGGTTAAGATCCATGAAGTACCAGCCTGAAAAAAGTTACCACTCGGGTTATTGCTCCCGAAACGTGATGAATACTCATGCACGTATGAACCTACAAGAAAGTATTTACCGGCATAGTTATAATCGGCCTGGCCCAGGTATTTTCTAAAATTATAATCATTGGTACTTCCGCTTGGAGCACTTATAATATCAGTTGCTGTTGACATAACCGGGCGCCCTGGAGGCAGGCCTTTACCGTTTAGCAATGCATTGTCAGAATGATAGGTCTGACCTTCGCCTACAGCCAACAGGCTTAAATTATGCTGGCCGAAGCTATTATCATACTTTAACCTGTTTGAAGTTAACAGCGTGCTGTTGTAATCGTCCTGGTTGTATAGCTCACCTGAATTTGCGCCCCCCGATTTGGTACGGGCATCATAATAGGTTATATACTTATCATTATATAACGTTATCCTGTTATAAGTAGCAAAGCTTAAATGTTTGGTTATGTTATAATCAAGGTTTAAGTCGCCGTTGTTGCTAAGGCTTCTGCTATTCGAAAAATTATACTGCAATCCCTGCAAAGGGTTTTCCTTGTCGCGACCCTGCCATCCGGGATAGGTACGGCCATCAGTTGGGGTGCCGTCTGCATTAAATGCCGGGTCGTAAGGCAGGTTTAAATAAGCATCGTAAAGTAAATTATCAGTCGGATAAGTTTGCTGGGTATATATGGTATTCAATAATACGCTAAGCTTTAACTTATCATTTAATTTAGTAGTAATATTTGTGCGGAAGTTATAATTTCTGTTACCATTATCAATTAAAGTTCCCTGCTCATTATAGTAGTTGCCAGAAATATAATACTGTGTTTTATCAGTACCCCCTGATACAGATAAAGTATGATTTTGTGTAACACCTGTTCTGAATGCCAGGTTGAACCAGTTTGTATTGTTCTTTAATACAGACGGATCAGGATTTATAAAAGTTTTTTGATAATCATACAATTGCTGTGAGTCCATCAGGTGAAAATTACCGGTGGTTTTTGTATTAAAGCCAACAACAGAGCTTACATCGATTTTTGTTTGACCGGCTTTGCCCATTTTGGTGGTTATGATAATAACGCCGTTAGCAGCCCTTGAGCCATACAGGCCTGTTGCAGCGGCGTCCTTTAAAACCGTTACCGACTCTACATCTGAAGCATTATAAGTGCCGCCAATGTTACCATCAACAACAATTAAGGGGCTGGTACTGGCATTGATACTGCTGGCTCCGCGGATAAGGATGCTTGAGGTTGATGTAGGATCGCCGGATGCCGAGGAAACTACCACGCCCGGGGCCTTGCCTTGCAGCAGGCTTACCACATCATTAGAAGTTACATCCCGCAGTTTATCACCACTGATAACTGATACCGAACTGGATAATTGCGATAATTGTTTAGAACTATAGCCTACAACCACAACTTCGTTTAAAGTTTTTGATGCCGTTGATAATACCACTTCTAAACTGGTTTTACCACTAATGCTAACATCTTTTGTAGTGTAACCAATAAACGAAAATGTTAAAACGCCATTGGTTGGCGCACTAATGCTAAATTTACCGTCAACTGAAGTACTTACGGCATTGGTGGTACCTTTTATAGTAACAGTAACCGCGGGCATTGGCTGCCCATCTGTTTCCTTCACAACACCTGTAACCCTTACCTGGGCTAAAGCCATTATTGAGAACATTAACAACAAGCTGGTTAAAAACACTTGTCTTTTGTAAAATTTGTTCATAGTGTATAAATTTGGTTGATTAAAAGAGGTGAAATAACATAAATCAGCACCTGCTAATTCGATCTCAAGTTAAGAAGGTGTTAAAGCAATGCCTAATTATTAGGGCCTTTAACTCAACGCAAACGTTTGTTTTGGATTTGCGTAAAAATTGATAGTTTGTAATGTAAATACTTGATAACAAGTGTATCATTATTTTAAAACAAGGAAGTTGAAATTGATTTGGATTGATGCCTGAATAAATATTACGCAAACGTTTGCTTATAAGTTAAAAAGGCATTGCAAAGGAATTTATAAGGATAGAAAAGGAGGGTTAGTGTATTTTGTTGGATATTTTACCAAGCAAAAAAGCCACACTCAAGTAGTATACATGAGTTCAGACTGCTATCCATTACATTTATGCAGAAGTTTGTTGTGGCAATTAAATTGAAACAACCAGCGGTTTATTGGTTTGGACGTTTACAAACTTTAGCAGTGTTATAGAAATAGTTGTGCCTTGTTGTATAAAATCTGCGAAAATTTTTTGTCCCGTCCGTCATTACGGAAATGCCCGGTACCTTTTTTGAATCCATTTTTTCTAAACTGATTTTCTGTAATTGCAGCAAACCGTACTTTAATTCAAAAAGGTGCATCTGTTTGCTGCCGGTTTTCTTTTGTGAACAGGTACTCCAGCCCAACGCTGTGGTAAAAGGTGCTTTAGAGTTACAAACCAGGTTTTAAAAGGCTGCTATAAAGATAGCAGATAAATAAAAAAAATCCCGGAGGTGGGTAATCCTCCGGGTGTGTTACACAAGGTAACCTCAATCAATCTAAATCAACTCTCTTTGTAAATTATTAAAACCCGCTATCATCAAGCGCGAAAGTACTTTTACGTTCCTTCCATTTACCTTTTGTAAAATCAGGGAACTCCTGTACCGCGTTACCTTCTTTTATTGATTTTGAAGATAGTGGAAGTATCACGCTCATGGTCATAGAATCATAAACATCAATGGGCGTTTGTTTCTTTTGTTTAACCGATTCAATAAAGGCATTAAAAACAAACCAATCCATACCACCATGGCCAGCGCCTTCGGCAAACGTCTCGTATTTCTTCCATAGCGGGTGGTCATACTTTTCAAACCATTGCTGTGCCGGGTCCCAGCTTTCATTCTCTTTTGTTTGATGCTCGATATAAACACCTTTGGCAACATCCATCCAAAGCCCTTTAGTACCCTGCACCCTGAAACCTAATGAATATGGACGAGGTAAATGGGTATCGTGAGTTAGCATTACAGTTTCACCATTGGCGCAATTGATCATGGTTTGTACAATATCACCCTCTTTATAATTGATCTTTGCATTTTTATTGCCGGGTGCTTTTTCCTCTACGTAAGCAGCAAGGCCCCTTGCCTTTGAGCTGAATGATGACATGCTGGTAAAACGGTTTCCGCTGTTGATATTAACATAGTGCATGCACGGCCCCACGCCATGGGTTGGATACAGGTCGCCATCCATGTCAATATTAAACTGGGTGCGCCATTGTGCCTCGCTTGTTGCATCTGGTCCGAATGTAACGCCGTCAGGGCCATTAAATAAAACACCGCGCAGGTTATGCTGGTAGCCGCCTTCAACATGTAAAAGTTCGCCAAATAAACCCTGTCTCGACATATTTAAAGCAGCCATTACATCGCGGCGGTAGCAAACATTCTCTAAGGTCATGTAAGGGATGCCTGTTTTTTCAGATGTATGTACAATATCCCAATGTTCATCAACTGTTAAACCGGCTATTACCTCGCACCCCACATATTTACCGGCCTTCATAGCATCAATAGACTGGGGGTGGTGGAACTGCCATGGTGTGGCAATAATTACGGCATCAATATCTTTTCTGTCAAGTAATCCTTTATAAGCATCTAATCCGCCGGTGTATTCTTTTGCCGCAGGTTTGCCTTTTTTGGCAATATACTCGCGGCATCTTTTTAATGATCTTTCCTGGATATCGCAAATGGCTACAATCTCTACATCGTCACGTAATAAACCTTCTGATATATGGCTCATTCCACGGGCGCCTACACCTATGTAACCCAACCGTACTTTTCCGTTTGAGTTAGCGAAAAGACTGCCTGATGGTAAAATTGTAAATCCTGCTGCTGCTATTGCGCCTGCTTTGATAAATTCTCTTCTTTCCATATGTTAATAGTTATTTAGTTGTTAGCTGTTTTTTGGTTTTAATTTATGCCCGGCAATAGCATAATAGGCAATTACCAGGTAACAGGGTACCAGGATCCAGTAACCTTCGGTAGCGGCTATGCTTTTTATATGCCCGGCGGTAACCAGCCGGTCAACAATAAAACCGTACAATAAAGGAATAACCGCGCCACCCGCGATCCCCATGATCAGCAATGACGAGCCGATCTTAGTGAACTTGCCTAAGCCGTTTATGGCAAGCGGCCATAAGGCGGGCCACATTAATGCATTGGCAATACCCAGTAATGATACAAATAATACAGAGGCATAGCCTGAAGTAAAAATTGCCCCGAAAGAGCATACTATGCCAATAAACGCCGATACCTTCAAAGCCTTCTCCTGTGTAAAGTATTTGGGTATACATATAATGCCCACAATGTAACCGGCTATCATACAAAACAACGTGCAGGTGGTAAAATATTTAGCTACTGTTAAAGGAATGCCCTGGCTGGATGCGTAACTGATAACAGAGTCGCCGGCCATAACTTCAACACCCACATATACGAACAAGGCCAGCACGCCAACCAGTAAATGCGGAAATTGAAATATGCTGGTTTGCTGGCTCTCAGCCGGAGTAACAGTATCTTCATCTTCTTTAGCATCAACTTCGGGCAGGCTTGAGTAATAAACAGATACAGCCAGAAGCACCAGCACAATTAATATAACCACATAAGGTAAAATAACCCGGTGGCTAAGCATGTTAAGCTCAATTTCTTTTTGAGCCGTTGTCATGGTAAGCAATCGTGCTTTTATTCCATCCGCATCTGTTAATATAAGTGCCCCCAGTATAATTGGCGCTATAGCGCCTGCTATCTTATTAAAGATACCCATAATACTGATGCGCTTGGCTGCGCTTTCAATTGGCCCTAAAATAGTTATATAGGGGTTTGATGCCGTTTGAAGTATGGTAAGCCCTGTACCCAATACAAATAAGCCGGTTAAAAAAAGCGGGTACATCCGGGTTAAGGCAGCAGGGATAAAGATCAGTGCGCCGACTGCCATAATAAGCAGGCCGACCGCCATACCGTTTTTAAAACCTGTTTTGGCTAATACCCGCGATGCCGGTACACCCATAACCAGGTAGGCAATGTAAAAGGCAAACACCACCAGGTACGATTCAAAATTATTAAGCTGACAAGCAATCTTTAAATAAAGGATCAATACTGAATTTAGCCATGTAACAAAGCCAAAAACAAAAAACAATGCGCCAATTATGTAAATAGGGCTGATGCCTTTAGCGGGTTGGATACTTTCGGCAGTGGCTAGTAACGGAGTTTTATTCATCTTTTTAAAAGTTTAAATGTTTTTTAATTAATTTATAATGATGAATTTATGAATACTATCCGAAAAAATACTATCCCGGTGTAGTTAACCCTATGCAAACGTTTGATAATGAATGTCATTTATTTATTTATACCAAATTCAAAAATTGTTTTGCTTTTAAATACCTCGCCGTTCCTTAAAACCGTATTTGGAAAATGCCGTTGATTGGGCGAATCAGGATATTGCTGTGTTTCAAGGCAAAAGCCGCTTCTGCGGGTATATACAGCACCATCTTTGCCACTAGTGCCATCCAATGCGTTACCGGGATACAGATGAACAGCAGGTTCAGTAGTATACACCGTTAAAACCCGGCCGCTGCCTGCATCTGTTACCTGTGCTGCCAGTTTTAGCTCGTCAGAGTTTTCACTTTTAATTACCCAGCTATGGTCATACCCATCGCTTAAAAATAGTTGCTCGTTATCAGCATCAATATCTTTACCAATAGCTTTTGGGCTTTTAAAATCAAAAGGAGTCCCGTTTACCGGTGCAATTTCGCCACTCGGCACCTGGCTTTTATTTACAGGCAAATAACTGTTTAAGGGCATCATCAGCTCGTGGTTAAGTATGCTGCCGCTTGCATGCCCGGCCAGGTTAAAATACGTATGCTGTGTTAAATTAAGCAGGGTGGTTTTATCCGTCTTTGCAAAAAAATCAACAATCAGCTGGTTTTGGTCATTCAAAGTATAGGTTACCGTTACCAATAAATTTCCCGGGAAGCCCTCTTCACCGTCGGGGCTTAAATATTCCATTTTTACAGCGGGGAAACCATTGTTTATAAATGGATTTGATTTCCATACTTTTTTATTAAATCCAACTATCCCGCCATGATGGTGGTATCCGCCCGGCTTAACTGTTAACTGATGAAATTTTCCATCCAGCTCAACTAAACCACCTGCTATCCTGTTTGCATAACGGCCAACAATTGCACCTATATAATGGTTATCATTTATATAGCCTTGTAAATTATCATACCCAAAAGCAATGTCAACAAAATTACCATCCCTGTCTGGTGTTGTAATTGCTGTTACTGTTGCTCCAAAATTGGTGATATCAACCTTAATACCGCTTGCATTTTGCAAATGATACAGGTAAATATCCTGGTCATTTATATTGCCCCAATGTTGTAAAACGGGTTTAATTTTATCCATATTTTTCGTTCAATCGGCCGATTTCATTTTTTGAATTTAGAGATTATGATGCACGGAATAGTATTTTACATCACGCAAACGTTTGACTAATTTTTTTGTTACAATAGAAATGCCCACCTGCACAAACTGTACGCAAACGTTTGCTTAAACTCAAGGGTTAATAATATTAATCTTAAATTTACTCAATTCATAATCAAATACATTTGCAGATGCGATCAAAGCCAGCTACTATAAAGGAAATTGCACAGTTATTAAATATATCTGTATCAACAGTTTCCAGGGCATTGCATGATCATCCGAGCATTGGGCTAACTACCCGGCAAAAAGTAAAAAAATTGGCCGTTGAGCTCAATTATGAGCCCAACCAAACTGCTATTTTTTTACAACAGGGGCGCACGCTTACAATCGGCGTAATATTGCCTGAGCTTTCTGAATCGTTTTTTTCATCAGCCATAAGCGCAATAGAGGATAGCGCCTATAAAAGAAATTACACTGTTTTGCTTGCACAATCACATGATGATGAGCAAAAGGAAAAACAACTGGTCGAAAAAATGAAAAATCACCGGGTCGACGGGCTTTTGGTTTCTGTTAGTAAAAACACATCCTCCTATCAGCATTTCGAAAACCTGAAGCAATACAATATCCCTATTGTTTTCTTTGACCGGATCCCGGTTATGCAAAACATTCATTACGTGGCTTGCAATATGGAAATTGGCACCATTGAGGCGGTAAGTTACTTGTTAAAGAAAGGTCATCGGTCTATAGGTATGATCAATGGCCCCGGCACTTTATTTGCCAGCGGAGAAAGAAAGGAAGGCTATATTAAAGCAATGATAAAGAACCGGCTGAAATTTGATCCCTCGCTAATTGTATCATGTGATTTAACTGAGAGCGGAACCCGGAATGCATTAAACGAGTTGCTGGCCAGCAAAAGAAAACCTACGGCCATTGTAACATTTAATGATTATGTGGCACTATTTGCTATTAAGCATGCCCGCGATTTAAACTTAAAAATAAACCAGGACCTTGAATTTGTAAGCTATGCCAATTTACCCCTGATTAATTATATGAAAAATATCCCGGCAGCTTCAGTTGAGCAATTTCCATATCTGCAGGGCCAGAAAGCAGCCGATATATTACTTGACCTTCTTGCGCATAAACACCAGGGAGTTGCTGAACAGACTGCCTATTACAAAATTATTATAGAATCGCAGCTGGTAGAAAACCGCAGCACTGCAGATATTAAAAAATAAATAAAAACGAACAAACGTTTGCGCATTGTGGTAAGTTAGCTATTGAGTAAGTTTGAGCTTTACTAATACTTATAATGGATAATATCCTTAATTCTTTCGGCTTAAAGCCAAATAACTTTCAAACAGCATCTTTTGGTTCGGGTTTAATTAATCACACCTGGAAAGTTTCCGGAACAAATCATCAATACATATTACAACAAATTAATAAAAATGTATTTAAGGCACCACAGGATATTGCTAATAATTTGGTTGAATTAGAAAACTATCTGAAGCAAACTGCTCCTGAATATCTTTTTGCGGCACCCTTACCATCCATACACGGTAAGTACTTAGTTGAAGATGGAGGCAATTATTACCGGTTATCGCCATTCATTAAAAACTCGCATACTGTTGATTTTATTGAGCAAAGCAAACAAGCATATGAGGCGGCTAAACAATTCGGCAAATTCACCCGGCTGCTAAAGGGTTTTGATCTGAAAAAATTAAAATATACACTGCCTGATTTTCATAATTTAACGCTGCGGGTTGAACAATTTAAAACAGCCCTTGCTAATGCAGATAAAGAAAGATTAAAGAACGCCGCAGCTGAAATTTTGCAGGTTGAGGCCAATATTGATATTGCCCGGATCTATAAGCAATTGGTGAATGGGAAGAAGATCCCTATGAGGGTTATCCACCACGATACCAAGATCAATAATATACTATTTGATGATAACAATTGCGGCCTGTGCGTAATAGACCTCGACACTGTAATGCCGGGCTATTTTATTAGCGATGTTGGCGATATGATGCGTACCTATCTTTCGCCCGCTAATGAAGAAGAGCGGGATTTAAGTAAAGTGCAAATAAACGACGATTATTTTATTGCTGTATACAAAGGTTACATGGAGGAAATGGGAGGAACTTTAACTACTGCAGAAAAAGACCTGTTCATTTATTCGGGTAAGTTCATGATCTATATGCAGGCAATCCGTTTTTTAACCGACTTTTTGAATGGCGATATTTATTACCATACCCAATATGCCGGGCATAACCTGGTAAGGGCACAAAATCAATTAACTTTGCTTGAAAGATATCTTCAATCAGAAAACAAGTTTAATGAATATATTAAGCAGATGGAGAAAGCAGCCTTTAGCCCGATATAAAAAAATGTTCAAAAGCCCAACTTTGTAAGACCAAGACAGCAAATGTTATTAACTGTAACTCTTTAGGGCCTATAACTCTTAATTATAGTTATTAAAGTATTACACATGGCCTTTATTTCTTCTTCGGTATTGTAATAATGAACTGATGCCCTTACAATACTGCTGAGCTGGTTTTTATTCATGTAGATAAGGGTTGAGATGGCTTTGCCAACCGATACATTAATTTGATTTGCCGCAAGCTCGCTTTTTACCAAAACACTATCCATTCCATTTACCGAAAAGGTTACAATGCCGCATTGTTGATCGCCGCTATCGTGTACCGTTATCCCTTCAATGTCTTCAAGCTGCCTGCGCATCAGGCCGGCTAAATGCCTTATCCGCTGCCAGATCCTTTCAATCCCTATGTTCAAAGCATACCCAACTGCTTTACTTAAACCAAGGGTGAGTGCACGGTTCTTTTCATAAAGCTCAAACCGCCGGGCATCGTTCCTTACTTTGTAGTCGGTTTGACTAACCCATGGTGCGGAAAAGCCATCCATAAAAATAAGCTTCAATTTATCCTGTACCTCTTTCCTAACATATAAAAAGCCTGTTCCCCTTGGCGCACGCAGGTATTTGCGCCCGGTTACTGACAGCATGTCGCAATCAATTTCTTTTACGTCTACCGGTACCTGCCCTGCGCTTTGGCAGGCATCAACCAGGTATAAAATATTATGCTTACGGGCTATTTTACCAATTTCAATAATTGGCACCATGGCCCCTGCCGTAGATGAGATGTGGGTAATAGCTATTAGCTTTGTTTGCGGAGAGATTGCATTTTTCAAAGCAGCCAGCGAAAAATTGCCATGTTCATCGTTAGAAATTACCTTAAATTCAATACCATACGTTTTTTGAGCATTCAAAAATCCTATTAAATTAGTTACATACTCCATTTCTGATGTAATAACCACATCACCCTTTTTAAAATCGATCCCATTGAATGCCATACCCCAGGCGGCGCTTGCATTTTCTACAATGGCAATCTCATCTGTATCAGCATTTATCAGGCGGGCAATTTGAGTATAAGTGTCGTCTAATAGTTCCCTGTATTTATACTCAGTTTCGTATCCGCCATAAATTGCCTCTTCATTTAAATAGTTTATAACAGTATCAACTACTATATCTGGTGGGAGAGAAGCACCCGCATTATTAAAGTGGATCCTTTTGGCTGTTCCCCCGGTTTCTGCTCTTAATTGTTGTACTTCTTGATCGCTTAGCGGCCTAATTTTCATGGTAATCATCTAATTAATTATTAAAAACAAATTAAAGCCTTACAGCAATAATAAAACAGATGCAGTTTTATTTATTTTGACCATAACAGATTGTACGGAGGCTGATGATATTTCGAGGTCCCGGTATTCATCCATTTTGATAGTTATCTCGTTTTAAAGATTTATTCTTACCACGAATCTTTTCTTAAATAATTTAAAAACCCATGTCCAATTTTATAAAACTCATTTGATATGTAGTTGGTTCATTAATTAAACAACCCGTTAAAATAAAAAGTGATGAGAAAATTAAATGCATTTAACCACGTAACGCTTGATGGATATTTTGCAGGCGAAAACGGCGATATGAGCTGGGCTCATAAAGGCAATGATGATGCCGAATACCAGGCATTTGTGGCCGGCAATGCCAGCGGCGAATCCGAGCTGTTATTTGGAAGAGTGACCTATGAGATGATGGCTGGCTATTGGCCAACCCCTGCTGCCAGTCAGCAGGCACCCATTGTTGCCGAAAAAATGAACAGCGGCCGAAAGGTAGTGTTCTCCAAAACCTTGGCTGAAGCTTCATGGAACAATACTAAACTTGTAAGAGGCGACCTGGCAGAGGAAGTTAAAAAAATGAAGGACGAGGAAGGGCCGGATATGGTGATACTGGGGAGCGGCAGTATTGTTGCCCAATTAGCGGCAGCAGGTTTAATAGATAATTACCAAATGGTAATTAATCCGGTTGCGCTTGGAAAAGGCCGAACCTTGTTTGAAGGGCTGCCCCAAATGTTATCTCTTAAGCTTATTAAATCAAGAACATTTAATAATGGTAAGATATTTTTAAGCTATGAGGCAATTGCTTAAAAAACTATTAAAAGCGGATAAAAATATAAAGGCTATCCGCTTTTAATTATAAAGAAAACCAAACTGTATTTTATTGGTTTTCTTTTGTGAGGAGGCAGGATTATGGAAACAAAAACTGTTAAAAAAAGTAAGCAGGTTAAAACAACAAAAAAGGCCGGAAAGAAAAATATTTCTGCGAGCTATAACAAATACAAAGAGTTTGGTGGTCAACAATACACCGGGATGCAGATCGGTCATGGTCATCACTGGCATTATGATGAGGGCGATTGGAAGGAAACCAAAATAACACCTGACCTTTGGGAAATCTCATATGCTGTTACCAAGCGCAGAGTTGGGCACGCACCAGAAAATTCAGGTGTACCAGTTGGTACAGAATACCAATGGTATATTCTGTCGCACCAGCATGTGAAAAAGCTAAACGCCAATGATTACTCTACCGAAATGAGTGGTATTAAATTTAAACTGGCACATAAGCGCGCAGATAAGGCATTATGGAACACTAAGACGCCTACCCAACGCAAACACCTTATTCAGTTTTTAAAGGATGTTATAGCACAGCTGGAAAAAGAACCTATTCCCCTTGAATTTGAATATAACGGTAAAGCTTACAAAGGTGAGGGTGTTCCTATTACAGAAACCTGTACGCCTGATGTTTGCTATGAAGTTGAAATTACACTTAATGACGAGTACCTTGGCATTATTCGCTGCGCCAAAAGCGGCTGGAAAATGGACAGAGTTGAGCAGGGATTAATTGATGCCATTGGTAATGAAATATTTTTGTACTTTGAATAAAAAATAAAACGCCATGCCCGAATTGCCCGATCTGCAGGTTTTTAGCCACAATCTCACTAAACTGTTTAAAGGAAAAAAGCTTGAAAAGATAGACATTAAAGTAGCCCAGAAGCTTAATGTGCCTGAAAAGAAAGTGCGCGATACATTGGAAGGACAAACGCTTTCTACAGTAATCCGTGTGGGGAAGGAACTGCAATTTGAGTTTGATAATGATCATATTTTTGCTACCCACCTGATGCTGCATGGGCAACTGCAATTATTTGATAAAACTAACGACCATAAATTTACTATTGTTGAGATGCTTTTTGAAGGAGATAAGGGCCTCGCACTTACCGATTTTCAGAAAGCTGCAACACCGACCCTTGATCCCGAAAAATCAGATACGCCCGATGCTTTGGATGTTGATGAGAAATATCTTGAAACTAAGCTGGGCGCTACGCGCACCCCGGTTAAAACCGTATTGATGGATCAAAAAGTATTGCGTGGTATTGGTAATGCTTATGCAGATGAGATCTTGTATGATGCCAGATTATCACCGTTTTCGCCATCAAACAAAATTCCGGTGAGCAAAGTAAAACAGCTGGCAAAATCAATTAAAAACGTTTTAGAGGATGCAGAAAAACAGATTTTAAAAAATAACCCGGACATTATCAGCGGAGAGTTCAGGGATTTTATGCAGGTTCATCAGCCCAAAAAGAAACAAACACAGGCGGGCGAAATTATTCATCAGAAACCCGTGGGCTCCAGAAAAACATATTATACGGATGTGCAGGAGTTGTTCGGTTAAGCCGACTTCAAATGTCTTTGGCTGTCGCGGATGCCCCATTCGGCCATTGCATTTAATACGATGGTTAGGTCTTCACCTGCTTCACTCAAAAAGTAAGTTACAAATGGCGGAACTACGTTTTCAGCCTTTCTTATCACAAGGTTATCTTCCTGTAATTGCTTTAAATGCTGGATTAGCATTTTTTCAGTAACAGCTGGGATAGCGCGTTTTAATTCACTATAGCGTTTCGGTCCGCTCATTAGTTGGTACAATATAATGGGCTTCCAATGACCACCAATTTTATTGATGGCATAAGTAACCGGGCATGTTGAGGTAGCTTTATTAAAATTCCGGGTTGAGCTTTCTTTGATCTGCGTCATAATACATACTTTGGGGTAAGTACTTGTAAAAAAGTAAGTGCAAATATAACTTTGTTCCCAACAAATAAAACATAAAATGAAAATTATAATCACAGGATCATTAGGAAATATTAGCGGCCCTTTAACTGCACAGCTAGTTAAAGCGGGCCACCAAATAACTGTAATAAGCAGCAATGAAAATAAAAAGGAAGACATTGAGGCGCTTGGGGCTAAGGCTGCAATCGGCTCGGTAGAGGATGTCGACTTTTTAACTAAAGTATTTACCGGTGCCGATGTTGTTTACACAATGGTACCGCAGCAGGCACAATCAAATGACTATAAAGCCTTCATCAGGAAGATTGGCCAAAATTACGCAAACGCACTTAAAGCAGCGGGCATAACAAAAGTGGTGAATTTAAGCAGTATTGGGGCTCATTTACCGGCAGGGACCGGGCCAATTGCCGGCATGCATGATGTGGAAGAGATCTTAAATAAACTAGACGGAGTAAATATCAAACATCTTCGCCCTGCATCTTTTTATTACAATTTCAACCACAATATTGATATGATAAAGCACATGGGCATACTTGGTGCAAACTATCCGGCAGGCACCCGGTTGGTTTTAGTTCATCCTAAAGATATTGCTGATGCTGCATTTGAGGAAATTACTCAGCCATTTACTGGTACCACTATCCGCTATATTTCCAGTGATGAAAAAACAGCAGGTGAGGTAACAGCTATTTTAGGTTCGGCCATAGGCAAGCCTGAGCTTCCATGGGTTGAATTTAGCGATGAACAATCTGTTGCCGGGATGCAGCAGGGAGGCTTATCGGAAGATGTATCCAAAAATTTAACAGAAATGGGTACAGCAATGAAAAGCAGGACATTATGGGAAGATTATGATAAGCACAAACCTGTTTTAGGAAATAGAAAATTTGAAGAATTTGCAAAGGAGTTTGCAGAGAAGTATAATGGGTAAGTTTTAAAAATGCATTCCGTGTTACACGGGGCGCATTTGTTTCTGGTTAATCTTTGCCACTTATGATTTTTATGAGGAAAAGTCGCCGCTGTTAAAGTCAGGGCTCGTTGTGCCTGTCACCATTCAGTGTAACGAGCACTAACCAATATATGATAGAAGATATTTATAAACCTGCACTAAAAACACAATGAAAAAAATAGCTTTTAAAATGAAATTGAAGCCCGGCTTTAAGGACGAATACAAAAAACGGCACGATGAAATTTGGCCGGAACTGCAATTGCTGCTAAAAGAAAATGGCGTAAGCGATTACAGTATTTTTTTTGATGAGGAAACCAATATTTTGTTTGCTGTACAAAAACTCAACAGTGAAGCTTCATCACAAAACTTGGGTAATGAGGCTATTGTAAAAAAATGGTGGAATTATATGGCCGATCTAATGGATGTTAATGAAGATAACTCGCCGGTGGTGGTAAATCTTGAAAAGGTTTTTCATTTGGAATAATAAACATTTTCGCGGCAGCTTAATAAATCAACTTTTTCTATTTGTCATCCAACAGCAATATAAAATTTAATTTTGAAACGATAGAACAGGTGTTTTCTGCTAACGCAGGGCGAAGCCTGCGTTAGCAGAAAACCCTTTCAGAGCCCGAAGAATATAACCTGGAAAAACAAAAAGCCCTGTATTCGAGGCTAAATACATCAGCGCAGGGCGAAGTCCTGCGCTGAATTTGTGGTTATAGATTGATTAGTTTATTCGCTCCATGGTGAGCACAGGATACAATCGCAGAAATTTTTACGCTGAAAATTAGGGATCATAAAAGCGCAAACATCAGCCTTTATATTGCCAAAGGTGGTTTCGGTTTTATGCTCAAAGCCGCTAAAAAACGTAGGTATAATCTTTTTCTTAAAATCATTACGCGGAAAAGCGCTGATGATCTCTATTCTGTCTTCGTCGCCCAGGTTTTCATATCCTTCTCCCATTACATCAAGGCCAACGCCCGAGTACATCAGGGCAACCTCGGGCTCTTTATGCTCAGCTATGCCGATGGTGGTGTGCAGGGCGATGGTGTCCCATACCAACTGCAATGATTCTTTTGGCATGCCATGGCTTTTAAGAAAATCGCGGGCGGCGTTTGCTCCATCAACTTCAAAACGAAGATCGGGGCTGCTGTACTTTTTGGTTAAACCAAGGTCATGAAATACAGAACTTACATAAAGCAACTCAGCATCATATTGCAAATTATTACGTTTGCCATTGAGCGATGCAAAAAGAAAGACCCTTAACGAATGATTATAAATGAATTCTGTTCCATGTGTTAATAAAAGCTCTGTGGCCTGGGTGGCAATGGCGCTATCGGGAATATTGATCCCGGCTACTGATTTTAATTTATTTACTGACATATTTGTTGATTTTGTTATCAACAAATGTAGATTGACTAACCGGCCTGTGGAATGTTAAAAACCGCCAATCACATGCCAATATGTACAAAATGATTACGATAATCATTAGGAGAGACCTGTGTGTTTTTTTTAAAAAAATGACTGAACTGATCGGGAGCCAGGAAGTTAAGCTGAAATGCTATTTCTTTTACCGGCTTTGATGAAAACTGAAGTGAACGCTTGGCTTCTGCGATGAGTTGTCCGTTTATTATATCTTTAGCGCCTTTTCCGCTGCATCGCCGGCAGAGGTCAGAAAGCTTTCTTGCAGAGATGCCCAGCTGATTGGCAAAGTCAGTAACTTCATGTGTTGTTTGATATTGATTGCTCACCAGCTCTAAAAATTGGCGGTATAACTGGTTTTCAAAGCTATCATACCCATTAACTAAAGATGCGTTTACATTGGCGATTTTTATCATAATTATCTTTAAATAGGCAGCCAGCGCATCTGGTTTGTTAATATAATCTTCTCCAATATATTCAGAATAAAGCACGCGGAACAGTGTATCTAATTCTGAAAAACTTGTTGCATCTATAGCTAAATGTTGGTTTGCAGCAGCATTGTTGAACAATACCGCCTTACAATTACTGGCGCTTGCCGGTGTTTTTTCCCAAAAACAATCACCAAAACAAAGCTCATAGCCAGAAATAATTGAATGCTGATAAAAAGAATATACCTGCCCTTTTGCTAATAAAAATAATTCATTGCCCGAAACAGGGTACGTTTCGTCATCGACCAGGATAGAGCCACTTCCATTACTTATCAAAAAAATGCGATTATAAGTGATCCGGCACGGCGACTGGGAGTTAAACTTCTGTTCGTTATAATTAATAATTGAAAAAGAATCTTTTATTTCTTTATCCAGCGACGTATTTAAAAAACTTTCTTCCATTTTGATATGTTAAAAGTTTACAAAATAACTCATTTTTAAACTGGCATTCTAAAGTGGGTTATATAACAATCGAAAAATTACCGCTTTTTTACACACTAAAAATTATTGACGTATATTTATTGCTAAGTGATGACACAGAAAAAATTCAACAGATAACCCCTGATCTTGCTTGGAAACAAACAGCTCATTCGTTACGATTATCGCGCTACTATGAAAAAAAGCTTTACGTTATTATTAGGTTTATCACTTGCTTATACCGTAAGCCATGCACAACAGGTAAAGAACGACAGCATCCGCATAGCTGTTGAACCTGAATATAACCATGTTAGCAAAACACATCGCTTGTTTTTGGGTGAAAACTACCGGGCCTTATGGGCCGCGCCGGTAAAATTGCGTGTATTCAGGCTGGGAGATGAAAAGGGTGGTTTAAAGATCTTGCAAAAGGGCGGCGGCTTACAAACCATGTCGTTACGACTGCAGGATTCAACAGGACAGCAATGGGTGTTGCGTACCATCCAGAAATACCCGGAGCGGGGTCTGCCGCCAAAACTGCGCCCAACAGTAGCTAAAGATATTTTACAGGACCAGGTATCGGCAGCGCATCCTTTTGCTGCGCTTACAGTGCCGCCACTGGCCCAGGCTTTGGGTATTCCGCATTCAAACCCGCAGATAGTGTATGTAAAAGATGATCCGGCATTGGGAAAGTATGCTAAAGATTTTGCCAATAAAGTTTTTTTGTTTGAGGAGCGTGAACCACTGGATGCTGATAAGACCGATAATACAGAAAAGGTGCAGCGCAAGCTAAAGGAAGATAATGATAACCGTGTTGATCAAAAAACAGTACTGAAAGCACGCCTGCTGGATATGGTGCTTGGCGACTGGGACCGTCATGAAGACCAATGGCGTTGGGAGAAAATAGACGAAAAAAAAGGGAATCTGTATGAACCGGTACCACGCGACCGTGACCAGGTATATTATAGAACATCAGGCGTGTTCCCGTGGATAGTATCACACCAATGGCTAAAATCAAAGTTCCAGGGGTATGGTGATGAGATAAGGGACATTGATGGCTGGAACTTTAATGCGCGATATTTCGATCGCTATTTTTTAAACCAGTTGAGTGAGGATGACTGGCGGCAACAGATAACCTATGTTCAAAAAACACTGACTGACAGTTTGATAACTGCAGCGATCAAATTGATGCCCGATCCAATTTTTAAACTTTCAGGCAACCAGATAATTACCAAAATGAAAGCCAGGCGTAATAACCTGATGAAGCAGGCATTGGAATATTATCGTTTTATTTCCATTTATGTTGAGGTGCCGGCTACCGATAAACGCGATAATTTCAGCATTAATGAGCAAAAAGGCGGAGAACTGGAAGTAACTGTTAAAAAAATAAATAAGGGCGGAGACCTGGATAAAACCACCTATCACCGCGTGTTTAAACCCGATATTACCAAAGAGGTGCGACTTTATGGTTTTGATGGCAATGATGTTTTTTCGGTAAGCGGCGACACCCCATCGCCTATAAAAGTACGGATGATTGGCGGTGCGGGCGTGGATAGTTTTTATGTAGATAAAAAACTGAACAACAGGGGCAAACTGTATGTTTATGATAGGTCGGACTCAACCAATATTATTCCTCTATCATCTGAGGCAAGGTTAAGAACCAGCACAGATACAAGTGTAAACAGTTATAACAAAACCAGTTTTAAATATGACCGGTTTGAACCAATTGTACTGGCTAATTATAATACAGATATCGGCATTTTGCTGATAGGTGGCTTTTCGTACGAAAAGCATGGCTTCAGGGGTGAGCCGTATTCATTCAGGGAGGAATTCCTGACCAATTATTCGCTTTCGCGTAAGTCGCTTTTGTTTACCTATATGGCCGATTTTAAAAACGCTATTGGTAATAATGATATCCGCATCAACGCGCTGTCACGAGGGCCAAATAACGTGAGTAACTTTTTTGGGATAGGTAACGGAACACCATTTGTAAATGAGGGGGATAAAGATATTAGGTATTACCGCAACCGCTATGACCTGGTTACTACCGATGTTTCATTATATCACAGATACGGTAACTGGCTTTTAAATGCAGGAATAGGCGGGCAGTTTTATAACAGCAAGGCGGATAATAATACGCTTAGGTTCCTGAATGATTATGATGCAGCACATCCGGGTGAAGATGTATTTTCTACAAAATGGTCGGCTGGTTTAGTGGCCGGCGCTGCATATGATACCCGCAATAAAGGTACTATTACCAGCAGCGGTGTTTATTGGAACACCACGGTAACTTCAATGAAAGCACTAAACGGATCGCACAATGCCTATACGCAGGTGCTATCGGAATTTAGTTTTTATCTTAATCCTGATAGAGATTCTGTACTCATCATCGCTAACCGTACAGGCGGAGGCACTTACTTTGGCAATGCCGATTATTTTCAGCAGATCAAACTCGGTGGCCCGCAAACTTTAAGGGGATACCATACCTGGCGGTTTACCGGGCGCAGCATGCTTTACAATAACCTTGAGTTGCGATTAAAAGTATTGGATTTTACCTCGTACCTGCTACCGGGCAGCGTGGGGATTATCGGGTTTAATGATATCGGCAGGGTATGGTCGGCAACGGATAGTTCCAACGCCTGGCATGATGGTTATGGCGGCGGTATTTATGTTATCCCGGCCGAGCTGGTACTGATCCAGGCTGCTGTAGGTTTTTCAAAAGAGGGTTCGTTGCCGTATATATCTGTTGGGTTTAGGTTTTAGGAAATTTTTTTTGAACCATGATTGATTGATTTTTGGATTTCCTGATCCTTTAAATTGACGAGTCGTGGCAATCCTTAAATCTCCTTCTCCCTTATCATCCTCAAAAAAACCATCCCGGTAAGTTTCACCAGTCGGTGTAGATTCATCACCTAATTATTTATATTGCATAACGGAAATTTCTTAACCCTATCATTTTAAAACCTGTACGCTAAAAATATGAGTGGTATTAAAAGAAGAGCATTTATTAAAAACACGCTAATTGCGGGGGCAGGTGCCGCGTTGGTGCCGCAAGTTTTACAGGCACATGAAACACTAACTCAAAATGCTACCCCGGCTGACAGATCATACCTGGTAACAGGTAAGAAGGTAATTGTTGCCGGTGCCGGGATTACCGGCTTGTGCTGTGCTTATGAATTAATGAAAAGCGGACATGACGTAACAGTGCTTGAAGCATCGGGCAGGTATGGTGGTCATGTGTTTACGGGCAGGGATGGCCTTTCGGATGGATTGTATGCTGATTATGGTGCAGACCATATTACCAAACCAGGCTACGAAAAGTTTTTTGAGTACGGTGATGAGTTTAAGCTGGAGGCAATCCCATATCCAAATGCAGAGGGCTCGGAGGCTGCACATGATGGGAATGCACAAAAAATGATTGGCGGCAAGTTTTATACTGTTGATATGCTGAGAGATCCTGTTGTACTCACCAAGTTTGGTTTTAATGAAAAAGAGGTAAAATTCCTTTCGCAAAATCCATTTTATGCTTTAAGCTCATTATATATTAAGCCTTACACAAGTAAGTTTACAGACCCTTATAAGCCTTTTGGCGTTGGGCTTGACGACCTGGATAAGATCCCTATTGCGGATGTTTTTAAAAAGGAGGGTGCTTCGGCTGCTGCGCTGAAGTTTTTGGGCGGAGGACATACGTCCGCACTTTATTATTTGTGGCGGGAGGCTATAATGGATTTTCGTAGCATTCCGATGTCGGAGGGTGATACATATCATTTAAAAGATGGCAACGAGCAGCTCCCAATGGCCTTTGCCAAACGCCTTGGAGTGCGGGTTAAACTAAATCATCCTATAACTTCTATTAAGCATGATAAAAATGGCATTGCTGTAAAGTATAAGGCTTTTGGTTTTGACGAAGAAAAGGAAATATCCGCTGATTTTTTGGTTAACTGCATCACCCTGCCCATTTTTAAAAATATCCCGGTTACACCTGCTTTATCACCCGAAAAACAATACGTAGTGGATAACATGCGCTACTCATCCCACCCCTTTTATGTGTTTGAGGCCAGCAGCCGGTTTTGGCTTGATGAAGGCATAAAAAGTATCAATATGGAATTTGAGCACCCGGATATATCTTCCATATGGGAGGAAACAAATAAGGTGGATACAAAGCGAATTATTTTAAAGGCTTACGGACCGGGCGGCTTAAGTCCACAGCGGGTATTAGCGGCTTTCAGAGAAGTTTACCCTGGCAAGCATGATACCATTGAGCAAGCCTTAACAAAAGACTGGACAAAAGATAAGTATGCCCCCGCATGTGAAATGGAATCCTTCCCGATAGGTGAAATGCACAAATTTTGGCCGCAGCTGATGATGCCAGAAGGCAGGATCTATTTTGCCGGCACCTATGCCGACAACATGAGTCGTGGGATGGAATCATGTATCCGGTCGGCGCAAAGGGTGGTTAAGGAGATAAATGCAGTCTGATGTCGGATTTGCTTAATGCGGAAGTCGGAATGTTTTTCAATGCGGAAGTTGGAATGCCGATTTCGGAATTATTTGGTTTTGAATTTTAAAGAACAATAATGAAAAAAGGATCCAAACTGGTCTATTTGAATATTTTAGTTCCGTTAACATTATTTGTAGCAATAAATTTTTCTGCAACTTCCATAATCCGGCAGGAAAATCATCTGCCCGTAGTGAAGATCATTAACCCTAAAAACAACAGTACGTTTGATTGGGATACACAGGTTAATTACGAGATTAGTGTTGCTGACAAAGAAGATGGTGATACAAAATATGATGAGCTAAATGCTAAGGAAGTTTTGCTGGAAGTAAGATATGCCGGCAATAAAGCCAAAGTGCAGGCTATACTAAATAAAGGAGTTCAAAATGACCCGCCGGGTTTGGCTGTGTTACGAACATCCAATTGTTTTAATTGTCATAACTTTAATAGCAAGGCTATTGGTCCATCTTTTAACGAGATTGCTGTTAAGTACACTACAACTGCGTCAAATGTTGATCTGCTGGTAAAACACATCCGGGAAGGCTCAACAGGTATTTGGGGCAAGGAAACTATGCCAACTCACCCGGAACTATCGGCAGAAGAAGTGAAACGTACTGTTCAGTGGATCTTTAAATACGCGAAGGATACAGATGTAAGTTATTACGTTGGCACCACGGGTACCTTTCGTACAAAATTATCTGCTGCGGCCGGCAAAAAAGGTGTTTATATGCTTACTGCCAGTTATATGGACCATGGATTGAAAATGGTTAAGCATTTAAAAGGGCAGGATGTAGTGGTATTAAGATAACTCGCGATACGAAAAAAGCTATTGATGGATTTAAATTTATAAGCGCTATATTTAATTAACCAATTCCTTAGCTATGAAGAAAATATTTTATTGCCTCCCTTTGTTTTTTATAATTAATACAGTTTTCGCCCAAAGCTTACTTCCCGGGAAACCGCTTGGCGACCCCGGCAAAATTTTAAAAGATGGTTTAAGCCTGGCCTATTATAACCGGGACTACTTAAAAACCACTGAGGATTTTACTGCTTTCGATGCCTCGTCAAAAGCAATAAGTAAAAAGAAATTTTTCCAGCTTTTTGCTACTGGCAGCTATCTCCCCATGCGGCTGTCAGGATCGGGTAATAGTTATCAGCTATATAAGGTAAGCCTTAAAGTAAGAGATCATGTTTGGTCAACGCTCGCATATTATGGAAAAACAGGCTATGCGCATTATAAAATGGAAGGCAAAGAGTTTCCGGGTTTAAATTATAAAGATATTAATGGCAAAGTTTATAATCATGAAAATACAAAAGGGAAAATTGTAGTAATAAAATGCTGGTTTTTACATTGCCAGGCTTGTAATGAAGAGATCCCTGCATTAAACCAAGTTGTTGATCAATATAAAAATCGTAAAGACATAGTTTTTGTGAGCCTGGCTTTTGATCCTGAAGACAAGCTAAAAGCCTTTATGAAAGCACATGTTTTTAAGTATGCCCTTGTTCATGTTAAAGAATCATATATAGAAAAAGATCTTGGTACAAATGAATACCCCACCCATTATCTGGTTAATAAACGAGGCCTAATTGCCAAGGTAGTTGGCAATGCGGATGAACTATCCATTGCGTTAAAAAACGAGGCTTCAAAATAACCAACTGATAATTTTTATTGAAGCTTATCGGTCATTTCAAAACGGTCAACTTCTTTTCGGCTCGATGGCTTTTTGTTAAATGCAGCATAGAACACATATTTTTTATTCTTGTCGAGTCCGGGCATCACTTTGCCTATCACTTTCCTGATCTGCATATTCTCGTTTTTAATTGCAGTTGTATCTTTTAAATTAATGGCAGATAAGTACTGGACCATAGGGAAACTGCCTTTCTCATCTGTTTGATTAAAGATCCTTATTATCCGGGGTTTTGTAGGTACGTCCTTAAGAATGAAGGGAAACTTATACTTCTCATTTGCCTCATTTACAATTTGCTCATAAAAGGAGTGAAGATCGGCTTCATCGGGGTATTGCCATATGTCAACCGGCTTGTTACAGATATTAGCTAAAGCTGCGGTATTTACCGCATCAATAAGGGAGCTTTTGCTATAGGCCTCTTTAGCCATTTTAAAAAGCTCCGGACCGGTTTTCCCATTAACGGTATAAGGCTCAACATCTAATCCGCTGATTTTCCAGCCGTAGTTGAACTTGGAAAAGACAAGACTGATCAAAAATTCATTTTCGGAGTTATTGGGCAAAAAGAAAGCTATATACATTTCTTTTTCAGTACCCTTATAAATAAGGCCATAGCTTTTTATTCCGCTGCCGGCCGGGCTTATGGTATCAGCATCATGGTATTTATTGATAATATAATATTCGTCGAATAGGTTGTATTTGTAATCATTTAAATGATTGCTTATATGCTCTACTACCCGCTCTGTGTAAGTGTCTTCCTTCAAGTCCTTCGACATCATAAATTTTAAACGTTTAAAATTATTGACTTTCAGGTATGTTAATGCCTCGTTACTAAGGTCATGAAGATCCGATCTTATGCCGGTTTCAATTTTTTCGTTCTTCCAGGTTCCGGGCTTGGTTACACAGCTTTGTAAAACAAATAACATCAACAAAAAAACAGGTAACTTAAGGTAAGGTTTATAGTGCTTCATATTAGGGTCTAAAGATAATAGTCTGCAGCCAATTTGCGATTATTTGAAACGTATATAATAGAAGGAATTGATATTTGTCAACCTTTTAAGGGTATCTGACGTAAGGTAAGAGTCCGCGGTTTTAAAAATAAATTTTTTAGTTCAGAACATAAGCTCCTTGATCAAGGTTAAACCCTTATGCAAAATATTTTGTTTTTTGGCGATAGCCTTACCGCCGGCTATGGTCTGCGCAATGCAGCAATAGAATCGTTCCCGGCGCTTATTGGGCAAAAAATTGAAGCGGCAAAGCTTGATTATAAAATTATAAATGCTGGCTTAAACGGTGACGCATCTGCAGGCGGTCTGCGGAGAATTGATTACTGGCTGAGCCAGCCAGTAAGTATTTTTGTGCTTGAATTGGGCATTAATGATATTATTCGTGGTATAGCACCGTCAACAACTTTAAAAAACTTACAGGCAATAGCAGATAAAGTTAAGGCCAAGTATCCGCAGGTTAAAATTGCCTTAATGGGGATGCAAATTCCGGCTTTTATCCATAGTCCGGTGGCAACACAGTTTAGAGATCTTTTCCATAGCCTGGCAAATTCCAATAAAATGAGTCTTGTGCCTTCCTTTTTGGATGGTGTCGCCGGAAAGCTCAACCTAAACCTGTCCGACCGCCTGCACCCCAATGCCGAAGGCTATAAGGTTATTGCAGACAATGTATGGCCGGTTATTCAAAAATTTATGATATAAACATGGCACAAACACACCGCTATAAAGGCATTATAGCACTTCTACTGACGTAGATTTTGTTGCTATTTTTGATAAAATCAAAAAGTTATGGAAAGCAAATCACCACAAACGGAACCAGCTAATGAACATTTGGAAATCCTTGAAGCCAGGAAGATACTGAATGTAAAATGGTCAAATCTGACGATTCAAAATTTAAAGAGTTCTGCATGAACAATGCAAGTATTGAAGACGTAAGTGCAACAGGCGTAAAAATAATGGACGCCAATTTAAGCGACCTGGAAATTGAAGGCGCACAACTTGGCGGCGCCTATATCCATAATATCGGAATGCCTCCTGAAGGTCACCCCGCTTATGACCCTGCCGCCAAACAAAGGCCCTTAAAGTTTGAGAATTGCGATCTTAATGGCAGCAACATAATAAATTGTGATCTCAGCAATGTAAATATTACCGAGTGTAATTTAACGGGAATGAAGATAAACGGGATTTTGGTGGAAGATCTGCTGAAAAAGATTTGAACCAGAATTTCACAAGGTTAAAGTTTTAAACTTTAAAGCTATATCCAAACGATCCGATCAACATCCGCTTTCATAAGCTATCTTCATGTACATTTTCACTTCATCGTTAATATCATCTTTAAAATACATGCGGAAATGATGATTGTAATCGTCGCTGCCGGGTACGGGCTTTATTTTGTTAAAGCATAAATTATCTTCATAAGCCTGTTTAAAGGGGAATACAACATCTACAAAGTTTTTACCAAGCTGTATAATATACGCAAATCTTTTTCGCGCAGCAAAGCTGATCATTGACTTTGCAGGATGCAGCCGCACATTGCCAATTTGTTTGTATTCGTTTACCAGGTGATCAAAAAGATCAATGGTATGCTGTGTTTTGCCGTTCAGGAAATCAGCAAGGTCCTTATCCCTGCACGAGTGCACCTGGTTGGTATTTACAAATTCCTGTGAGCATAAAGGACAGATCCACATGGCGGTAGGAGGTTAGAGTTCAGTTAGCCAAATATATAAAAAATGCGTCCCGGATCTCACCCCGGAACGCTTTCAACTAAACCTCAGATCACATGTGTGCAGATCTAAGCTCTTTATAGCGATGGTTCATGGTTGATAGTTCATAGAATAAATTTTCGGGACTAATCACTAATCCCCAACCCGTTGATCACTCGCTTCGCAAACTTTTCACCGGATTTGTAAGCGCCGCTTTAAATGCCTCATAGCTCATAATTACAAAAGCAATTATTAACGATATGGAACCTGATAATGCAAAGATCCACCAGGAGATTTCGGTTTTATAAGCAAAGCTCTGCATCCATCTATTCATAGCAAACCAGGCAAGCGGCGAAGCAATTAAAAAGGCAATTAAAATTAGTTTTAAAAAGTCCTGTGCAAAAAGGGCCACCAATTGGTTTACTGATGCGCCTAATACTTTGCGAACCCCTAACTCTTTGATGCGCTGCTCAGCCGAGAACATAACTAACCCAAGTAAGCCCAGGCAGGAAATAATAATTGCCACTGCTGCAAATATGATTGACAACTGCGAAATGATCAACTCGCTGCTGTAAAGTTTTTTATATTCCTCGTCAACAAACTGGTACGAGAAGGGATAATCCGGGTTGGCACTTTTGTAAAGCGTCTCCAAGCTTTGCAATGCTTGTTTGGTTTGCCCTGGTTTTGTGCGGATCAGGAAAACGCCAAAATTTTCGCCCTCCTTAACATCTATCATTACCGGTAAAATAGCCTCATGGAGTGATTGGGTGTGATAATCTTTTAGCACGCCAATAATGTGACCCTTTTTATCCCAGGCAGATACCCATTGACCGATAGGGTTTTTCATTCCCATCTGCTTTACGGCGGCTTCATTCACCAAAAATGCATCGATTGAATCAGTTGGGAAAGTATGCGAAAAATCGCGGCCCTGTACAATCTGCAGCCCCATCACTTTAACAAAATCAAACCCAACTGAGGCAGGCTTGATGCTGACAACTGCATTTTTTTCTTTACCCTGCCATTTAATAGCATCCCAGTTAACCACAAAATCCATAGCATGAGGGGCCTCTGAACTGCGGTCAACCATTGTAATGCCCGGCATCTTCATCGCCTGTTCCTTAAATAATAAGTATTTGTTTTTATCAATAAGATTGCCTTCCACACGTATATAAATGAGGTTTTCGCGATTATAACCCAGGTGTGCATTTTGAACATAGTTTGTTTGCCGGGTAATTACAATAGTAGCAATCAGCAATATGATGGAAAGTGCAAACTGAAAAACCGTTAGCCCTTTGCGAAACCAAACAGCCCCCTGTGTAAAACGCAAAACACCTTTTAAAACGCTTGCCGGTTTTAATGATGACAGGTAAAGCGCCGGATAACTGCCGGCAATAAGCCCGGTAATTATCATTAATCCCGTTAATGCAGCCCAAAAGGATACCTGCCCTGCGGGAAACTCAAACTGTTTACCCGTGAAATTATTAAATGCTGGTAGAAGTGCGTACAACAGCACCACGGATAGCAGCATCGCCAAAAAAGAAAATAACAGCGATTCGCCAAAGAATTGAGCAATGAGGTTGCCGCGGGTTGAACCAGCAACCTTGCGTACGCCAACCTCTTTTGCGCGCTTTACAGACCGGGCGGTTGCCAGGTTCATGAAATTGATGCAGGCTATTATCAGTATAAAAATAGCTACCTCGTTAAAGATGTTTACATATTCAATTCTGCCGCCTGCAGGTTTACCATTTACGAAAATATTGTGCAGATATTGGTTACCAAAACGCTGTAGGCCAACCTTGGTTTTAATATTCTGATTTTGAAAAAGGCTGGTTTGCATGTAGCTGTTGATCCTAGCTTCAGTTTTTGCAACATCAGCCGTTTCTGAAAGCTGGACAAAAGTCCGGATATTGGATGAAGGAAAGTCGAGCAGTTTTTTCTGGGCTTCCCAGTTTAAAAGAAAATCAAATTGTAAGGAGCTTTTCGCCGTGATATTTTCAAAAACGCCGGTCACTAAAAAGGTTAGCTTGTTTTCAAAACGCATGCTTTGACCCATGGCTTTTTGAGGACTTCCAAAAAATATTTCGGCCAGTTTGCGGGATATGGCAATCCCCTTCATGTCTTTCAAAATGGTTTGCGGGTTACCGGCTGCCAACTTATAGCTAAACATCTTGAAGAAATCTTCCCCGGCACGCGAGCCCTCCAGCTTCATTTTCTTTTCGCCCGCCTGCAGCGTTTCCAAATGCCCCCAGGGTAGCTCATAACCGGTAGTATATAACGCGACGTTCTTTACTTCGGAGATAGCAGTTTTAAGATTCTCCAAAACAAAGACGTTTTGATTACTCATATATGAGGGGGTTTCATAACTGCCCGTTAATTGCCCGTTTGCAGCAACCGTTTTATAAACGGTGTACAAACTATTCCCGTTAGCGTGAAAATTATCGATGCTTTGCTCGTCCTGTACCCACAGGTAAATAAACAGGCAACAGGTCATGCCTAAAGCAAGCCCAACCACATTTATTGCGGTGTGGGTTTTATGGCGAATGATGTTCCGCCAGCCGATCTTAAAAAAGTTTTTTATCATGATATTGGTTTATTAATTCACTTGTTTATTAGTGGCTTAGCTAATAGCTTCCAGCCGGATTATATCTAATTGACGTTTCTGATTTTCAATCTCTAATCACTACTATTTACTACCAAATTCTTATATGCCCCTAATGAGCAGTTTCCCAGCCAGAAGCCTACCGACCCGGTTTTTAGTGCAGGATCAAGATCTTTATAGAACATTACAGGTTTAGGCTGATTGTTTACAAAAACACTTATCTCACGGCCTTTAACAATGGCTTTTACATGAAACCAGGCTGTTAGCGGCAGGATTGCTTTTGCCTGGTATTTATCAGCTTCATAATCCCACCAGTTAAATTCTGCTTTCTTTTCGGGCATGTATTGCACTGCGTTGATAGTGCCCGAAGAGCCCGGCCTGAAGTAAAGCGTTTCATAATGATGAGCATCCTTTATCCGGAATGCAAAACCCACAAAGCCATGCTTTCCGCCTGGTGATGCCAGATCCATTTCGATTGTACCATCCTTAAAGTTCAAGGCTTTTGGATAAGCAACACTGGCTCCTTTAGCGTTTCCGAATTTCCGTTTCAGCAACAATGCTTTTGCACCCGAATAGGAATCAAAAGCATAATCAAGGGTATCGGTTTTGGGTATTACCCATTCTGATGGTTTAATTAGCGTGTAATTATGCACCACCTGCTTTTGCTGTGCAAACAAGCAAGTGGTTGTAATGCTTAATAAGGTTATAATGTATGTTTTCATTCCTGGTAGTTTATTGGTTCAATTGTTCATGATTAATAATTCATAGCCGGAGCATGTCTTTCCGACTTCTGTCTTAACTAATCTCTGATCTCTAGTCTCTATCTTTTAATCTCTATCTTTTGTCACAACCAAATTTGCAAAATCACTCATAACCGGGCCGCTCCCTGCCCATAAGCCAATGAGCCCGTTAGTTTTTTTGCTGATGTTTTTTATACTTAACGAAGGTTTTGTATTACCATTTACGTACACTATAGTGCTATCCTTAGTGATAACTATGCGTGCATGCAGCCAGTCTTCAGGTTTAGGATAGGGTCGAATATCGTTTTCAAACTTACCCGTCTGCTCTTTTCTTAAGCGGTCGTAAGGATAATCAGGCATGCTCATGTACTGCACCGACCATTTTCTTCGGGCTGTATCGGGATATTGAAAATTAAACGGCCTAAAGTAAATCGTTTCATAGTTAAGGGTATCTGCTCCATGATAGGCAATCCCCAAAAAACTTTTCAAAAATTCATTCCGGCCACGTAAATCAAGCTCAATTGTGCCCGTACTAAAATCAATGTCCTTTAACCAGGTGATACCGTTTGTGGTAATACCATTTTTGCTGCCATCTTTTATTGGCGCGGTTTTCTTACCCGGGTATATTACAAGTTGCTTTTCGGTAAGCATCTTCCCCAGGTCATACGATTTTGCCTGCTGACTATAAGCCGGCGTATTGCAATTTGCCAAAACGATAATTAAAGAGAATCCCTTATTACTAATAAGGAATTTCCACGCTGTTTTTAGGTATCTGTTCATTGGTATCATGGTTTATGGTTCATAGCCGAATTGAATTTCTTACCTAACCTCTAATCACTCACTCCTCAAACTCCTCACCGGATTAGCCAGCGCAGCCCTTATGCTTTGATAGCTTACCGTTAGTATGGCAATTAAAAACACCATAACCATTGGCATTATAAAAAACCAGGCGCTAAAATCAATGCGGAACTTATAGTTCTGCAGCCATTTGTAGCAACCCCAGTAAGCCAGCGGCAAGGCTATCGCGTTGGCAATAAGGATCAGTCCTATAAAGTCTTTTGAAATGAGCAGCAATATATTTGATACCGATGCACCCAATACTTTGCGAATGCCTATTTCTTTAATACGTTGTGTTATGGTGATCAATGTTAAACCGAAGAGGCCAAGACAGGCAACAAAAATTGCAAAGCCCGAAAACAGGCTGAATACCTGGCCAAAATGTTGCTCAACCTTATATTGCTGATCAAAAAATTCATCTAAAAAGAAATATTGGAATGCAGCCTCTGGGAATACATTTTTATACGTTTTTTCTATCTGTGCAATAGTTTGCGGCAAATTGCTGCTGTTAAACTTTACCTCGTAATGCGTTACACTTGAAGGGTCTATCGCGCGAAC
This sequence comes from Mucilaginibacter sp., assembly GCF_028288225.1. Taxonomy (GTDB): domain Bacteria; phylum Bacteroidota; class Bacteroidia; order Sphingobacteriales; family Sphingobacteriaceae; genus Mucilaginibacter. The sequence continues at coordinate 110,700 of NZ_JAQBOC010000033.1, forward strand.
AACAAGCGGGGTATAATCATCTTTTAATGAGGTTTGATGGAAATTTTGGATTACACCTATCACCTCATTCTCAAACACCCGGCCACGGCCGTTTTTTGTTTCTACAAATTTACCAACGGCGTCCTGTGCGTTTTTAAAACCAAGGGAAATAACGGCTGCCTCGTTAAGCATCATGGGGCTTTTTGAAAAATTGGTTCTTGCCGTAATTTTTTCACCTGCAATTACTTTTACTTTAAATTGGTCCAGGAACCTGTTACCGATCTCAAGGGTTGATAGCCTCAGGCTTTTTTCGCCTGCTTGTGTATGGCGGGTGTATGACATAATGTAGCCGATACTCTCACCCGGAATGCTGGATGATGAGGTGACATTTTTAATCCGTGGATCGCGCAAAAGCTCATTCTGAAAAACACTGTCCTTCGCTGCGAAATTCATGGCATCCTGGTCTGTAGCCCTTATGTTTTGCGGCGCTAAAACAACCAGGGTTTGTTTCATATCCATCCCGCTGTTTGAGTTTTTCATATAGTTAACCTGGCGGTAAACTACCAATGTGCCCATCATAAAAGCAATGGTGGCAACAAACTGGAAAACAACCAGGGCCTTCCGTAGTGGGATACTTTGGGCATTGTTCATGAATTTGCCTTTTAAGATCTGTACAGGTTTGTAATCTGACAGGATAAGAGCTGGATAGGTGGCCGATAATAAAATGCCTGCTGTTAAAAGCCCAATAAACCCAAATGCAAAATAAGGGTCTTTCCATAAGGTAAAACCTATCTGCACGCCGCAAAGCGCGCTGAACCATGGCATACAAAGCAGTACAATAAATACAGCCACAGCAACGCTGATAACATTCAGCAGCAACGATTCAAACAAAAACTGCTTTATAAGCTGAGCGCGTTGTGAGCCCAGTACCTTACGGATGCCAACCTCTTTTGCCCGCTCAATTACCTTGGCGGTTGAAAGATTTACATAGTTGATATAAGCAATGAGCAGGATAAGCACTGCAATGAGGCCCAAATACCAAACCAAATTGCCATTACCGCCATTGCTGATCTCGTTTGAGAGGTTGGAGTATAAATGGATATCGCGCAGCGGCTGTAAGGAAAGCGTAATGCTATTGATATTGGTTTTTCCTTGTGTTGGACTTGATGCATTCTGCCCGCTTTGAGTGGCGTATTTTTTTATAAAAGCCGGCAGTCTTGCCTCAAAGGTTTTAGGATTTGTTTGTGGCGATAAAGAAACATAGGTATATGAATCCGGATATACCCAATCGCCTGCCTTTGCATCGCCAGATACCAGGAAATCAAACTGCAGGTGCGAATTTGAAGGAACATCCTTACAAACGCCCGTAACCACAACCTTAATATCAGTGCCCGATATCTGCTGCTGGATACGAATAGTTTTACCGGTCGCTTCCTGGCCGGGAAAATATTTTTTTGCCGTGCTTTCGCTAATAACAACCGTATTTGGATCATTAAGTGCCGTAGTTGTGCCTTTCACCATTGGGAAGGAGAATAGCCGCAGAAATGAAGCATCAGCCTGGTACACTTTACTTTCGTTAAAAGCTATTACAGAACCATTGGGTTGCTGGGTAGTTACCAACCCATCAAGTTTTGAAATCCTGGTAAACTCCTGCACCTCCGCAAAGCTGGATTTTAAAGCAGGACCTACTGCTGAGTAGGTTTTAGGCATATTTTCTACCAGGTTTCCCTGGCTATAGTTTTGATGCTTTATGCGGTAGATGTTAGCACCGTTTTTATGGAAGTTATCATAGCTTAATTCAAAGCTTATATACTGCACAATAAGCAGGCATGCTGCCATACCAATGGCCAGTCCCATTATATTAATGAGCGAAAAAAGTTTTTGGCGGATCAGAATGCGCCACGCGATTTTAAAATAGTTTGATATCATTTAGTTCATGGTTAATAGTTCATGGTTCATAGCCGGAGTTTGTTGGCCATTGAGTCATTAGTGTCTTTTGATTCATGACGATAGCCGGATCAATTCTTAACTAATCTCTGGTCTCTAATCTCTAATCACTCACTCTTCAAACTCTTCACCGGGTTCATAAGCGCTGCTTTTATACTTTGATAGCTAACCGTTAATAATGTTATTGCCATTGCGCCAAGTGCGGTTATGGCAAAGATCCACCAGGTTATCTCCGACCGGTAAGTATAGCCTTGCAGCCAGCTATGCATAAAATAATAAGCGGTTGGTGTTGCAATCAGTAGTGAAATAGCGATCAGTACCACAAAGTCTTTTGATAACAAACGCCAGAGGTTAAATACGGTTGCACCCAATACTTTGCGCACACCAATTTCCTTTATGCGTTGCTCGGCCATAAACGATGCCATGCCGAACAGCCCCAGGCAGCTGATAAATATAGCCAGGCCTGCAAAAGCGCTAGCCAGCTTGCCTATCCGCTCCTCGTTGCCGAATTTTTTGGCATACTCAGTATCTGCGAACTGATAATCAAATGGCTGGGCAGGATTATATTTTTTAAACACCCGGCCTATTTTATCAATAGCCTCGCTTGCACTTATTTTTGAATTTATTTTGAGGATCACAAAATCTTCACCTCCTTTTGCCATGTGATAAAGCATGGGTCTCACCGGCTCATATGGTGATTCAACAACCATATCTTTAATTACTCCGATTACTTTAAACGGTACACCATCCCAATGGATGGTTTCGCCTACCGGTTTTTTAAGTCCCATAAATTTTGCAGCCGTTTCATTAATAACAAAAGCAACAGAGTCGGTTAAAAATTGCGCAGAGAAATCGCGTCCGTCTTTAAACTGCCAGCCTACGGTTTTGCCGTAATCGGGCGATACATCAATATTGGGGAAATCAACGGCGAGCGATGGATCTTTGCCCTTCCAGTCAAAACCGGCATTTGTTGAATACACACCGGTTGTAGGGCTGCCGGTTTCGGCTATGCTGGTAATAGTACCGGATTTAAATAGCTCATCTTTAACCGCAGCAAACTGTTTATGTACGTCGCCCGTAACCATTGGCAGCATTACAAGGCCATCCCTTGTATAACCAACGGGACGGTTTTTGGCGAATTGAATTTGCCGGTAAACTATAATGGTGCCAATAATTAAAGTAACTGAAACAGTGAATTGTGTTACCACCAATACTTTGCGGGGAATAGCTGCCAGGCGGCCTACCTTAAAAGTGCCTTTCAATACCTTTGCCGGCTGAAATGATGACAGATACAACGCCGGGTAACTTCCGGAAATAAGCCCTGTTATCAAACTAAAACCAATCCCCATTAGCCAGAACAAAGGACTGCCCCAGGGGATAGACATTTTTTTACCGGACACATCATTAAAAAATGGAAGCCCAAGCTGTACAAACAGGAGAGCCAGCGCAAAGGCAAAAACAACCACCAACAACGATTCGCTTAAAAACTGGTAAATGAGCTGCACACGTAAGGAGCCTATAGCCTTGCGGATGCCTACCTCTTTTGCCCGTTTTTCAGACCGGGCGGTGCTCAGGTTCATGAAATTGATGCAGGCCAGCAGCAGCACAAAAACACCGATAATGCCAAACAGCCAAACATACTGGATGCGCCCGCCTACAATTTTGCCGTTTTTAAAATCCGAGTACAGATGCCAGTTCTTCATCGGATCGAGGAAAATCTGCGGTTTCTGTTTCAGTTCGCTTTTATCTACTTTGCTAAGCTTTACATCTTTTATTCTTGCCGAAGCCGTTTTCATATCAACGTTATCGGCAACCTGTGCAAAAGCCAGGTAGCAGTTGCACCGCCAGGTATCCTTTTGCTGCTTCATTCCCTGCACGGTCGATAAAAGCTCCCACGGCGCAATGAAGTTTACATCGGCAAAAGTTGAGCTATAAGGAAAATCCTGGTAAACACCGGTTACTTTTACCACCAGGTTATTATCAATCTTCATTACCTTATTCATCGGGTCGGCATCGCCAAAGTAGATTTTGGCTGTTGACGCGGAGAGAATAACGGATGAAGGGTCATTAAGGGCAGTTTTGCTGCCTTTCAGCATATTTACCGAAAACATATCAAGCGCCTGGGGCTCCAAAAATGTACCGCTTTTGGTTAACTTCTTATCACCAAGCGTAAGTATGTGGTTATAGGTAAACGAGGCCATGCTGACAGCCTTAAAATTGCTGCCATAGTTTTTAAAGATTTCGGCGCCTATAGGCCAGGGTACACTTGTGCCTGTGCCGGTTTCGCCGTTAATGTTAAAGTTTTGCCTCACCTGCGCAAGACTGCTGTAGTTTTTAAAGTTTTTGTCGAATGATAGCTCATCCCAGATCCATAATCCTATCAGCATAGCTACCGCCATACCAACAGATAACCCCGCAATGTTAATGAAGGAATGTACCTTGTTTTTAACAAGATTGCGGAACGCGATTTTTAAATAATTCTTTATCATTGTTGTTGGTCATTAGTCATTACGTCATTAGTCATTGTGTCATTGGGCATTAGCTATTTGTAGTGGTTATCCAAATGACTAATGACACAATGACCAATGACTATTCACTCTTCAAGCTTCTCACCGGATTTGCCAATGCTGCTTTTATACTTTGGTAGCTAACTGTTAACAGGGTAATTACCATTGCGCCAATTGCTGCGATAGCGAAGACCCAGCCACTTATTTCGGTGCGGTACTGGTAGCTTTGCAGCCAGTTATGCATAAAATACCAGGCCATTGGCGATGCTATCAGTAACGATATGGTTACTAGTACCACAAAATCTTTTGATAATAATTGCCATAGGTTAAATATCGTTGCGCCCAATACCTTGCGCACGCCAATTTCTTTAATGCGTTGCTCAGCTGTAAATGATGCCATACCAAACAAACCAAGGCAGCTGATGAATATGGCCAGACCCGCAAAACAGCTGGCCAGTTTACCTATCCGTTCTTCATTATCAAACTTGCCGGCATAATCATCATCAACAAACTGGATGTTAAAAGAGGTTGAAGGGTCGTATTTCTTTAAAATGGCCTTGATCTTATTCATTGCGGCATGTGCACTTACCAGCGGGTTAATTTTTATGTTGATGTTTGATAGCTGGCTCCAATTTTTTGGTAAATAAAAGAAGGATTGTTTAGCGGTTTCATAAGCCGACTGATTAACCATATCTTTTACTACACCAATAATTTTATACTTGCCATTACCAATCCACTCGATAGTTTCCCCAATAGGATGTTTAAGGCCCATGAATTTTACGGCTGCCTCATTAATTATAAAGCCCGAAGAATCTGACAGAAATGCGGGATTGAAATCGCGGCCTTCTTTGATTTGCCAGTTCACCGTTTTTCCAAAGTCGGCAGTTACAGACATGCTGTTGAATTGCTCCTGTACAACGGGATCTTTTCCTCTCCAGGTAAAACCACCATTGCTAATGTATATTGCGGTTATGGGGCTCTCCGATTCGGATACATTACTTACTGAACCGCTTGCAAGCAGGTCATTTCTTAAAGCCTGATATTGTTTGTTCAAATCCTGCGTTTGCAGGCTTACATTTAATAAATTATTTCGGCTATAGCCGACAGGTCGGTTTTTAGCAAACTGGATCTGCTGAAAAACTACTATGGTGCCGATAATGAGCACTACCGACACGGTAAATTGCACTACTACCAGCACCTTGCGTGGAATAGCCGCTAATCTGCCCACCCTGAATGTTCCCTTCAGCACTTTTACCGGGCGGAAGGATGATAAATATAATGCCGGATAGCTCCCCGCAATAAGCCCGGTAAATAAAGTAAAGGCGATGCCCAAAATCCAAAACAATGAATTGCCCCACAAAATACTTACTTTTTTAGCCGCAAGCTGATTAAATTCGGGCAGGCATAGCTGAACAAAAAGGAGTGATAAAAAGAATGCAAGAATAGCGATCAATAACGATTCGCTGTAAAACTGTGCAATAAGCTGGCTGCGGACGGAGCCGATAGCTTTGCGAATGCCAACCTCTTTTGCCCGTTTTTCGGAACGCGCAGTGCTCAAATTCATGAAATTGATACATGCCAGCAGCAGCACAAACACGCCGATTATGCCAAACAGCCAAACGTACTGGATGCGGCCACCTGTGTTTATCCCGTTTTTAAACTCGCCATATAAGTACCACTTGCCCATAGGGTGCAGGAACAGCTGCGATTTGTGACGGGCATCGCTATTATTCAGGCCCCGCAGTGCGTTTAGCTTTAGATTCTTAATTTTTGCTGATACCTGTGCCATGTCGGCATTGTCGGCAATTTGAACAAACGTTTGGAACCAGCTGGCACCCCACGGATTATTAAACCTGCCGGGATAATTTTGACTGATGGCCAGCATTTGCCAAGGCGCAATAAAAGTTAAATCGCCAAATGATGAATTTTCGGGCAGATTTTCATAAACGCCGGTTACTTTGGCATTTTGAGTTTTGTCAATCTTTATAAGCTTATTTATCGGGTCAATATTGCCGAAAACTGCTTTTGCTGTTGTTTGGGAAAGTATGATAGATGTAGGGTCGTTTAAACTTTTGGCAGTACCTTTCAGCATTTTTATGGAGAGCATATCGGTAATTGCAGGCTCCATGTAATTACCCTTTTGAGTAACAGTTTTATCGCCGTAGGTTAAAAGGTGGTCGCCGGTCCATGAGGTGATGATCACATGTTTAAAATAGTTGCCAAAATTACTTCGCAGGCCCGGTGCCAGCGGCCAGGCCGATGAGCCCCAGGTTTCCGTTTGGCCATTGATAAAGGAGTTATCCGTTACCCTTGCAATGCGGTCGCGATTTGTATAGCCCGTATCAAAAGATAGCTCGTCCCAAACCCATAAGCCTATCAGCATAGCAACAGCCATCCCCACGGCCAGCCCGCCAATGTTTATCATTGATGAAACCCTGTTATGGATAAGGTTTCGCCAGGCAATTTTTAAATAATTCTTTATCATTTTATTTAGTTCATGGTTGATAGTTCATAGTCGAAACATTTTTTAACTAATCTCTGGCCTCTAACCTCTGATCACTCTGACTTCAAACTCTTCACAGGGTTTGCCAATGCGGCTTTTATACCCTGGTAGCTCACGGTTAAAAGTGTTATCGCCATGGCACCTGCGGCGGCTATGGCAAAGATCCACCAGTTAATTTCGGTGCGGTACTGGTAGCCCTGCAGCCAGTTATGCATAAAATAATATGCCGTTGGCGATGCTATCAGCAGAGCGATAATTACCAACAAGACAAAATCTTTTGACAATAGTTGCCACAGATTAAAAATTGTTGCACCCAATACTTTTCGTACCCCAATTTCTTTTATGCGCTGTTCGGCCATAAACGATGCCATGCCAAACAAACCAAGGCAACTGATAAATATAGCCAGGCCCGCAAAACAACTGGCCAGTTTGCCAATCCGTTCTTCGTTTGCAAACTTTACAGCATATTCCTGGTCCACAAATTTGTAATCAAACGGAGCGGCGGGGCTATAGGTTTTAAAAATACCCCCTATTATATTCAGCGCCCTTTCGGTACCCATAGCAGGATTCAGCCTGATATTAATCACATTGAAATCCCTTTCCCTATTCATCATAAATACTGTTGGCACAGCAGGGTCAAAGGGCGATCGCATTATCATGTTTTTTACCACGCCAATCACTGTAAAATTTTTACCGTGCCATCTTATGGTTTCACCAATAGGGTTTTTCAATCCCATCTGTTTAATTGCCGCTTCGTTAAATATAAAAGCGGCGGAGTCGGTGGTGAACTGTGCGGAAAAGTCGCGCCCCTCTTTTATTTTCCATCCGATGGTTTTACCATAATCAGCCGACGATGAAATGGTGCCGAATGCCGCCTGCCGGTTTGGATCCTTACCTTTCCAGGCTAAATTGTCGGCTCCAGATGAAATGTTTGTTGTAGCGCTTGATGATTCAGACATAAGGCTGATCGCCCCGCTTTTTAACAAATCATTTTGCAAGGCGCTGTAGTGACTTTGGAAGTCGTTATTAAGCGGAATGGTTATTAAGTTATTGCGGCTATAGCCTATCGGCCGGTCTTTAGCAAATTGTATTTGCCTGAATACTACAATAGTGCCGATAATTAAAATTATTGAAACCGTAAATTGTAAAACTATAAGCGCTTTACGCGGCACTGCGGCATATTTGCCGGCCTTAAATGTTCCTTTTAAAACCTTAACCGGCTGAAACGATGATAAGTAAAACGCAGGATAGCTGCCTGCAACTATTCCTGTGAAAAGGCTAAACCCGGTACACAGCATCCAGAACATAGGGTTTGCCCATAAAATGGCTACCTGTTTACCTGCAATGTCATTAAAAACCGGCAGGGCAACTTGTACAATAACCAATGAAAATAAGAATGCAAGCCCTGCAATTAAAATCGACTCACTGAAAAACTGGCCTATAAGCTGGCTTCGCATCGAGCCTATAGCCTTGCGAATCCCTACCTCTTTGCCGCGTTTTTCGCTCCAGGCGGTACTCAGGTTCATAAAATTAATACAAGCCAGTATTAAAACAAAGCAACCGATTATGCCAAACAACCAAACAAACTGGATGCGTCCGCCGGTGTTTATCCCATTTTTAAAATCGGAAAATAAATGCCAGCGGCTCATCTGGTATAAAAACAATGCAGGCTTGGTTGCACTTTTGGTGTTTTCGTATAAAGCGTTTTTGATTTTTACAGAAGCTGCCTCAAACGTGTGATTGGGATTAAGCTGTATATACATTTCCAACGAACTGCTGTGCCAATCGGTCTTTCCGTCGTTACCCTTAAAAAGCAAATCAAGCGGCGCCAGATAAGTAACATCGCTAAAGGTTGTGTTTTTAGGAAGATCCTGGTAAACACCGCTCACCTTAAGCGTGAAACTGTCGCCTGCTTTTATAATTTTGTTCATTGGGTCGGCATTGCCGAATAGTGTTTTTGCAAGCGGTGCCGAAATTAATACCGACGATGGGTCTTTTAATGATGCCCGGTTTCCCTGCAACATTTTAATCGTCATCATCACCGGGAAATCAGGCTCAACAAACGCACCGAATTTGGTTACTGGTTTGTTGTCAACGGCAATAACCTGGTCGCCAAATGTGGCTGCGGCAACATATTTAAAGTTTTCGCCGTATTTGGTTCGCAATTCATTAGCCAGTGGCATCGGTTTGGAACCCTGCGTGCCTATATCATCGCCAAGCTGCTGGTTTTCCATTACCTGGGCAATACCGCCGTAATTTTGATGGTATTTATCAAAAGCAAGCTCGTCCCAAACCCATAAGCCTATCAGCATAGCTACAGCCATCCCAACAGCCAGCCCGCCAATGTTTATCATTGATGAAACCCTGTTATGGATCAGGTTTCGCCAGGCGATTTTTAAATAATTCTTTATCATTTTATTTGGTCATTAATCATTATGCCATAGATAATTCAGCAGTTGGATTTAATCACCTGCTGAGTTACTTTTTCAGATCTTCAATTTATCTAAGGGCATTAACTGCTTACGGCCAACTGCAAACTGTTAACTTCTGAACTTTTATTTATTTTCTTATATAATATAATTACTTATTCTTCAACTAACCTCTGGCCTCTAATCTCTGATCACTCCGAACGCAAACTTTTTACCGGGTTTGCCAATGCTGCTTTAATACTTTGATAACTAACTGTAAGTAAGGTAAGCGTCATTGCACCCAACCCGGTCACAGCAAAGATCCACCATGTTATTACAGATCGATATTGATAATTCTGCAGCCAGTTATGCATAAAATAATAAGATACCGGGGTGGCAATAAGCAGCGAAATAATTATGAGCAGCACAAAATCTTTTGATAACATACTCCATAGGTTAAATACTGTAGCTCCTAAAACCTTTCGCACTCCAATTTCCTTAGTCCGTTGCTCTGCCATAAACGATGCCATGCCAAACAAACCAAGGCAGCTGATGAATATAGCAAGGCTGGCAAAAAAACTTGCAAGCTTGCCAACGCGTTCTTCGTCGCCGAATTTTTTGGCATACTCGTTATCAACAAATTTGTAATCAAAAGGGTCGCCGGGAGCATATTTCTTGCAAATAGCTTCAATATTGCTTATTGCGGCACTTGCGTTCATTTTAGGATTAATGCGGACATTTACCAGGCCTGCACCGCCATCAATATAAAAAATAGTTGGTTTTACAGGTTCATATGGCGATTCCACGATCATATCTTTCGTAACACCCAATACGGTATATTTTTTATCATCCCAGCGTATTATTTGACCAACAGGATTTTTAAGTCCCATGTATTTTACGCTGGATTCATTTAAGATCAATCCATTTAAATCTGAAGCAGATGAATTTGTAAAATCCCGGCCCTGGGTAAATTGCCAGCTTACTGTTTTACCGTACCCGGGAGTTACGGCAAAAGTGGCAAATTCACCAGCGGTACCGGCGTCTTTACCCTGCCAGTTAAAACCGCCGCTTGATCTGCTCCCTTTTGTTATCTGGTTTCCGGATTCAGCAATTTCTGTTATTGTTCTTGTTTGAAGCAACTCATTCCTAAGCGCGTCAAAATTCCTGTGTAGATTCTCTGAATATGGCCTAACCATAATTAATCCGGAGCGACTGTAACCTATTGGACGATTTTTAGCAAAGTGAATTTGTTGCAGCACCACTATAGTTCCAACGATCATTGTTACTGAAAATGTAAACTGAACAACAATAAGTACCTTACGGGGAAGGGTGGCCATTTTACCGGCCTTAAATGAACCTTTTAATACCTTTACCGGCTGAAAAGACGAAAGATAAAAAGCAGGGTAACTGCCGGCAAACAGTCCGCTAATAATTACAAATCCTATCCCTGTTAGCCAAAATGAAGGATTACTCCATAAAATAAATAATTGTTTACCCGTTAATTCATTAAAAAATGGAAGGGTTAATTGCACGAAGAACAACGCCGCTAAAAAAGCCAGAACTGCCACCAACAAAGATTCACTTAAAAATTGCCAGATCAGTTGCCCCCGCAATGAGCCTATTGATTTCCTGATCCCAACTTCCTTAGCCCGTTTTTCTGATCGGGCAGTACTTAGGTTCATAAAATTGATCCCCGCCAGCATTAACACAAAAATGCCAATGACCCCAAAGAGCCAAATATATCTGATACTTCCACTGGTATTTATGCCATTTTTAAACTCTGCATATAAATGCCAGCGACTCATTGGGAAAAGGAAAATTTGCGAATTTCCTTTTTTACCATCCTGGTCTTCATTATTAAGTTTAAGGTCCTTTATTTTTGCTGAAACTTCAACTATATTTTTTTGATCAGCCACCTGGGCAAAAACCTGGAAAGAATTAGCATTCCAGTTGGTTTTGGCTTGCTGCATTTCTGGTGTGTGCTCATATAATTCCCAGGGAGCAATAAATTTAACATCAGTGAAACTTGTATTTGAAGGTAAATCCTGGTATATGCCCGCAACCTTTAAAGTGAAGTTATCTAACTTTAATATTTTGTTTATTGGGTTGGCACTGCCAAAAATAGCCTTGGATACCGATTCTGATAGCAATATTGACGAAGGATCTGTTAAGGCATTTCCTGTTCCTCTCGTCATTTTTAGGGTAAGCATTTCAGGCGCACCGGGTTCCATAAAATTGCCAGGCATAGAGATGTTTTTATCTTCAAATGAAAGGAGGTGGGGGTTGGTCCATGAAGATAATACCACGTATTTAAAATCATTGCCATAAAGATGACGAAGTTCATAAGCCACAGGAATTGGCATAGCTTTCAATGAGTTGACCTCTCCGTTCGTAGTTTGATTCTGCATAACCCGGGCGATATTGTCGTAATTTTTATGGTATTTATCAAACGACAATTCATCCCAGATCCATAAGCCGATCAATACAGCCACTGCCATACCCACAGCCAGGCCACCAACATTGATCAGTGATGAAACCCTGTTGTGTACAAGGTTACGACAGGCAATTTTTAAATAATTTTTTATCATGATGTTAGTTCATTAGGTCACTGTTTTATTGATTCATAGCCGGAGATCGTTTTAAAGTTCAACTAACCTCTGGTCTCTAATCTCTAATCACTCTGTTTTAAGGCTCTTAGCCGGGTTGGCCATTGCGGCCTTAACCGAGCGTACGCTTATGGTTATAAAGGCTAAAAGCATGGCTGCCAAACCTGCTGCAACAAATACCCACCAGTGGATATTTGTACGATATTCAAAATTTTGCAGCCATTTGCTTGCGGCAAGCCAGGCAATTGGCGCAGCAACAATTGCAGCAATTAATACCAGCAACACCAGTTCTTTAGCCAGCATATTTATTATATGACGGATGCCTGCACCCAATACTTTACGGATCCCTATCTCTTTTACACGCTGTTCAGCAGTGAAGGTGACCAGGCCAAATAAGCCCAGGCAGGCAATACTTATTGCAAGCACAGTGAAAATAAGCAGCAGGTTGCCTTGCTTTTGTTCTGATTGATATTGAACGGCAAAGTTTTGATCAAGAAAATGATAATCAACTTTGTTTTCAGAGTCGAACCTGGCATAAACCCGCTGCAGGTAGTTTAGCGCAGCCGGGATATTGGTTTTGCTTAAACGCACATACAGGTTATCCTTGTCATCGGCAACTGCGGGTAAGTTTAATACCATCGGCGATATTTTGTGCTGCAGGGAATAGGTATTAAAATCCTTTGTGACACCTATAATGGTTGAATATTTGATAATGCCGCGATCAACACCTGTGCGTACACGCCTGCCAATTGGGTTTTTCCATCCCAGTTCCTTTATCAATGTTTCGTTAACTATGATTGAATGATTTGCAGTATCTGAAACGCCTTTTATAAAATTACGACCTGTAGCCATTTTTATCTGCATGGCTGGTATAAAATCCTCATCAACTATTAACGACTCCACCATTTTAGTATCAGGCGCATTGTTGCCATCGGCACCAATGTTAAAATCGCTTGAGCCGATATCATTATTGCCTATGGGATTACCCGCAACGGCAACACTCTGAATCAAAGGATTTTGCAGTAATTGGGCTTTAATTTCGTCAGTTTTTGCACGCGCACCCCTGTTATGAATATGGAACGTTAGCATCTGTGATTTGTTAAAGCCAAGATCTTTATTTAAAACATAATGCAGCTGCTGGTAAATTACACACGAGCCAACAATCATTACAATTGTTATAACAAACTGGAAGATAACCAGTCCTTTCCGGAAAAGAATAGTTGACGACTGGTTCCCCAATTGCCCTTTCATTGCCGGGATAGTGTTAAAGCCAGACAGGAACAATGCAGGGTAAATGCCACTGATAATGCCGGTTACAAAAGCGAATACAGCAAATATTGCCAGTGATTTCCTCACCCCAAAGTACCAAACATCTAGTGATTTGCCCGAAAGGTGATTAAAATAAGGCAGGGTCGCCTGGATTAAAACCATACCTAAAATAGTAGCCAATACTGCCAGCAAAATGGATTCGGAAAAGAACATGTAAAGGAGCTGTTTACGGCCTGAGCCGATAACCTTACGGATGCCGATCTCTTTAACCCTTACTGATGAGCGGGCTGTGGTAAGGTTAACATAATTTATTACTGCAATAGCGAGTATTAACAAACCAACAATACTGAATATATATACATAAGCAATGTTGCCGGCATTACCCATCTCATAATCAAGGTTTGAGTGCAGGTGGATAGATGTTAATGGCTGCAGCTCCATTTTGTATTTTACTCCTGCAAGGTCTGCTTTTAAATATTTATTAAAAAAAGCATCAGAGCGGGCCTCTATCTTTTTATAATCGTCATGGTTTTTTAACAGAACAAAAGTAAAGATGCCTGCACTGCCCCATTTGCCTGTTGGGTTTGCATTAAAAGACCGCAGCGCGCTAAATTTAAATGTAGAGTTTGCTGGTACATCATCAATTACACCGGTAACTACCTGCCCATCATTGCCATCAAAGAATACCGTTTTATCCTGGGCTGATGATGGATCGCCAAAGATTTTTTCGGCAAGGGTTTTTGTTAAAACGATAGAATGGGGCTTTGCCAATGCCGTATTAGGGTCGCCTGATAAAAAATGATAGGTGAATACGTTGAATATAGCGGCATCAGTAAATGAAATATCGCCTGCCTGGATCTGTTTATCGCCATAAATTATTTTTCCGCCACCTTCCATATCAACACGGATGGCTTCCTCAACTTCAGGATAATCTGCCTTTAAAGCGGGTGCATAAGGGATTGAGGTTATTGCCAGGTTAAAGCTGCCGCCATTCCATTTACCATGCTGAACTACCCTGAAGATCCTATCGGACTTTTCGTTATAGCGGTCATAGCTCCACTCATCGGTTACATATAATGCAATAATCCAGAAGGCAGCCACGCCAATGGCCAGGCCCCCAATATTTACCAATGAAAAAAAACGGTGCTTATGCAGGTTTCTCCAGGCGATTTTAAAATAGTTTCTTATCATGGTATTTAGTCATTGGTGTGTTGCACTTTACGGCCGTAACAGGTATTCTACAATTCAAAATTATGCCGATAATTTAAATATTTGATTATCAGTAGTTTAGTGATAAATTAAAGTGTGTGTAAATGGTGCATATCCGTACGGTAAGTGTCCGGTTTTGTTACAGTCTAAAATATATTTTCACAATAATTTAATTGTCTTATTATTAATTGCTTATGATAAATATTTTTTTATACTATTGTATATTATTTATTTAAACCTATAAACCTAAATTTTATGAAGAAGTTAGTCTTTATTCTTATCGCAACAATTTCACTTTCATTCAGCAGCAAAACATCGTACAAAACAAATGACGCGGCTGCAGGCAGTTCAAAATCTGCTCCCCACAGCGTAATTACCGCCAAACCACTGACATCCGACGCCGTTATAGCTTTGCTGAAAAGTGGTAACCGGCGTTTTTACACCTTTAAACCGCTGGTGATGAAAGACAGCCTTCGGATTCGCTCAACAGCTAGCGGCCAGCGCCCCATGGCAGCTGTTCTATCGTGTCTTGATTCAAGGGTGCCGGTAGAGACTGTTTTTAATATGGGCATAGGCGATTTATTTGTAGCCAGAGTGGCTGGTAATATTGGAAATGAGGACATTTGGGGCAGCTTGGAGTATGCCTGTCATGTGATGGGCGCCAAAGTAATTGTGGTGCTGGGGCATACGGATTGCGGGGCGATTACGTCTGCTATCGATAATGTGAAGCTGGGGAATATTACCGCCTTGTTAGCTAAAATTAGGCCCGCAGTGTATGCTGTGGAAATGCCAGGGGACAGGACATCAAGAAACCAAAAGTTTGTGCACGCGGTGATGGTAAAAAATGTGGAGCTTACCATAAAAAAAATGCGCAAAGACAGCCCGATAATCGACAAACTTGTGCAAGATAAGAAAGTTAAAATATTGGCTGGGATTTATGACGTTGCTACAGGTAAAATTACGTACTTGTAGCGTGGTATCTAACCGCATTGCCATAATATGGTGGGTAAAAAGGAACTTTCTGGTAATGAGTATAATTAGCTGCGGTATTAATGCGTATCAGTGGTATTCCAATCCATTATAAGCCAATTAATTAAACGGCTTTTTGTGCCGATATTTTAATTATCTTTAATAGATTTGGTGTCATAACCCACTATACCAATCATCATTATCAATTATTAATTAACTATGAAAAGAAGATTCATTAGGCTGTACTATGTTTTTGCCGCACTTGTTTTGTTATCTGTTCAGCAGGCGACAGCGCAAAAAAAGGTTGGTACAGCTTACTCCGCCGCCAATAAATCGGTAAAGGTTTATGTAACCGCCAAAGGCACCGACGACCGCATGAAGCAAACCGCAACCCTTACATTTACCAGCAACCCACAGCCGGTTGAAACGGAGGTTGCTATATTTGTTGACCCCTCAAAAACGTTCCAAACTATGCTTGGTATTGGCGGGGCATTAACAGATGCTGCCGCAGAAACATTTTATAAATTACCTAAGGACAAGCAAAAGGAATTTCTGACCGCTTATTTTGATAAAGATAAGGGGATTGGATACACGCTTGGCCGCACCAGTATTCAAAGCAGTGATTTTTCGAGTGAAAGCTATAGTTATGTTAAGAATAATGATGCAAGCTTAAAATCATTTGATGTAAGTCATGATAAAAAATACCGCATTCCCTTTATAAAAGCGGTTACTGCTGCTGCAGGTGGTAAGCTTACCTTGTTCGCCAGCCCATGGAGCCCGCCGGCATGGATGAAAACCAATGGGGATGTGTTACATGGTGGTAAGCTGTTGCCTAAATACGACCAGTCATGGGCAAACTTTTATGTGAAATTTGTCCAGGCCTATGAAAAGCTGGGCATCCCTATCTGGGGCCTGTCAGTACAGAATGAGCCAATGGCTACTCAAACATGGGAATCATGCCTGTACACTGCTGAAGACGAGCGCGATTTTATTAAGAATTTTTTAGGCCCAACTTTATACAAAGCAGGCATGGCAGGTAAAAAGCTGATTGCATGGGATCATAACCGCGATTTAATGTACCAGCGTGCCAGTACCATACTGGAAGATCCAGCAGCTGCAAAATATGTTTGGGGCATAGGCTTTCACTGGTACGAAACCTGGACAGGCGCAGGCATGAACTTTGAGAATACCCGCCTGGTTGCTAAAGCCTTTCCTGATAAAAAACTGATATTTACCGAAGGCTGTGTAGAGAAATTTGATTTTAACAGGCTTAATGATTGGGCGCTAGGCGAACGTTATGGCCTCTCAATGATGAATGATTTTAATGCCGGCACCGTAGGCTGGACAGACTGGAACATCCTGCTTGATGAAAAAGGCGGACCAAACCATGTAGGCAACTTTTGCTTTGCACCGGTACATGCCGATACCCGCAATGGAAGTTTGATCTATACAAACTCCTACTATTACATGGGGCACTTCTCTAAATTTATTCATCCCGGTGCTAAACGCATCGTAAGCTCCGCAAGCAGGGATAAGCTATTAACCACCGCTTATATTAACCCTGATGGCAAGCTTGCTGTTGTAGTAATGAACCGTGGTGACGAGAATATTGATTATTCTTTATGGATAAAAGGCAAGGCAGCAAAAACAACCAGCTTGGCGCATTCAATTACGACGTTGGTAGTGGAGTAATTCTTCCCTGAGAGTAAACAAAAAAAGCGGCCATCAGCCGCTTTTTTTGTTTACTAAGTATATCTTAATCTTCTATTACCACACCCATATTGCAAAACTTGTTTATTCTTTCGGTAACCAGCTCATCAATATTGCGTTCTTTTAATACTTTAAGGTCTTTTAAAAGCTGTTTCTTTAATGTGGCAGCCATTGCAACCGGGTCCTGGTGGGCACCGCCAAGGGGTTCTTTGATAACGCCATCTATCAGCTTGTTTTTCAACATTTCGGTGCTGGTAAGCTTCAGCATTTCTGCTGCTCTTTCCTTGTGCTCCCAGGTTTTAAACAGGATGGTTGAACAGTTTTCGGGAGAAATAACTGAATACCATGAGTTATCCAGCATTAACACCCTATCGCCAATAGCTATTCCTAATGCCCCACCTGATGCGCCTTCGCCTATAACAACGCAAATAACGGGCACTTTTAATATCGACATTTCCAGCAGATTGCGCGCTATGGCTTCGCCTTGTCCGCGCTCCTCTGCCTCCAGGCCTGGGAACGCTCCAGGGGTGTCAATCAGTGTTATAACCGGCTTGTTGAATTTTTCGGCCAGTTTCATCAGCCTTAATGCTTTGCGGTAACCTTCGGGATTAGCCATACCAAAATTGCGCATCTGGCGCTCTTTGGTATTACGGCCCTTTTGGTGACCGATGAACATTGCTGTTTGTCCGCCAATGGTTCCAAAACCGCCAATTATTGCTTTATCATCGCCAACTGTGCGGTCGCCATGCAGCTCAATAAAATCATCACACATCAGTTCCAGGTATTGCAATGAGTAGGGTCTTTCCGGGTGGCGCGAGATCTGTACTTTTTGCCAGCCGGTTAAATTGGCGTAGATCTCTTTTTTAGCGGTCTCTAATTTATTTTCAAGCTCCGCTATCGTTGCCGACATATCCAGCTTGTTTTTATCTTCAACCTGCTTTACCTTTTCTATTTGCTGCAACAGCTCGGCAAGTGGTTTTTCAAAGTCAAAAGTAATCTTCATTCAACAATTTTATTATTAGTGAGATGAACTTTCTATATAAATCAAATTCACACCCATTTTGTGTTAAAAAACACAACAAATGTTTTTACACTTAATTAGGGGGCGCTAAATTAAATAAATCTAATGGTATTTTGTCAATTACGTTTTTCTAACGACTCAATTTTGCGCACTTGCTGCGGCGTTAATAAGTTTTTGGTTACCAGGCACGACTGTAAAATAACGTTCCTGAGCTCGCCCTGGTATAATCCGTAGCGGTTTGCATAAAATATTAGCGTGCCATTATCCAGCCTATTATACTTAAAAATACTATCCAGTGTGCGTTCATTGCGGATAATTATCAGGCCCATTTCCAGTATTTTACGGTGCAGCTCCTTTACTATGGCAGTAAACTTAGTTAACTGCTGCGGACTCAGGTCTAATTCCTTTTTATATTTCAAGGCTTTTTCCGGTGATGGAAAATGGTTTAATTCAGCAGCTAATGACATGTGGTAAAGGTCGCTGCCATTTAACAAGGCCGTATATTCTTCGTCAGTTAAAGTTTTAAGGGTTGATTTTTTGATGGTGGCGCTATCGGCAGGGGATTGGGCGTTTGCCTTAATGAAGATCATTAAAATGAAAAATACGAATAAAAAGTTCTTCATATTTAGTTGATTAAGCTGAATTATGGGAATGATTAATTAAGTTGAAAAATAGACTGCCGGCAGTCCCCGGTGCAACTTAATTAACTCAATCCAGCTTAATTAACTAAATAAAACAAAGATTGTTCAATCATAATTTAAAAAACACCTTTTTCTTATACAAAAAATAACAAAGCAGCCATTCCAACCCAAAAATACAGATAGCCCCAACAATAACTTTCAGCAGCTCGCCGGCATTAAACCAGCTTAGCACCTCGTTAGAGATACTGTGTATGTAGCCATTAAACCATCGGCTGCCAACAATTTCAAAAAACAGGTAGATGAAAATGGAGTTCATGCCCACAATGGTAAAAAAGGTTAAATATTTACGATGCCCCATTACGTCAACCCACCAATAACTGATCGCTAAAAACCAAAGGCACCAGCCTAGCGATGCTATTGTGAACGAGCTAGTCGCAATACGTTTAATTATTGGGGTTATATTTAATGCATCAAGGCCATAACCAATAAGCAGGCAGGCAAGGCCCCAAAGTATTAATTGCCTTAATTTATTATTGCCATTTAACAATAGCTTGCCTGCCAGCGCCCCGGCAATGGTATGTACAGCCGTTGGGATGCAATTGATTGCTACCCAGCCGCCATTATTGATCTTGTTCATAAGCAGCAGATCAGCATAATTTCCAAAATTGTGCTGATCGGTAAAGGGCTGGTCAAAGCCAGGGACATGGGTAAAACGGTACAGAACTTCGGTAAGGAGCAGTAAACCTATGCAAACACTTATTTGTGCAATTGAGCTCCACCTGAAAATAAGGAAAGCTACTAAAGTTGTGAATGAAAGCTGGGTTAAAACATCCCACAGCTCAAACGATAAACCTTTTGGGCGCACGGCATAATCCAGCACCCCCCAAAAGAACAGCCAGCCGCAGCGCTTTAATGTTTTTTTAAACGATTGGTTCCAGGTAACACCATTTGCCCATTGCTTGTTTAATGAAAACGCCATAGCTACCCCCGCCATAAACATAAAAGCAGGCTGCACCAAGTCCCAAAAATGGAGGCCATGCCAGGGGTGATGGGTAAACTGCTCTATAAAACGCCCATGGGTATGCTCATACAAATAATCATACAAACCGGTTGATTCAATGGCAAGCAATACCATAATAAAGCCGCGGAGGAAATCGAGAGAGAGGAGGCGGGTGGATATAGGGTTTAGATTTTTTGTTGCAGGCATAAGGTTCTTTTGAATCCGTTTATAAGGGATTGTTTAATTGGTTTATACCACTAAAATTAAATAAAATTTATTGTTTAACCGTAAGTTTACGGTGTTTTCATTACCATCCTGCGTTAAAGTTCTGTGGAGTCTAAAGGGAAAAAAGAGGGGGAGGTGACACCTATCACATTTGGATCATTCTTTATCGGTGCAATCAATCTACTTTTTTTTCAATCGTAATCTTTACCATCCTGGTGCTCCACAAATTTATTCACCCTGCCATCTCCCTTTACAAATTCAAGAGAAATATCGCCGAAATTAAATCCGGATTCAATGGCAATACCGGCAACCATGAACCATTAGATAAATCTTATTAATTCGCCCAGGTCTTTTTTGTAGGTTGTGCCGATTGGTATTTCTTCATCCTCAACCCAAAGCCTGTTATCCTGTATTTTGGTTATGTAGTTAATGTTTACCAGGTAAGAACGGTGAACACGCACCAGGTTTTTGGCAAAGGAAAGTTTCCCTTCCAAAAAACTCAAATTCTCACAGAACATGATGTTATCTTTTTTAAGATATAAGTTGCAATAGCTCCCGTCGGCCTTTAAAAAGCGGATATCGCTGATCATTATTTTTTTGAAACTGCCTTCATCTTTAACAAATATGGAATCATTCATTAAATAGGAAAACTCATTGGCTTTTTTTGAGGCAATTTCTTTATCGCCGGCTAACTTAAGCGTAAGGTCTATAGCTATACTAATATCAAGTCTTGTAAAAGGTTTAGAAACATAATGCAATGCACTGGTTTCATAAATTGCTTTTTTACGGAGGCGCTCATCAGTATTATTGGTGATGAAAATTATTGGTGGATCGCAGATCTTTTTTAATTCAATTGCGGTATCAATGCCATTGGTGTTATCTGCCAGCTCGATATCCATAATTACGATATCAGCAAACCCAGGCTTAAAATTTTTAATTGCCTCCGAGCCCGAATTAAAAATCGCCGGTACCTCATAACCAAGGCCTTCAAGCATCATTCTTAACGACTCGGCAATTAGTATTTCATCCTCGACAACAAGGATTTTGACTTTACCTAACATAATTTCAAAGTTATAATAACAAATGATGGTTTAATACAAATTATTAAACATCAATTTTACGTTCCTGTTCTAATTATTGCTCCTGTACAAAAACGGCTTATTCACAAGGTAAAACAGCAAGTTCGTAAACTTGTTACTTGCTTTACTAGCCAATTGAATTAATTTCAATCGTTTGATAAACTAAGGTATAAACTTAGTACAACCCTTTAGATGCAGCTTAATTGAAAAAAGTAAAAAGAGGCCCTGATTTTAACCGGGGAAAATCAAACAAAAAACAATAAAATACTATAGTTGCCGGTCAGGAAAAAATAATACCGGTTTATACTAAAGATATTATAGAAGTTCACCTAAACCTTATCACGTATGAATCCGAATATACATACGTGTTGCATCATTACCTATTACTTATTGTGCCGCCGTAAAGTATTTCAAAAAAGAGATATCGGACTGATATACTAATATAGGATATCCAAAATTGTAAAAGTCTTTTTCGGGAAAGCGGGTTACGGGCATAGCCCCGGCCCTGGAAAAGTCATGCCCTTGTTTTTTAAATTTAAAAAAAAGGGTAAAATGAAAAGTAAACAATTATTCATTGCAGTTATAATAGTTATGGCTTCAATCGCAGCAACCGGGTGTAAAAAAGATTCATCTGTGACTCCAACAAAAAACTATCAACCAATCAAACTGGCTTCAGCTGATTCTACAAACCTCTCCGGGGGAGGCGATGGGCCAATTAAGCATTGATGCTTAATTAATATTAAAGGCTGCCATTTTGCAGCCTTTTTTTATTAATTTTAAATCAGCAAATTTTAAGTTTATAATTTGATACTTAATTTTGTATTTTATTATCCCTTATCAAAAAAAAATAATGGTTTTATTGAAAAAAAGTTTGTTAGTATTTATCAGCTTTTTTATACTGTTAAATAATGCTTATCCCTTTTTTGACAATAATAATCAGAACCCAGATACTTTACTTAAAAAAGCTAATTCAGCTAAAGATCCCTTAATAGGTATTAATTTAGCTAAGCAAGCTTATAAGATAGCCGAACTAAAAAAGGACAAAAGAATTGTCATTAAAAGTTTAAACATAATAGCTGGATATTACTACGATTTAAGGGATTATCGTAATGGAAAAATAACGGCTAAAAATGCATTATCTATTGCTGAGGGTTATCACACAGACTCGTTAAGTGGTGATTCATGGCTTTATTTAGGTATGTCAGAATATGGAACAGGTGCTTTTAAACAGGCGATTGATGAATATAAAAAAGCATCAATTATTTTTAAAAATACAAATCAATTATCTGGTTTAGCTGCTGTTTATTTGAATATTGGTATTTGTGAGCGGAAGCTTTCACTATATTCCGAAGCTATTAATTATTACTTATTATCATCTGCGATTTTTGAAAGCTTAAAAAATGAGGAAAACTTATCCCATACTTTTAATTCCATCGCTTTATGTTTTGTTGAATTAAATAATTATCCGAAAGCACTGGAATATAATAAGAAGTCACTGGTTATAAGGCAGAAGTTAAATGACAGGCAAGCAATCGCACAATCATTAAACAATATTGGGTTTACATTTAAACGATATAAGCATCCAGATTCTGCTATTTATTACCTCAATAAGTCGCTGGCTATGTATAAGCCCGCAAAAGATTCAAGTGAAATAGTGCTCACCTTACAAAATCTGGGTTCTTCCTGGAAAATGAAGGGCGATTTGAAAAAAGCCGAAAACTATGTTAAAAGATCATTGCATATAGCAGCAAATTATGGCATGACCGAAGAGATAGCCAGGGGAGATGCAGACCTTGCCGAAATTTACACACAGCAGAAAAAATACGGTCAGGCATTAACTGCAATTAATATTACAAGTAGTACAGCACAAAAGCTTAAACTGCCCGAATTATTAATGGAGGCTTACACCATTAAATATAATTTGTATAATTATGCAGGTGATTTTAAAAACGCGCTTCTTTACCTTAATAAACGGGGCGATTTAAAAGATAGTCTGTTTTCTGTTGCTAAAAACAGAACAATTGATGAACTGGAAATTAAATACCAAACCGACCAAAAAATAAAGGATATAGCAGCCCTCCATTTACAAAATAGCCTGGGGCAAAAAATTGTAAAGCAGCAAAAACTATCTATTATCGTTCTGGTGATTGCAGCAGTTTTACTTTTGTTATTATTTGCTATAGCTTATAACAGCTTCAGAATAAAAAACAAAGCCAACCAGCGGATCCAAACCCTGATGCGGGATCTTCACCACCGGGTTAAAAACAACCTGCAGATCCTTTCGGGTCTTTTTTCTATGCAGATTGAAAACCTGAGCGATGAAAATACAAAGATCGCCCTTCGTGAAAATGAGGCCCGGCTAACCTCCATGAATTTGATCCACAATAAACTATACCTTGACAATACCACTACCAAAATTGAAATGAATGATTATTTAACCAAGCTATTAAATCATATAAAAGATTCGTTTGGTGTATATAAGCAGAGGGAGGTTAATTTGAGGATAGAGGTAGGTAACATAATGCTTGAAGCTGATAAGGCGGTTGCAATTGGATTAATAGCCAATGAGCTGGCCACCAATGCTTTCAAATATGCCTTTACAGAAGCTGGGGGTGAAATTCACCTCGGTCTTAAATTGATTGAAAAATCGAAACTGTTGCTAACCCTTTGCGATAATGGCGTTGGTTTGAAAGAAGAAAATAAAGATAAGGCCCCTTCTTTTGGTTTAAGATTGGTGAATTTGATGGCACGACAATTAAATTCAACACTTGTAATAAAAAGTAACCCCGGAGTTTTCTATCAAATGGAAATAAACATTTAGGGAGAGAAGAGAGTCAGGAGATCAGGAGTCAGGAATCGAGATAAAAATGTTATGATTTATTTTCATTTAAAGCTCTTCATATCCTGACTCTTGATTCTCGTTGCGTTGACTCTTTTTTTCTTTCCCAAAATCTTTTTTAAAAAAGCTTTTTGAGAACAGAAAAAACCTCCTATATTTGCATTCCTTTTTGGAATGGATAACAAACCCTAAGGAGATTGCCTGATAGTATAATGGTAGTACGACGGTTTTTGGTACCGTTTGTCTAGGTTCGAATCCTGGTCGGGCAACAGTTGAAATTTCGGATTTCGGATGTTCAATTTCGGATTTACTCCGGAGAACTATATCGAAATCCGAATTGTTTTTTATAATAGCTGGTAATCAGGAGACTTATTTCGCATCAACTTCCGAAATTGAAAATCCGACATCCGAAATAAAAAAATGCCATTACAATTTAACCCTGTTAAATTATTTGCAGGCTCTGGTACTACGGTACTAGCGGCAAATATTGCTGCTTCATATGGCCGCGAGTTAGGCGACATTGATATTTCGCGTTTTAGCGATGGTGAATTTCAACCTCATTTTAATGAATCTGTACGTGGCTGTGATGTATTTTTAGTCCAAAGTACCAATCCGCCTACTGATAACCTGATGGAATTACTGATGATGACCGATGCCGCACGCCGTGCATCTGCCCATTATGTAACCGCTGTTATTCCTTATTTCGGACTTGCCAGGCAGGACAGGAAGGATAAGCCGCGCGTTGCCATAGGTGCGAAATTGGCTGCCAATTTGCTGGTAGCTGCCGGTATAAACCGCATTATGACAATGGACCTGCACGCTGCGCAGATCCAGGGATTTTTTGATATCCCGGTTGATCACCTTGATGCTTCTATAATTTTTGTGCCTTATATTAAAAGCCTCGGCCTTGGCAATTTAACTATTGCCTCGCCGGATATGGGCGGTTCATACAGGGCGCGTACTTTTGCAAAGTTCTTTAATGCCGAAGTGGTAATATGCGATAAACGCCGTAAACGTGCTAATGAAATTGAGGCCATGACCCTTATAGGTGATGTTACCGACCAGGATATAGTGTTGATTGATGATATATGCGATACTGCCGGTACGCTGGCAAAAGCAGCCGGGTTAATTATGGAGCGTGGCGCACGCAGTGTACGCGCTGTTTGTACGCATCCCTTATTATCGGGCAAGGCTTACGAAACCATAGAAAATTCTGTATTGACAGAATTGATCGTTACTGATACTATCCCGCTTAAATATCAAAGCAGCAAGATCAGGGTGTTAACCACTGCTGAGCTGTTTGCCAAAGCGATAATGAATGTAAATGAACACGGCTCAATAAGCCAGTTGTTTAAAGTGGACTGAGAAGTCCATAGTCCATGGTCAATAGTCCATAGACGAATTGAAAAGTGAGTAATTATAAACCATGGTCTATACTATCGACCATGGACTTTTAACATAAATAAATAACAAAAAATGAAATCAATTGCTATTAGCGGTTCTCCAAGAGAGAACGTAGGGAAAAGAGACGCTAAAGAACTGCGTTACCAGAGTCTGGTGCCTGCAGTACTTTACGGTGGGGCTACCCAAACCCACTTTTCAGTGTCCGCAAGTGATTTGAAAGCCGTAGTTTATACACCGGTTGTTCATTTCATCGACTTAGATATTGCCGGTACAAAATCACAGGCTATCATTAAAGATCTTCAGTTTCACCCGTTAACTGAACAGATCATCCACGTAGATTTTTTACTTTTAGACGAGAAAAAACCTATCACCATCGAGATCCCTGTTAAATTAACCGGAACTTCTCCAGGTGTTAAAACAGGTGGTAAGCTTGTACAAAAATTAAGAAAATTACGTATCAAAGCTTTACCTAAAGATCATTTGGATGCTATTGAAGTAAGCATCGAAACTTTAGAAGTTGGTAAATCTGTAAAGGTTAGTGATATTATACTTGATAAGTTAATTATCATGAATGCTAAGGAAGATACTATAGTTTCAGTAACTACTTCACGTGCATTACGCCAGGCTGAGCAAGAAGCTGCTTCTGGTAAAAAATAAAGCCCCTAACCCCTAAAGGGGAATAAAGGGATAACATTTAACAGCGATGGGTTTATCTTATCGCTGTTTTTTGTTTACTTTGAATTTAATAACGCATACGCGAATCAATTCCCCCTTTAGGGGGCCAGGGGGCATGAAATATTTAATAGTTGGTTTAGGAAACATAGGGCCTGAATATGCCGATACCCGGCATAACATAGGTTTTATGGTATTGGATGAATTGGCAAAACAGGAAGGTGCCAAATTTTACAATATGCGCCTGGCTTACTATACAGAAATAAGCCATAAGGCACGCACCCTGCACCTTATAAAGCCAACTACCTATATGAACCTTAGCGGTAAAGCCGTTAGCCACTGGATGAGGCAGTTAAAGATCCCTATTGAAAACGTATTGATAATAGTTGATGATATTGCCTTGCCTTTTGGCACTTTGCGCTTAAAGCCCAAGGGCAGCGCCGCCGGGCATAACGGTTTAAAACATGTTGAAGCCACTTTTGGCCATAGCAATTATGCCCGACTGCGTTTTGGTGTGGGCGATAACTATCCCAAAGGGCGCCAGGTTGATTATGTGCTTGATGGCTTTGATAAAGATGAAATACCTGAACTTCCTGCATTGATAGACCGCTCTATTGAAATGATAAAAAGCTTCGCCACAATAGGTACTGAACTCACCATGACCAGGTACAATAAGTAGTATCCCGGTAAATCCGCAATTCAAATGTTAAAATTCTGTTAAATCTTAATTTCCCTGTAACGGATCGTGTTCACAAGCGTCATTTAGGCTATTTAATGATTACACCGATTTTAAGAAGATTACACTGATTATATACTGCACTGATTATGTAATTGATTACACTGATTTAGAAAAAATCAAGTAAATCAAAGAATCAAATCGGTGAAATCACCCCAAAATCAGTGAAATCAAAAAAATTAAATATGAAAAAACTTTTACTGCTGGCATTTTGCTGGTACCTGTCGGCTACAGTAATGGCTCAATCCGCTCCTCAAACGCTGACAGTTAAAGGCATTACTATTGACTCAGTGAGCAACAAGCCATTGGGCTATGTCACCGTGGTATTGCTTGATGCAAAAACACAGCAAGCTGTAAAAAGCGGTTTAACTAAGAACGATGGTACCTTCGAATTTAAAAATCTGGCCCTTAAAGAATACCAGATAACATTTGCCTCCGTTGGCTATAAAAGCAAAACAATTAAAATAACCGGTACCGGTACAGAAGTAAATGCTGGCAATGTATTATTATCAGCTGCCAGCAACCAGCTAAAAGAAGTTTCAATAACAGCTGTAAGACCGATAATGAAGCAGGAGGTTGACCGTATAAGCTATGATGTGCAGGCCGACCCGGAAAGCAAAGCAATAACCGCATTGGATATGATGCGCAAAGTTCCGCTATTATCAGTTGATGCCGATGACAATATTAAGCTTAAGGGCAGCGGCAATTATAAGATCCTGATAAATGGAAAAGAATCAGCGTTGATGGCTAAAAATCCGTCGGATGTTTTAAGGGCCATGCCTGCAACCAATATTGAAAAGATAGAAGTAATTACCACGCCACCGGCAAAATATGATGCCGAAGGACTGTCGGGGATCATCAATATCATTACCAAAAAAAATGCTGACAAGGGTTATAACGCAAACATAAACGGCCGTTATAACAGTATCTGGGGGCCGGGTATAAATATTAGCGCTAATGCAAAACAGGGAAAATTGGGTGTAACCCTGTTTTTTGGTGTAAACAAGCGGAACACTAATGAATCCAGCTCGGGGAACTCGCAACTATTTACAAACGGCGGATCCATCACACAAAGTGGTGCTAACACGCGCAAGGGCAACAACCGTTATGGCAATTTTGAATTGAGCTACGAGATAGACAGCCTTAATTTGCTAACGGGCTCGATTGAGTTTTTTAAAGGTAATAATCAGCAAAACAGCAGCCAATTCACTAACAATCTGAATGCCAACGGATCGGTGGTACAACAATACAGCCAGCTCTCAAATGGGTATAATAACTGGCAGGGCCTGGATGCTGCTATTAATTACCAGCTTGGCTTTAAACAGAAGAAGGAGCGTTTGCTAACTATATCCTACAAATACAGCTACTCCCCAAATTCACAATATAATAACGAAGCCTTTGCCGACCTGGTAAATATTTATCATTCACAACAGCCCGACTTTAACCAATACAATAATGCCGGCGGCAAGGAGCATACAGTACAGGTTGATTATGCCGAACCTTTTAAAGTGGTTACCCTTGAAATAGGCGGGAAAGCCATACTGCGGAATAACTTCAGTAATTTCAACAGATCTGACCGCGATTCGGCAACGAACCAGTATATTCAAAATTCGGTTTATACAGATAATTTTAATTATCACCAGGATGTTTATAGCTTTTACAACTCGTACCAGGTAAAGCTGGATAAATATACAGCTAAGGCCGGCCTGCGGATTGAACATACAAGCATTGACGCCGATTTTTCATCGGTTAATGCAAAGGTTAATCAAAATTACAATAACCTCATTCCGTCAATCTCCATACAGCGCAGTTTTAAAACCAGCAGCATAAATTTTGGCTTTACCCAACGGATCCAGCGCCCGGGCATTTACCAGCTTAACCCTTTTGTTGATAATTCAAACCCGCAGTTTATAAGTACCGGTAATCCCAACTTGCAGCCGGAACTAAATAATACCTTCGAGTTTACTTACAGTAATTTTTCAAAAAACTCATTTAACGCCGGGCTTAGTTACGCTTTTTCAAATAACTCCATCCAAAATATAAGTAATTTAAGAATTGATAAAAATCCGGACAATACCGTTGACACCATTACCACAACAACCTACCAGAATTTAGGAAACAACCGGAGCCTGGGTCTAAATTTAAACACCAATTTATCAATCACTAAAAGAATAACACTTAACTTGAATTCTGAGATTTCCTACATTTGGTTAAAGGGCAGTTATGCGGGCCAGTATTATACAAATTCGGGTTTCAGGGGTGAAGCGTTCGGCAGTCTTGGCTATAAGTTTGATGGCGGCTACCGCTTTGGTTTTAATGCCGGCTTTTTTAGCGGTGATGTAAACCTGCAGGGAAAGTCGAGCAATTTTATATTTAATTCGTATGTGCTTACCAAAGAGTTTTTAAATAAAAAAGCCACTATATCGTTAGTAACAAATAACCCGTACAGCAAATACCGCAAATTTACCTCCACAACTACAACACCGCAATTTACACAATCGTCATTTTTCGAAAACCCGTACCGCAATTATGCCATTAGGTTTAGCTATAGATTTGGGAAACTAAACAGCGAGATTAAGAAAAACCAGCGTGGAATTAAGAATGATGATACTAAAGGCGGTGGAGGCAATAATACCAGCGGCGGCGGGTCCTGATGCATTAAAAACAAACCGTGCGATAGCAACCTTTATTGCAACAAAGTAACATTGGTGTTACGTAACTAAAATGATAGTTAAATTCCGGTAAATCATTTTTTTTCTGCGGATGGGGTTAATATCTTCGCGCAAAACATCCAAAAAACCAAATGAAACGACTTTTACTGATGGCCCTGTGCTGTTACTTGTCGGCCACAGTATTGGCTCAACCTGCACCACAAGCATTAACTGTTAAAGGCACAGCTATTGACTCGGTAACAAATAAGCCTGTGGGTTATGTTACCGTTGCCCTGCAGGATGCAATGACCAAAAAATCAGTGAGAGGCGGGCTGACAAAAGACGACGGCACTTTTGAATTAAAAACCGTAACAGGAAAAGCATACCAGCTTACACTTGCATCCGTAGGGTATAAAGATAAAATCATTAAAATAACAGGGGATGAGACGGAAATAAACGTCGGGAACATCACATTATCGCCCGCAAAAAATCAATTAAAGGAAGTTTCGGTTACGGCATTAAGGCCTGTGGTAAAGCAGGAGATTGACAGGATAAGTTACGATGTGCAAGCCGACCCCGAAACTAAGACACAAAACGTTTTGGATATGCTGCGCAAGGTACCACTGGTTACTGTTGATGCAAGCGATAATATCCAGCTAAAAGGTGGCAGTAATTACAAGATCCTGATCAATGGTAAACCATCATCACTGGTTGCCCATAACCCATCGGATGTATTTAAGTCGATGCCGGCAAGCAGCATTCAAAAGATAGAAATAATTACCACCCCGCCTGCAAAATATGATGCCGAAGGTTTAGCAGGGATAATAAACATTATCACTAATAAAAAAATAGACCAGGGATATAATGGAAGTGTTAACCTGCGTTATAACAGTCTTTATGGACCGGGCGGAGGCCTTTCACTCACCGTAAAACAGGGAAAGCTGGGAATATCAAACTATACAGGTTACGGAGATCAGATAAAACGTCATGCTTCATCGCATTCTACGCGACAAACTTATGGTGATAGTGCAACCTATTTAACCCAGGCGTCAACCAGCGTTAACAGCGGAAGATACTTATATACCAGTACTGAAATAAGCTACGAGATTGATACTCTAAACCTGTTAACCGGATCAATAGACTTTAACGATAGTCATAATAATGGAGAAAATGATCAGTTTTCGAACCAGTTTAATCATAACAATCTGCTAAATCAAAGTTACAGGATAAACAATAGCAGTGTTTCAACCTATAAAGGGATGGATTTTGGGATAAACTACCAGTTGGGTTTTAAACATAAGAAGGATCGTTTATTAACTTTTAGCTACAAATTTTCAAACCAGCCCAATACCAATAATATCATAAATACGATTACAGATAGGTTTGATTACGGCCAACCAGGTTATTTACAGCACAACAATGCCAGGACACAAGAACAAACTATCCAAGCCGATTATATCCATCCTTTAAAAAATATTACAATTGAAGGCGGCTTTAAAGCAATATTAAGAAAAAGTTCAAGCCAGTTTGGGAACAGCAACTTTATCGACTCGACGCAAACTTACGTGGTTGATCCTGCCAGCACCAATAATTTTAATTACAACCAGGATGTATATAGCTTTTACAACACTTACCAATATAATTTAAATAATTGGGGAGTAAAGGCAGGTTTCAGGGTGGAGGGCACCGACATAAATGCTCATTTTATTTCGGAGCTAAATAATGTTGACCGCAGTTATAATAATGTTGTTCCATCAATATCAATTCAGCGCAAGCTTAAAAACAATGCAAGCTTTACCTTTGGTTTCACCAACAGGATTCAAAGGCCGGATATTTATCAGCTGAACCCTTTTGTTGACAAAACAAATCCCAAATTTATCAGCACCGGGAATCCCGATTTGAAGCCGGTACTAAATCACTCTTTTGAGCTTAACTACAGCAAGTTTTCAAAAGGTTCATTAAACCTTGGTTTGTCTTATTCATTTTCAAATAATTCTATCCAGAGTGTGAGCAAGCTTATTGATACTATTACTTATACAACTAATGAAAATTTGGGCAGTAATAAAAATCTGGGCTTAAATGCAGGTTTTAACTACCCTATTACTAAAAAATTCAATATTAATATTAACAGCCGGGTATCAAATGTTTGGATAAACGGATTTTATAATGGCCGCCAACTTAGCAATAGGGGGATACAAGGTTATACATTTGTTTATGCCGGTTACCGCATAACCGACACCTGGCGTGCCGGTATAAACGGTGGATTTTACAGTGCAAATATTTTGCTGCAGGGTAAGTCAAGCTCAAATGTGTTTACCTCAGTAAGTACTTCAAAAGATATATTGAATAAAAAAGGATCTTTATTTTTTAACGTAAATAATCCTTACAGTAAATACCGTACCTATAACAGCTATACCCGTGACCCTGCATTTTACCAAACCAGTTCTTCTGTAAATCCTTACAGGTCATTTAACATTGGGTTTAACTACCGCTTTGGTAAGCTTAAAGCAGATATTAAAAAGAACCAGCGTGGTATTGACAATGATGATACAAAAGGCGCTGCTAAACCTGCCAGCGGAAATTAATAGCTTTGCAATATGAAGGTATACGGAATAACCAATTGCAATACTGTAAAAAAAGCGCTCGACTGGCTAAAAGCCCACAATGTGGCCTATGAATTTCACGATTTTAAAAAGCTTGGTGTAAGCAATGAAAAGTTACAGGAGTGGGATGCTAAAGCCGGTTATGAAAAGTTTATAAACAAACAGGGCCTTACCTGGAAACAGCTTGACCCACAAGTAAAAGAAAACGTAAAAACCAGTGCAGATGCTTTAAAGCTGCTGCAGGAAAAAACCAGCATGATAAAACGCCCGGTTATTGAAGATGGCGGTTTTTTATTTTTTGGGTTTGATGAAGGGGTGTATGAAAGTAAGTTGATTAAGTGAGTGGTTGATTGAGTTGATTAGGTTAGGTTAAAGGAAATTTTAAGTTGATTAAGCGAGCTGTTAATTGAGTGGATTTGGTTTAAAAGGATTTGTCTTCAACTCAATCTAACTTAATCAACCACTCAACTAAAAATAACCATCACCCTATAAGGGTGATTTTTTAATTTTATTGGCTAACATAATGGTAACAATCATTTTACGTACTACAGCATTACTTAATTTGTAGTATAATTGCCGTAAATTACAAACTGACCTCAAAATGAAATTAAAACTATTAGCTGGTTTTGCACTGGCTTTTATTGTTGTAACCGGTGTTAGCCAGGCACAACAGACTCCTGCCGGACAAGCTACACCAGCAACCCCGCCGGCTACTAATTATGATTACCATGAAGCTTTCGGTCCATTATTTTATGCAAAAAATGGATCAGAATATCGTGCTGCGGATGGAGAACCGGGCCCAAAATACTGGCAAAACCGTGCCGATTATCAATTGGCAGCCTCGCTGAATGATCAAACCAATGAAATTACGGGATCAGAAGTATTAACTTACACCAACAACAGCCCGCAAAAGCTTGGCTATTTATGGATGAACCTTGAGCAAAATCTTTTTAAGGCCGATTCAAGGGGAAGTCAAATAGTACCATGGGTTGGAAATCCGCCGAAGCAAGTTAGTCGTAACTGGGGCCGTGGCCAGGATTTCGACGCCGGCTTTAAAATAAAATCGATAAAGGTGATTGGCCTTAAAGGCGCCATGACCGAAGTTAAGTTCCTGGTTTCGGACACCCGGATGCAGGTTTACCTACCTAAGGAAGTTGCAGCTGCCGGCGGCCAGGTAAAATTGAAGATCGAATATTCATTTATTTCGCCAAATTATGGATCAGACCGGATGGGCATTCAGGACACTAAAAATGGAAAGATCTTTCAGGTAGCGCAATGGTACCCACGTATGTGCGTTTATGATGATGTTTATGGATGGAACACTATCCCTTATTCAGGTCCCGGCGAGTTTTATTTGGAGTATGGAGATTTTGATTTGAGCATTACTGCTCCTGCTAACCACATTGTAGTAGCATCTGGTGAGTTGCTTAATCCGCAGGAAGTTTATACGCCAACACAATTAAAACGCTGGGCTGAAGCCGAAAAAAGCGAAAAAACAGTAATTATCCGTTCTGCAACTGAGGTTACTGACCCGGCATCACGCCCTGCAGGTAAAAAAACCTTAACCTGGCACTTTAAAATAAAGAATGCCCGCGATGCTTCATGGGGCTCGTCAGCATCGTTTATCGTTGATGCTGCCAAAATGGATCTGCCAAGCGGTAAAAAATCAATAGCAATTTCAGCCTACCCGGTTGAAAGCGATGGTGTTGATGCCTGGGGCCGTTCAACAGAGTATGTTAAAAAATCAATTGAATATAATTCAAAACAATGGTTTGAGTTTCCTTACCCGGCAGCTACTGCAGTTGCAGGTATAGTTGGTGGTATGGAATATCCAGGCATTGTTTTCTGTGGAGCAGGTGCAAAAAAAGGACAGCTTTGGGGTGTTAACGACCATGAGTTCGGCCACACCTGGTTCCCGATGATAGTAGGCTCAAACGAGCGGATGTATGGCTGGATGGATGAAGGTTTTAATACTTTTATCAATACACTATCCACTGCTGACTTCGATAATGGCGAGTATAACAGAAAGCCAAGAAGTATGCACATTGCCGGAGCCGCATTTACCGCACCTGGTTTAGAGACAATGTTGAGCCAGCCTGCTAACCTTAAAGAAAGAAACACAGGAACATTGCTTTATTCAAAACCGGGTGCCGGCCTTACCTTATTGCGTGAGCAGATCTTAGGCCCTGAGCGTTTTGATTTTGCATTCAGAACATACATTGCAAAATGGGCCTTTAAACACCCAACACCTGATGACTTTTTCCGCACTATTGAAAATGCGGGCGGCGAAAACCTGCAATGGTTTTGGAGAGGCTGGTTCCTTAACAACTGGCGCCTGGATGTATCTGTTCGTAGTGTTGATTATGTTGACAATGACCCTGCAAAAGGGGCATACATTACTATTGATAACCTTGAAAAAATGGCAATGCCGGTAATACTTGAAGTTAAAACCGTTAGCGGTAAAACAGAAAGGGTTAAATTGTCTGTAGAGATCTGGGAACGCAACAGCAGCTGGAAGTTTAAGTATCCGTCAACCGAAGCTATAGAATCTGTTACTTATGATCCGGATAAAGTATTGCCTGATTATAATGAGGCTAATAATGTTTGGAAGAAACAGTAGTTAGTGATTAGAGACCGGAGGTTAGAGATTAGGAGAAAAAGATTACTCCGAAGGACTCCTTTAGCGTGATAAGAGATTTGATGAAAAGGACCCGGTTTTTGCCGGGTCCTTGTTTTTAAGGTGTTTTTTTGGTATAAAATAAATAGGTTGAGACAGGGTTGTGTAAAATGTTAAAGTAAAAACCTTTATCATTAAAAATAGGTTTATATTAACAGTGTAATTCATCTGCCATGCAAATAAAGTATATTTTGGTTGTACTGCTAGGGTTAATAGCAGGATCTGTAAATGCACAAGTGCTTTTAAAAGGTACTGTATATGAAAGAGGGAGCGGTAATAAACTGTCCAATGTTTTTATAAGGAACACCAACAATAAGCAATTAGCGCTTACTGATAAGGACGGAAATTTCAGCATAAAAGCCGAAACCGGGAACCTGCTCATATTTGATTCGCCGGGTTATGTATCTGATACCTTGTATTTGATTGATCTGTCGCCTAAAAAAATAGAGATGGTAATCCAAAGCATAGCATTACGTGAAGTTAAGATCAGCTCAACAAAACAGGCATTTGATGCACATAAAGAATATCCCGAAATTTATACCAAAAGCAAGCTTTATATATTATCGCCAACCACATGGTTTGGCAAGGACGCTAAAGATGCACGCAGGCTTAAACGTTATTTTAAAAGAGAAGAAGAAGAGCGGCGCATTGATGCCGTATTTACAAGAGCCTATGTTGGCAGTATTGTGCCATTAAAAGGCAGCGATCTTGATGATTTTATGGTTTTATACCGTCCAACCTATTCATTTATAAAAGGTAACGACAATACATCCCTGGCAGTTTATATTAATGACAGCTACAAAAAATACCTGGCATTACCGCCCGAAAAGCGTAAGGTACAAAGCCTGATAGGAGGGAATTAGTCATTAGTCATTAGTCATTAGTCATTAGTCATTAGTCATTAGTCATTAGTCATTAGTCATTAGTCATTAGTCATTAGTCATTAGTCATTAACATTATGTTAAGCTGATGGTATGAATAAAACAATTGCCGGTTTGAAGTGGTTATAATTAAAAATATACCACTATGAGAAAGAAAGTTATAACAATGGTGTTGCTTACTGCTGTATATGCGGCATTGAGCACAAATTGCGCGCCGCCAAGGCACATGAAACCACCACCAGCCCCACCAGGAGCACCGGCACATTAATGTTTCATGATTATACTGATTGGAGAATGATTACA
This sequence comes from Mucilaginibacter sp., assembly GCF_028288225.1. Classification (GTDB taxonomy): domain Bacteria; phylum Bacteroidota; class Bacteroidia; order Sphingobacteriales; family Sphingobacteriaceae; genus Mucilaginibacter. The sequence goes on from NZ_JAQBOC010000033.1 coordinate 146,539, forward strand.
CCGATTATTTGGAGATTGTGAAATAGTCGGTGCATTTTAATTTTCTGCCTGCCTGCAATTACTAAATCCTTAGTGTTAAACTAACCAGCATCATCACAATGCGAAACCTTCAATTAAAATTATCTTTTCCACCGAATTGTTTTTCATTTCGATAAAATCCAGCCGCTTCGGATCAATTTTATAACGCTCAAAATCAGCTTTGCTGCTAAAAGTTATTAAATGGATCTCATAGGGCAGTTCCCGGCTGCTTTCAACAAATGCACTTTTAGCGGGCCTGATGCGATAAACAAGTTCCCCATTATATTCCTTCAAAAGCGGTAACACTTTTTCCTCAAAAGCATGGAACTCCTGCTCGCACCCCGGCTTTATAAAAATAAGTTGCGTATAATAAATCATTTTGGTATTGCTTAAAATATCGGTGTAATCAATCTCCAATCAGTGTAATCAAAAAAAATCACATTACATCACCCCAGCTATTTTTATCCTTTAGCATCACTTCGCGCAACAGCCTTATTTGTGGCATCCCATGGTCTAATACTTCATCGTGGAATTTTTTGAGAGAGAAATTTTTGCCTTCCTGTTTTTCATAATCTGCCCTAAGTTTCAGGATCTCTAATTTCCCTATCGTATAAAACAAATAACCCGGATCAAATGTACCGCGCAGGGCTTCCTGGCGAGATGGCTTATCGCCCTGGTACCAGTTGTCCATAAAAAATTTGGTTGCATCATCAACATTCATTCCCTGGCAATGGGTTTTAATGGATACGCATAGACGGCACAGGCGCAGCAATGCATCCCCCGATTGTGTTAGCCTGAATTTGGCTGCCTTTATAGTATCGCCATTGTGGCCATAACCCTCATCGGCCATCATTTTTTCGCAGTAATGCGCCCAGCCTTCAACAAAGGCATAGCTGCTAAACACCTTTTCAATTTTAGTTGCAGATGATGCATTCAAGTGCAAAAATTGGGTATAATGACCCGGGTAGGCTTCATGAATGGTGATATTATCGGTAGTGTAATAGTCAAATTGCCTTAGCCAGTCTTCCTTTTGTTTGGCATTCCATTTTGGATCTACCGGGGTGATATAATAAAAAGCTTCGGTGGCTTTGGTTTCAAACGGGCCCGGATCGTCATTTGATGCCGTGCTGGTTGCGCGTGCAAATTTGGGAGTTTCCTCAACTTTTAAATTTACCACTGATGGCATTGACACAATATTTTTATCAATCAAAAATTTACGGATAGCCTCTACATTTTTCTTTACTTCGGGGATTAGGTTTTCGGCAGTTGGATGTTCCTTTTGCAGATCGCGGTATACCTCAACCGGTTTTTTGTTTGGATTGATGGTTTTTGCCGCAGCATTAAAAACAGCCTGTTCTTTCTTTAATTCACTCAGGCCAATTGCCAGTATTTTTTCCGGAGTAAGCGTAATATCTTCGCTGTAAAGCAGCATTTTTTGATAGCTGACTTCGCCGATTGCATATTTATTGGTTGCTTTTGGCAGCTTCTCCTTTTGCAGCCAGGTTGCAAATCCGTTTATGGCAGCAATAGCAGTTTTGTTAGTAGCATTAAACACCTTCATTAATGAGTCGTTCTTTACATCTTTTAAAGCGATCTTTAAATCACCGCCTAAAAAATCGGCCGATCCGTGCGCAATTTCAATAGCTGTTTGGATATAAGGTTTTGCCAGCGAATCATTAAGGTTGCCTTTTGCTGCTGTAAATACATTGGCAGCATTTTTTTCTATCGCAATAATTGATTTTACCCTATCTTCAAGAGGGGCAAAGTTGCGTTTTATGTAAATGCTTATATCAACGGCTCCGGCGTAGGTCATGGGGTTTTTATCAAAGTTACCCATATCTTCGAAATTAAAGATCTCGTTCTTTATGGCCGATCTAAGGATGCGAAAGTCGTAAAATGTTTTTGTGCTTAATGTAGTTGTGTCTGTTGCGGTTAGGCGCTGGTCGAAATCTTTAAGTCGCCCAAGCTCTTTACCAATTGATTCCTTACTCAGATCCGTAACCTTGCCATCATATTGATGAAAACCCAATGCAACACCTGCTGCAGGTCGCCATGCAAGGTAGCCGGTAAGGTAATCATCAGCTAGTTTTTGAAATGCAGCATCACCAGATACCGGTGTAGTGGTAGCGGGTGTTTTTTGTTCGCAGCTAAATAATAGTGCTATTGGGATTAATAACAGGAATTTTCTCATTGATCCGGCTCTTGGGTCAGTTATTATTCGATAATCAGTAAATCTATATACTTTCAATGACTAATAATATAATAACCGGCTACTTTAATGCAGATATTCGGCAGGAATTGGATTATCTTTTCGCTCGCCATCATAAAACCAGCCCAGGATCCAGAAACGGGTTCCGTCATTAAAAAGCTCGATGCTGTTGATGCCGCGCTCAATAATTGGTCCGCCAGGCTCGTTTCGCGATTCATAGGTACTCCATACATGATATATGGCGCCAAATTTTTCTGTTTTGCGCGAGATTTCATGTTCATCAAAACCATCTTTCTCCAGCATCGCATCAGATAGGCGGTGAAACTCTTTCAGGCTGATGTAGCTGAGCTTTGGCTTACCGTTTTTAGAAATATTAACGGCACCCACCCTGGCTTCCGGCCAATGTAGCAGGCTATCACGCTCAAAATAAACTTTGCCGCCTTTTTTAACAGTAACCACATCATAATAGGCTTTCATAATGCCATCAAGCGTGCTTACGTTGTCACCGTATTTGGTGATAATTTGAGCTGAAGTTTTGTAGCTTATTGCGATAGTTAGCAGCACAATAAGCAGGAGGCTTAGTTTTCTCATTCGGATTTGGTTAGTTATCAAAGATATTGAAAATGGTTTTAGTTCACTGGTGCATTGTGTTTGCTTTTGCTCACCTTTTTTGCCTCCTCGTCAAAGGGGGCACGAGCTGCACGCTGACAAAGCGTTCCATTTTTTCCGCGGAACGGGGCGGAACGCTGTGAAACATGTTGATTATCAGGATTTTAATGTTTGACCCGGTTAATAAATAGGTGTAAGTATCTGATAATCAGACCATATAAATTTAATACTTTTTGATGAATTAATGTAATTTACTTATAATCAGTGTGTTTTAGTTTTTGAGTTGATTAAAATTGATGGCCAGTTCTGATTTGATTACCCTTGGCCCCGGAGAGAAGCATTTTTTACCAGCATTTGCATCCCACAGAAAAAATACTTTCCAATATTAAACTCCCCTGACAAACATTCCTTTTGTTAACTGTTATTTTGCTATTAGAAATCTACCTGTAACCATCCTCCCGGCTAATTAAACCCGGGAGGATGGTTCATCAACTTTGAAAACATTTATTTATGAAAAACAAAGTATGGTTTATAACCGGGTGCTCCACCGGGTTTGGCCGTGAGCTGGCCAAAGAAGTTTTAGCTGCAGGCTAAAAAGCGGTAGTCACCTCCTGAAAATCATAGATCGGACAATATTTGCATCCCGGTTAATCCTTTCGGTTTTAAATCCATCAAACATACAAACGCCCCAATTAAGGATGTTGATATTAAAAATTAAACCCATGAAAAAGAAATTTGTAGCATTTGCGCTTTTAGTAAGCGCCATAGTATCAGTAACTTATGGTTGTTATGTGGAGGGCAGATATGGAGGACATTCGCATAGGTATCACCATTATCACCGTGATTATTAAGATTGTTTTAGGATAAGTGAAGTGTGTATAAAGAGCCTTGGGTAATCCGGGGCTTTTTGTTTGAATGCTGATTTTTTTGATTGAATGATTTCTCCGATTTTATTTTGATGCTGATTTTTAGAGTTGTAAAAATATTGATTATGAAGTATCTTTGATTTATGACCACGATGATCATACAAGTTCCGTGGAAAGCTAAAACCAAACTGTCTGCTATTGTTAAAGATATGAGGGGAGAGATTATTTCGATATCTACAGATAAGCAGGCTGCAAAAAAGGCGAGTCTTTTAAATCAAATAAAACAGGGACTGGAAGAAGTTAAAAAGATACAGGAGGGAAAGGCAAAATTTTATTCCATTTCTGATATTTTTGATGGTAAATAATATATGCGTTACCGAATTCTTTTTGAAAAAGGCCAAGAACGGAGAATCTTAGGGTCAACGGATTTCAGTATGCCCAATACTAGCTAATCCCGGATCTTCTAAATCCAACAAATCTTAGTTCACAACCCCAACTTTTACAACCCTTTCGGCCTCTACAACTTAAACCCGCAACTTTTTTCAATAACCTATTGAAAATCAAAAAATAAGTCCGTACTTTTGCAGTCCCGAAAACCGGGTTAAAAACAAATAAACAAAAAAAGGAAGAATGCCTACTATTCAACAATTAGTTAGAAAAGGTAGAGTAGCTCTGGTTGACAAGAGTAAGTCGCCAGCGTTGGACAGCTGTCCACAGCGAAGAGGAGTATGCACACGTGTGTATACCACTACCCCTAAAAAACCAAACTCAGCAATGCGTAAAGTGGCCCGTGTGCGCCTTACCAACGGAAAAGAAGTGAATGCTTATATCCCTGGTGAAGGACACAACTTACAGGAACACTCAATTGTATTGATCCGCGGTGGCCGTGTTAAGGATTTGCCAGGTGTACGTTACCACATCATCCGCGGTGCATTAGATACATCAGGTGTTGCAGGTCGTAACCAACGCAGAAGTAAATATGGTACTAAACGCCCTAAACCAGGTCAGGCAGCAGCTGCGACCAAAGGTGCACCGGCTAAAAAGAAAAAATAATTAAGGAGGATAGTAATAATGAGAAAGTCAAAACCAAAAAAAAGAATCCTTCTTCCTGATCCAAAATTCAATGATATTTTGGTAACCAGGTTTGTAAATAACATGATGTATGATGGTAAAAAGTCAACCGCGTACGCCATATTTTATAATGCAGTTGAAATTGTTGAAAAGAAGACCAGCGAAAACGGATTGGATACCTGGAAAAAGGCTTTAAACAATGTAATGCCTGCTGTTGAAGTAAAAAGCCGCCGCGTTGGTGGTGCTAACTTCCAGGTGCCTACAGAAGTTCGTCCGGAACGTAAAGTAGCTCTAGGTATGAAATGGCTGATCAGTTATGCCCGTCGTCGCGGTGAAAAAACCATGATGGAGAAATTAGCAGGCGAGATCATCTCAGCAGCTAAAGGTGAAGGTGCAGCAGTGAAAAAGAAAGAAGATACGCACAAAATGGCTGAGGCTAACAAGGCGTTCTCACACTTTAGATTCTAATAGGAAATTAGTGAATTAGTGAGGGAGCGAATTAGTGATTTGTTAATAATAAGGACATATTAAAATCACTCATTCGCCAATTCACTAATTCAATCATTAAAAAGACATGTCAAGAGATCTAAGATATACAAGAAATATAGGTATTGCCGCTCACATTGATGCCGGTAAAACCACAACTACGGAGCGTATACTATACTACTCGGGCTTTAGTCATAAAATTGGCGAGGTACACGAGGGTGCGGCTACAATGGACTGGATGGCGCAGGAGCAGGAGCGTGGTATTACCATTACTTCGGCTGCTACTACTATCGACTGGAAATACAGAGGCCACCAATACCACATCAATATTATTGATACACCGGGACACGTGGATTTTACCGTAGAGGTAAATCGTTCATTACGTGTATTGGATGGTTTAGTGTTCTTATTTTCAGCTGTTGATGGTGTTGAACCACAATCAGAAACCAACTGGAGACTTGCAAACAACTACAATGTTGCCCGTATAGGTTTCGTTAATAAAATGGACCGTTCGGGTGCCGACTTTTTAAATGTTGTAAAACAGGTAAAAAGCATGCTTGGCAGCAACGCTGTTCCTTTACAATTACCAATTGGTGCTGAAGAGAACTTTAAAGGTGTTGTTGATTTAATTAATTGGAAAGGTATTGTTTGGAATGAGCATGATAAAGGTATGACCTTTACTGAAGTGCCTATCCCTGAGGATATGATAGAGGAAGCAACTGAGTGGAGAGAGAAACTTCTTGAATCAGTAGCTGACTATGATGAGAGCCTGATGGAGAAATTCTTTGATGCTCCTGATACCATTACTGAGCGCGAAGTGCTTGACGCTTTACGTAAAGCTGTGTTAGATGCTAAGATTGTTCCTATGGTTTGCGGTTCATCTTTCAAAAATAAAGGTGTACAAACCATGCTTGATTACGTGATGGAATTGCTTCCTTCACCTATGGATGTTGATGGTATTGTTGGTACAAACCCTGATACAGGCGAAGAAATTGTTCGTCAGCCATCAGAAAAAGAGCCATTTGCAGCATTAGCGTTTAAAATTGCAACCGATCCGTTTGTGGGCCGTTTGTGCTTTATCCGCGTATACTCAGGTAACCTTGAGGCAGGTTCATATATTCACAATATGCGTTCTGGCAACAAGGAGCGGATCAGCCGGATCTTCCAGATGCATGCTAACAAGCAAAACCCTATCCCTAATGTTGGGGCAGGTGATATTGCTGCGGTAGTAGGCTTTAAGGATATTAAAACAGGCGATACACTTTGTGATGAGAAACACCCGATCGTTCTTGAGTCAATGAATTTCCCTGAGCCGGTTATCGGTTTAGCTATTGAGCCTAAAACACAGGCCGACGTAGATAAATTAGGTATGGCTTTAGGTAAATTATCTGAAGAGGATCCAACTTTCCGTGTAAACTCTGATGAAGAAACCGGCCAGACTGTAATTTCAGGTATGGGCGAGCTTCACCTTGATATTATCATGGACCGCTTAAAACGTGAGTTTAAAGTAGAAGTTAACCAGGGTGCTCCGCAAGTAGCATATAAAGAAGCTATAACAGGTACTACACAGCACCGCGAAACATACAAGAAACAAACCGGTGGTCGTGGTAAATTTGCCGATATACAGGTTATTATATCTCCAAATGATGAAGGTAAAGAAGGCTTACAGTTTGTGAATGAAATTAGCGGTGGTTCAATTCCACGTGAGTTTATTCCATCTGTTGAAAAAGGCTTTGCTGCTTCAATGGCAAATGGTGTGTTGGCAGGTTATCCGTTAACAAGCTTAAAAGTACGTTTAATTGATGGTTCGTTCCACGCGGTCGATTCAGATGCGTTATCTTTCGAGATAGCTGCAAAATCGGCTTACCGTGAGGCATTGCCAAAATGTAAACCAGTATTGCTTGAGCCGATCATGAAAATCGAGATCTTAACCCCTGAAGAAAACATGGGTGACGTTATCGGTGATATGAACCGTCGCAGAGGCCAGCTGTTAGGTATGGACTCTCGTGCAGGTGCACAGGTAATTAAAGCTACTGTACCACTTTCAGAAATGTTTGGTTATGTAACGCAGTTACGTACCATCACATCCGGCCGTGCTACTTCAACCATGGAGTTTGATCACTATGCTGAAGCGCCACGTAACGTACAGGAAGAAGTAGTTGCCAAAGCAAGAGGCAAAAAAGCTGCTGCGAATGCATAATTTCGGATTACACCGATTATAAAAAATGATTGCACCGATTTTAGATCGGTGTAATCTTCTAAAAATCGGTGAAATCATAATAAATAATCAACTAACCCTAACAAATAGCTCTTAGGGGAGGTAAAATCAAATCGGTGAAATCATCAGTAAATCGGTGAAATCATCATAAAAAAAAACAAAATGAGCCAAAGGATCAGAATTAAATTGAAATCGTACGATTACAACCTGGTTGATAAATCAGCTGAGAAGATCGTAAAAACAGTAAAGCCTACAGGCGCTGTAGTAAGCGGACCGCTTCCATTACCAACTGAAAAGAAAATTTTCACAGTATTGCGTTCACCGCACGTAAACAAAAAAGCACGTGAGCAATTTCAATTATGCTCATACAAACGCTTATTGGATATCTACAGTTCAAACTCAAAAACTGTTGATGCTTTAATGAAGCTTGAATTGCCAAGCGGTGTTGAAGTTGAGATCAAGGTGTGATAGTACCGGAAGAGCCGGACTGTTTAGAATCTGGATATAAAAATCAGGATTCAAGATAAAGAAAAGCCATTTCGAAAGAGGTGGCTTTTTTGTTTTGCTTGTATTTTGTATTTTTGATTTATGAAGACTTATTTGTTATACCCAAATGGGGATCAGGAAAAAATGATCGCTGATTTTTTAGAGGCGAATAACATCTCTTTTTTTGAGGATGATGACGCTGAAGAAGAACTCCCTCAACATGTAATAGACGGCATTAAAAGAGGGCAAGAGGATGCAAAGGCTGGCCGTACGATAACCTTAGAGGAATTTAGGAAAAGATTTTTGTCAGCCAGATGACCTATGAAGTAGTAATTTCTGAGGCGGCGACAGAAACGTTTCAAGATATCAGAATTCAGGTTGAAAACAGGTGGGGCGCAAAATATGCAGACCAATTTGAAGAGAGGGTTGCCCACGTTCTGGAAATAATTTCATCTGCGCCGTTCGTGTTTAAGTTGATAGCTTTGACGTGAACATCCGCAAAGCTTTTATCCATCGAAACTGCTCAATGTTTTATGAGATTGACGGTTCCATCATAATAGTTTTATTTTTCTGGGATAACAGGCAAGACCCAATATTTTTATGATAAGCCAGATATTAAAGAAAGGCCATTCTGTAAAGAGTAGCCTTTCCTTTGTCTCGAACCCGCTTATTTTGAAATTATAAACTCCAGAGATCTTTAATTAATACTTACCGTAAAAGAATCATATAAGGTGGCGCCTGTATTGCTTAAGTCAGTATGCGGGATAGTATAATACTCACCGGATAAAACAATACCTTCTTTTTCTTTTGAGAGTTTGATCTTCAAAAAACCGTGCGCTTCATCGCAGTAGTTTTTTAATTCAACATCGTTAAGCAGGCTGCTTTCATCCGGAAATTGAGGATCGTTAGGCTCAGCCAATTCATGTAAGTCAGAATAACCGCCGGCACCGGCTACTATAAACGGAACTACTTTTCCACCGGGATAGGTTTTATTAAACCGCTGATAATTGTGCACATGACCGCTAAATACGATATCAGGCAATACGTTGGCGGCAGAAAATGCTTCATCCAATAATCGCTGCATGTGCAGGCTGGAGCCGTGATTTATATCAGCCGAATAAGGCGAATGGTGAATGCACACAATAAGCGCTTTTTTTCCAGCGGAAAGTGTTTTTAGTTCGTTGATAAACCAATCTTTCTGTTCTTCAGTTACAGTACCAAATTTTGGGACATTGCTACATAAACCAATAATATCAGCTAAAGGAGTACGAAGGGTCCAGTATATGTTTGGTTGTATGTTTGTTTTGCGGTTAGTATCACCTGCAAGGTCTATTGATTTCACCTCTGTATTACAAAATACTGCTCTGAAAGCATCCAGGCTTTGTGGTTTTTCAGGATCTAAGGGGTCAACATCCGCATCATGATTTCCGGGAATAGCAAATATGGGTGCTGGGTAATTTTTATATGGAGAAAAAAACTGGTCGTAATACTGTGATGCTTGTCCAAAATTATAAACTACATCGCCCAAATGGAACAGGAACTGCGGACGATCTGCATCTGTAATCGCATTCTGGTATTGAAGCGTCATTTCATTAGCTACTAACCTCTGAAAACCAGGTAAACGCAGGCTGCCGGTATCTCCCACCATGTGAAAAACAAGTTTGTTTTGATCAATTCCAGGTAAAACCCTTTCAATATTAAGCCGGTAAGGAGGGCTTCCGGATGGGGGAGGTAATGGTTTAAACTTTTCCTGATCATCTATAGCTGATACTTTAAAGACCGGCCGGATACGCGGATTGCGTTTTTTTACGGACATAATATTTTATGAATGATAGTTGCGATGATACCATCAAATGCAAATATACGCTGATTGTATAAATACAATATTAAGATATAAAACTCCACTGCTTTATCGCAATCGAAAATGCGAAAAGCCGGTTTTATGACGGATCTGTTTTAAAGATTAAATTCCTCTTTCGTACCTAAAAAGTTAAGCCAAACACCTTCTAATTCATCAACCAATTGCAGCCTTATAGATATGCCTGATGCCTGCGGCGTCCAGTTTTGTTCAGCAAGGTTGCCTGTTTTTAAAATCTCCATAGCAAGGATCTGCTCTTTACCCGGATGGAGTAAAACATCAAGCGTAATCTCAATTCGATAATATGCCCTGCCTTTTCTAAATGCTTGATAAGGCTGAGAAGTAATGAAACCAGAAGCAAAAATTCCTTTGGGCTCAACACCTACCCGTACAATGTATGCTCTGTCGCCGGATTGAATGGTTTTATGGCTTACCACGCTCCAGTTGTCTTCCAATGTTCCGGCGGCTTTAAGCTTTTCAATGTCGTCATCCAGACCGGGCCATTCCCATTTAGCAGGGTTCCATCCAAACAGGTAGGCTTTCATGCAGTGGTTACTTAACTTCTTCCCAACAGTTCATCCAGCTTATTGCGCTCAGTTTGCAGCTCGCGGGCAAGTTTCTTTTCCTTTTCGTTAGCCTTTGCTTTGTATGTTTTAAACTCTTCTTCAAGCTCGTTATAAAGATTTATCCTATACCTGGCTTCGCGGCTGTGACTTCCCGAACGGACTATCACCACTGCGGCAGTAGCGCCCAATACAATCACCAGCCCCCACATTATTAGGTTATAAACAGATTTATCAATATAAATACCCAAAAAGTTTACCGAATTAACCCTGGCATTTGATTGCGCCAGCGATTTTTCTTTTTCACTTACATTGGTTTGCAGGTCGCTGGTAGTTTTAGTTTGGGCAGCAAGCTTTGTTTCGGCTTCCTGCAGTTTACGGCGCTCAACATTTATTGTATCTTTTAAATTTCTATAAAATGAGGTAATAAAGGGCTCCTGGATGTGATATGTTTTAGTTAAAAGATATTTATACTGCCCGCTCAATGTTTTATCCCGCATAAGGGCCGAGTCTTCCTTGGTAGGTTTCCTGTGGATCAGCTTGTAAGCCGGCGCTTGTTTTACTTCCACGGGTGCCGCTTTAGCAGCAGGGATTTGCATAAGTGTTTTATGCACAGCAACAAAATTTTTATTGTTATTTGAAAAAACAGGAGCAGCGCCAGCGAAAATCAACGTTATAATGATGAATAATTTTACAATAAAAAGCTTGTTCATAGTATAAATTTGGTTCAATAATATTAACAAAACAGGGCTTTTAAGGTTTTTATTGTGTTAAAAACCCCTTTTATAAAAGCGAATGTAAGGTTTAGTACGGAATTTTGCTACTCATACTTATATTAGCAGCATGAATATAGGCATTATTGGCTTAGGTGATATGGGGCGTTTGTACGCCAAAGCTTTTGCAGATGCGGGTTACCAGGTTTGCGGCTGCGATCTTCCCGAAAACCGCAACCGGCTGGAAGAAGAACTTTCTCCTTACCATATTAAAATTATGGATAGCGGGTTGGAGGTATCGCGAATTTGTGATCTGATCATCTATTCGGTTGAGGCCGACAAGATGCTGCAGGTTGTTGCCGAATGTGGTTCATCAACAAAATATGGCGCTATCGTGGCCGGACAAACATCCGTTAAAACCCCGGAGATTACCACGTTTGAGAAATACCTGCCCGCTGATGCGCAAATTATTACTTTTCACGGGATGCATGGCCCCGGCTTTAAGCCTAAAGGACAAACGCTGATCCTGATCCGTCATCGCGCAGATGATGATGCATACCAACGGATGCTGGATCTTTTCACAGCAATAGGGTCAGACATTGTGGAGATGAACGATTACCATGAGCATGATAAAATAGTTGCCGATACGCAGGCTGTAACCCATGTTGGTTTTGAAAGCATGGGCACTGCCTGGAAAGAGGCCGGGTTTTTTCCATGGGAAAATGCATCGTACATAGGTGGTATTGATAATGTAAAGATCCTGACCACGCTGCGCATCTTTAGCTATAAGGCGCACGTTTATGCCGGCCTGGCTATCCTTAATCCGTATGCCAGGCAGCAAGTGAAGCGTTATGCGGTATCTGAATCGGAATTATTTAAGCTGATGATAAAGGAGGAGGAGGAAGTATTCAGGGCCAGGCTTTACCGTGCCCGGGATTTTGTTTTCCATGAAAGCCGCAAGCCTATTATGCTGAATGATTCGGTGATGAAGGAATTTTCCCTCTCTCAAAAGCCGGAGCAACAAAAGCCTAATTCTCATTTAAGTATCTTAAGTATGGTTGATGCCTGGTACCATTTGGGAGTAAACCCTTATGATAACCTCATCTGTCAAACTCCACCGTTTCGTTTGCGCCTTGGCATAGCCGAATACCTGTTTAAAAATGAAGAACTCCTGGAAGAATCGATAGTAACTGCTTTATATGATAAAACCATCCGTGGTGATGATCTGGAGTTTCACTCGGCCGTAAGGGAATGGTCGTCAATCATTGGTCATGGTGATATGCAAGGTTACAAAAGGCAGTTTAATGATGTGCAGGCATTTTTTGACGGAAGACTGGAAGAAGGAAATAAACAGAGCGCGGAGTTGATACGAAGGTTGATGAGTGAATAAGTCGTTGATTAGAATGATTAAATGATTTCGCTAATGGATCAAGAATCAGCGAAATCATTTAATCATATTAAATCACCGGTCCGCGCTAAACAACGTCCACGGGTAAGCTTTCATATCCCTTAAATATTTGCCCTGGGTTTTAAAATACTCCGGATGCTTTTTAAAGAAGGGAGCAGCTAAAAAATCAGCGCCACCCGGGTGACCCATATGTGCCCATAGCGACATTTTTTTAGCCAGTGCCGTGCTGCTAACTTTTCCCTGTACAGCGCCCATCGGGTAAAACGGACCCTCACTCCATTCAGGAACACCAACGGGGTCTTCATCCACATGCCCGTCAATTACACAGCGGTTGTAGGCATTTTTGCCGTGCAACGCATCATAAGTATCACCTTCAATTGTTTTACCGGTGCCCTCATCAAGCTTCCCTTTATAATCAACAGCTACCAGTTTTTCCATCCGCAGCCTGCGGGCGTTAGGTGAACTTTCCTTGTTATTCACCTTAAAGGTGGTTTCCTCCTTTATCAGCTTAGGGTCACTCGGAAAATTCGACCCGATAATCGCCGTATCTTTTGATCGCCATACTTTATAATTCTTAAGGCCCAGCTCAAGCTTGGCAACTTCGTTGGTTTTGGTATCGCCTATTAACCAGTCGTTTGCATAGCCGCCGTTGTTATCGGTAGTCATTATTTTTACCACATCATCAATGCTGCGGGCATACTGCGCCGCTTTACGTGCACGTACAAACTCGGGTGTGCGGGTAGTGTCAAAGCCTTTAAAACCGGTAATAGTAGTTTCCGTAATTAAAATCCCGCTGTTGGTTACTACAAAATCATCACCGCTATGGATAAAGCCCGGTGCTACATCCATCAGCATGTGGTTCCCTTTTTCGGGTTTAATATCAGCAATTACATTCCAGCGTTCGCCAACAATATAATCTGTCCAGTTATTATGGCCTATCACAATTTTATGATCTTTTGTAAAGCTGCCGGTGGCAATAAAAGCGCTGCAATTGCCCGGTGCTTTATTATCGCCGCTGCCCGGTTTAACTTTATTATTCAGACCAGCAACGTAGTATTGTGACAGCTCAATATTGGCATTTAAGGCAATAATATCCAGCGTATCATACTGCATGCCTTTTGCCTGCAGGCCTTCTGCAATACCTTTTATTTCCTCCTGATATTCCTTATCAATCTTTTTCCATAAAAACCGTTGCGAGGCAGCGCGGTAAAAAGCCCAATCCTTACCGCTGGTAGTCGGCAGGTAATATTGCATCACCTTAATTAAGGTATCAATCTCTTTGGCAACCAAAAAGCCATGCTGATATCCAATATCAGCCGGTGAACCTGCAAGGTGTACATAGATCCAGCCATTCTTATCCTCGCGGGTAGCGTTGCCAAGGCGGCTATGTTTGTTTGGGTTTTCTTTGCAGCTAAATAGCACTATTATGATGCAAATGCTTAAAAAGCGGGTGATGTTTAATTTCATAGACTGATAAGCAAAGGGTATAAACATTTCATAAGGTAAAGATAAAATATTGGGCGGGTTTTGCAAATTAGAGCTGCCACAGGAATGCGACTGGCTTTTATTATAGAATGAGTGTTTGCATTTGGGGCAGGTACACATTGCTTTATCTACTTAAAGCATTTTTTTTACAGCTTACTATAAATAGGCATGGGCCTGACTAATTCCCGCATTTCATCAACATCTATTGTTTGAACACTGTTTTTTGCTTTTTCCTGTGCAAATTCAATACTTGCGCTCTTTATCGCAGCAATAAATAATTCTTTATAAACTACGGTTTTTGCAGCTGGAGTTTTTGCAGCACTAAGCAAAATGGTTTTATTTTTACTGTCAATGTAACCTGATTCAGAGAGCATAGTAGTTTCGAGATAGCGTACTTTAGTTTTTGCATTATCAGCATAGTAACCTAAAAAACAATGACCTGGCGGCAAAACGAGAAAAGTATGGATCCCTATTTTTCTTAAAATTGAGGCAAACACTATTGTGCCATCAACACAATTTGCCTGGCTTGTTTTTATTGAATTATCAAATGAGCGAACTTGCTGACTATTAATAGCAGCATTATTACCTGTAGTTTTTGTAATACTGCTATATTGGAACCCTCTGTCGTGTAAAACTCTCCATATAGCTGCAACCTGCAGATCTACATAATTTTCACCGCCCTGGTAACCTAAAATGGCATCTATCATTTTTGTGTTTAAGGCTTCCTTTAATATTTTATCAATTTCGGGATGTTGTTCCTGGATATAGCCTGTAAATAAAAAATCTAATGACTGATCTTTATAACCGGTAATACAATCATTTATGCTTCTTATATAAATTGGTATTGTTTTTTCTTCTTTATTCCCGTCATCATCAAAAATTCTGAAGTATACATTTAATGGGGCGCTGCTAAATTGATTACCTAATGTTTCAAAGTTCCAGGGTAACTCCGGCTGCAGGTCTACTTCCCTGCCGGCATCCTGGAAAACTATAGTTCCGGTAAGTTTATCAAAGTATTTTTTTTCAACACATTCTATCTCCCAATGAAGCGGGATATTAGATGACTTGCTGATTATTCTAAAGCCCAAAGGCCTGCTTATTGCCTCTAACATTGGTGTTAATTGCCCCCTGTAGGTCGACATGCAAATAATACTTGATGGGAATAGCTGGCCATCAAAATATGATACAGGCTCCCAGGTAAAGTTTGTGAATTTCCCGTTCTTAAATTTAGGTTCAGTAGCTTTGCCAACTACAGGCACCGGGGTTGCCGGGGTGCCCTGGCCTGCAGGAGTGCCTTTAACCACTTTAACATTTTTATTAAACTGGGCAGCGGTCATTTTCGTGGCATCTGCCAGTCTTCCTAAACTTTTCACCACATCCGCCCCTTCATTAAATGTTTTACTTAGTTTAGTTAGAAGTTGACCTTTCACCATTGGTGATATTGACAGCATTAACAATACAGTTAATGCATTTAAGCCGATTTTTTTTAAATAGTAGAGGTTCATATTAAAATAGTTAGGAAACCCGTTTAAAATCGGTAAGGATAGGTATGATTTACATATGTAAAAATATGCATAATATATATTAGTTTCCCAAATATATTTACAATATCAAGTATAATAATACTAATCCATTCCAATAAATCCATTCAACTGGAACGGGATATTCATTATCCTAATAAGGTGATTAATTTTCAAAACTTCGGAGTGTCTGAACCATCTCCATGGTAAAAGTTAATATAAGTTACAATATTAATTGTAGCTGTCAAATTTTGAAATTTTTGTAAATTGAATGAGCCTAAACTTTTTATTATTCAAGGTAATTGTCTTAAATTTGTTATATGACAACGCTCACTATTGAAATTCCGGAAAAGATTGAAAAGACACTGTCAGATTTGATTGAACAGTTAGGGGGGAAAGTAATTATTAGTGATTCAAATTCAAAAGAGGACAGAAACCTAACCCATGTCACAGAAAAACTATCGCGAAAGGATAAGAAATTTTTAAAGGAGTTTGATGAGGCCATTGAGTTTGTAAACCTGCACCAACAAGGAAAGGTTAAAGCCAAAACGATCGACCGATTGTTAAATGAGCTATAGTATTAATTTTACCCCGTTTTTTGAGCGGGAGTTTAAAAAGCTTTTAAAAAAGCATGGCTCTTTAAAAAAGCATGGCTCTTTAAAAAAGGATTTAGAAGCAGTTATCAATCTCTTGAATGAAAACCCGAGGTCAGGAGAATCTATTGGTAACAATTGTTATAAAATATGCATGAGCATATCCTCAAAAAATAAGGGTAAATCTGGCGGAGCCAGGGTAATTACTCATGTAAGATTTATGAACGAGGAGATTTTCCTGTTATCCATATATGATAAATCATCATTAAGCACTATAGCCGAAGAACAATTATTGATTAGAATTAAAAGTCTTAGATAGTAGTACAGGTAGTTGAAAATTTCAGATTTACGAGGGTTTCAAAACTTCGCAAATCTTCAAAATTTATTTAAGGTAGAAATGATGATTGGTTGAATATCACTCACAAAGACAGACGTTTGGTTTAGTCACGATTTCTAATTCTGAGGATTACCAAAAGGACAATCAAACTGTTTAATTTCAAACATCCAAGTGAGGATAAAAGAAATTTTAACGTATATACAACAGTTTAATAAACGTTGTTTAAAAATATCTCCTGTTTATTAACTTAATCCCACCCATCCAACCCCTCACTTAATCAACTATTTCTCCTCAAAATCCCCCTCAAAATAATTTATAAAAAAATAACTCATTAACTATTTGACAATTAATGTAAAAGTTCTATCTTTGCCGTCCCTTACGGGGGAAATAATATGTCTTGAACGAAGCCCTACTGCTTCGATGGACACAAACTAAAAAAGAAAATGTCAGGAATTATTGGTAAAAAAGTAGGAATGACCAGCATTTTCGATGAAGCAGGAAAAAATATTCCCTGCACAGTAATCGAAGCTGGCCCTTGCGTGGTAACACAGATCAGGTCTGTTGAAACAGACGGATATGCAGCTGTTCAGCTTGCATATGGCGAGAAAAAAGACAAGCACACTACAGGTCCTTTAAAAGGCCATTTCCAAAAAGCCGGTACTACACCAAAACGTAAACTGGTTGAATTCAAAACTTTCGAGGATGAAAAATCATTAGGTGACACTGTTACCGTTGGGATTTTTGAGATCGGCGATTTTGTGGATGTGGTTGGTACCTCAAAAGGTAAAGGTTTCCAGGGTGTGGTAAAGCGTCACGGTTTTGGTGGTGTGGGTATGCAAACTCACGGTCAGCACAATCGTTTACGTGCACCAGGTTCGTTAGGAGCTTCGTCATGGCCTTCACGTGTATTTAAAGGTATGCGTATGGCCGGGCAGATGGGAAATGAGCGCGTTAAAATTCAGAACCTTCAGGTTGTGAAAGTTTTCGCAGAGCAAAATCTGTTGGTTGTTAAAGGTTCCATCCCGGGAGCTAAGGGTTCATTCGTAATAGTGGATAAATAAGATGGAAGTTAACGTAGTAAATGTATCAGGTAAAGAAACAGGTGCCAAGGTGCAACTTCCTGAATCCGTATTCGGTATTGAACCAAACGATCACGCAATATATCTTGATGTTAAGCAGTATTTAGCTAATCAGCGTCAAGGTACACACAAATCAAAACAGCGTAACGAAATTGCAGGTTCAACCCGCAAATTATATAAGCAAAAAGGTACCGGTGGTGCCCGTGCAGGTAGTGTAAAATCTCCATTATTTAATGGTGGTGGCCGTGTTTTCGGTCCGCAGCCGCGCGATTACAGTTTCAAGTTAAACAAGAAACTTAAATCACTGGCACGTAACTCTGCTTTATCATACAAAGCAAAAGACAGCAGCATAGTAGTTGTAGAAGACTTTACTTTTGACTCGATCAAAACAAAAAGCTACATACAGCTTACAGCAGATCTTAATGTTAGTGATGTGAAAACACTTTTAGTATTAGGCGCTGCAAATAACAATGTTTATTTATCAAGCAGAAACCTGAAAAAAACTAAGGTTATCCTGGCAAACCAGCTAAACACTTATGATGTGTTAAACGCAGGCAAGCTGATCTTAACCACAGGTGCTCTTAAAACTTTGGAGGAAGCATTAACTAAGTAATTATGGAAATTTTAAAGAAACCCTTACTTACTGAAAAAGTAACTCAATTAACAGAGAAGCTTAATCGTTATGCTTTCAAAGTTGATCACAGAGCTAACAAAATTCAGATCAAAGGAGCCGTTGAGGCTATGTATGGTGTTAACGTGAAAGCTGTAAACACTATGAAATACGTTGGAAAACTAAAGACCCGCAATACTAAGGCAGGCGCCGTTAGCGGCCGCGCTGCAACTTACAAAAAAGCGATCATTACGTTGAAAGGCGGAGAAATAATTGATTTTTATAGTGGTATATAATATATAAAGATGGCAGTTAAAAGATTTAAACCGGTTACGCCGGGTACCCGCTTCCGCATTGATACCAGTACATCGGATATCACAACTAACGTTCCTGAAAAAACGTTGGTGGTTTCGGTGAACACAAGATCGGGCGGACGTAACAACAGCGGTAAGATGACCATGCGCTATTTAGGTGGTGGCCATAAACAAGCTTACAGGTTAATAGATTTCAAACGTAATAAATTTGATATCCCTGCAAAAGTGGCAACTATCGAGTATGATCCTAACCGGTCGGCACGTATAGCATTATTGCACTTTGCCGATGGCGAAAAAAGATATATGATAGCTCCTGAAGGATTAACTGTAGGTATGGTTGTTCTGTCAGGCGACA
>NZ_JAQBOC010000053.1 GCF_028288225.1 Mucilaginibacter sp.
ATCAATATAAGGTATCAGTTCTTTTTCGACAAAAGACATAAATTTATCACCATTTCCAACAACATTAGGCAATTCTTTATCCGTACCGGTTGTGAGTTCGCTTAAGCGTTCTATAGGCACAATGCCAACTACAATCATTGGCGGACAAAGGCTTGATTCTTCCATGTGCTCCGTGATACTTACAACGGTGTTGAAATTTTCACTGCCATCCAGCACATATACTACAGGATAATGTCCTCTGTCCTTAATTTTATTCCCTCCATTGCTGTTAGGAATATGTATCCAAATTTTACGTTGCTGGCTCAATATCTTTGAAGGAATTGTCTCCTCAAATCCCGTGGTAAAGGGGCTATTTTCCTGTGCATTGACAAAAAAAGAAATTAATAGGAAGATAATAGAAAAGAAAAAAAATTTCATAGAATTATTTGGTGATAAAGTTGAATAAATTATTGGTGGTAAAGTTAAACAAATAGTGCTTCATGAGGGGTTTAGATACTTATTTAAGCAGAGTAACCGGCGTGTCTGGTCAAAAGGCTCCCGCAGGCACTTTTGGCATAGCTCCCGATTATGAGAACATCTCGAAGACTACGCTTGACGCTATGTCGGGCCGCAAGCAGTAATACGCTTAAGTTAAGAAAATTAAATAATGAACACCGAATTTTGAATATCGAATAATGAAGTAAGAACCTTCGGCGTTCGATATTCAAAATTCATTATTCGATATTCTTTTTGTTACTTTTCTTTAAAGATCTTCCGTCCCCGAAACCATTATTACATACGGAATAATAGCTTCTGCCTTTTAATTTAAGCGGGACGCTTAAATTATTATATGTCCAAGTGAGACACTTAGACAGGCGGGAATAATAGCTGCCTTTTAATTTACGGGACGCTTAAATTGTTACGTGTCCAAGTGAGGCACTTAGGCAGGCGGGTTGATTTATTTTGATTTTTTTGATAGATACCCGGCATATTTAACAGCATCCTCAAATGGCGTTGCTGGTTGAACATCAGCCGCATCAAAATTAAAAACTTTGTGCCGCATCACTGATTTTTCAAATTGGAGCATCCTATCCGGATCGCAATAACTTTGGTATCCGTCGCGGCTTAAGCCAAAGTTGTTAAAATTTTGTTTCGCTTCAAATAATGTCATGTGATTAGGGCCACTCATTTTATTCAATTCGGTAACTCCATCATCTTCCCAAAAACACACAGCACAAATTTCCCACCCAATTCCTTGTAATGTTTTATAGCCACAACAAACGCAAGGCAATAATTTTCGGCCTTTGCCTTTCACTTCAATAGTTGTTGGAAGTTGTTTTGATAAAAATGCCTGTAGGTAACTATTGGTAAAAAAACTAAATCTGTATTCGATACTTTTTCTTGCGTGATAATTGGCAATCTCAGGAGCTACATCGCCTGGTTCTAATGAAATCTCCGTTAAGGCGTTCTCAATTTCCGTTTTTCGCTCCTCTTCCGAATGGCCTAGAAATTTAAAAAATGATGATAACGTGATTGCTTCTTTTCTTTGTAGGATCATTTGTGCCATATTCAAATATCATCTATTTTAATGATTTTATCCCTTAAGGTTATCTCGATTATTTAAAATTTGCCCCCAACGAGAATATGGAATACCTGATAACCCCGCTGTCCGAAGTCTCTGACTTCGGACAGCCAAGGTTTTAATAATTTACCTTAAGCCATTGATTTTACTTCTCCATATTTTCCAGCATAAAAATCACGGTAGGCATTTGCTATTTCGGCCTGTGAGTTCATCACAAAAGGACCTTCAGCTACTACGGGCTCTGTATATTCTTCTCCTCCAAATAATAGGATATCAATAGCAATCTGAGAAGGGTTTTTTATTTCAATTTCTCCGGCAACTTTGTCAAACTCAACAAATTCGCCCGCCTGAAATTCGGTGTCGTTTAACATCACATTTTGTATGGGCAAAAAGGCCGCCACTTCCGTTTCATTTCCCATTGTTATTGAAAATTGTGTGCCTGCTTTCAATTGAATATGATACAAAAACTGCCTGGAATAATTGGGGATCTTCGAACTCAGGTCTTCATAGCTGCCAACAACTACTTTTAACCAGCCACTTTCATTTGGGAATGTTTTTTTGGGGATTTCGTTGGCTTGTACAGCTATATGAGCCGGTTTTTCGGCTTTGTTTTTCGCCGGTAGATTTATCCAAAATTGAAATCCCTGGATAAATTTACTCTCCGTTTGGGAGTCGTAATTTAAATTTTCATCGTGGATTATTCCATTACCTGCTTTCATCCACTGTGCGCCTCCCGAACGAATTATCGCCTCATTTCCAGCACTGTCAAAATGCTCTACTTCGCCCTGAAGAATATAAGTTAATGTTGCAATGCCCCGGTGTGGATGGGCACCCGTGCCATTTTTGGTTATTGTTTCTTTAACGGCGGGGCGAACATAATCGAGAAATACAAAAGGGCCAACTTTGTTAGCGTATCGATTAGGTAACATTCGCTGGATGGATAGCGGGCCTACAGCAGTACTATTACCTTTTGTTGAGAAACTTGTTTTCTTTTTCATCAGAATATAATTTGTTTTTAATGGAGATGAAGCTATCATGAGCTATACTCATTTTGTTTTTTGAGTGGTAGCTCATGATGGTTTCATTTTCTCAATTGTTTTTACTCAGCCATTCCTGGAGCGTCACAAATTTGTGGGTGGCAGTTTCTTTTGCCAATTCAATTCGCGACGTTGAACCTGGGCCCATGTAAGTGTGTTTTTCAAAATACCCAAACATCTCGGCTAACTCTTTTGCCCCTTCAAAAAAAGTTGAAAATATTTCGACCGGCACCTGTGAAAAGGTGTACGCTTTGCCATTGGTTTTATAGGCTTCTATAATATCATTAAAGCTGTACAACCCAGTCGCCAGGGCAAGGTAATTGCCGTTTCCAACTTTTTCGGGTCGCAAAAATGCACCAGCGACTACTTTTCCGAGGTCATTAATGTCTGACATGTGAATCGCCTTTTTTGTTGGGTCAATCGGTAATGTCCAACCTGTTGTGCCATCTTGTTTTGGCTGCGGCCTCAGCATTCCAACAAGATTTTGAAAATAAAATGGAGGCTGAACAAATGTTGAATATTTAAACCCTGCACTTTTCACCAGATCGTCTACCTTAGCTTTGCCTGTAAAATGCGGTACGTCAAACGCCGCTTTACTAACGGCTTCCACATCAGGAAGTGTTGACCAAATAAAATGTTGCACTCCGGTTGCTTTTGCCGCTTCAATGGCATTTTTACCCTCGGTAATTTCGTCGGCGCCCTCCCAAAAGTTAGTTACCACAAATACACCATAAGCATTTGTAAAAGCATCTTTTAATGATTGCAAATCTTTTAGATCTGCATAAACTGCTTCATTTGCCTTGCCTGTATATTTTTCCGGATCACGGGTTATTGCTTTTACAAAAAAGGTTCCTTCATTTACAAGGGCATTTACAATGCCCTTACCTTGTGAGCCTGTTGCTCCAATTACTACTATTGTCTGCTTTTTCATCTGTTTGTTTTATGATGTAAAATTGCAGTAACAGCACGCCCTGGAACGATGAGATATGATAAAAAAAACCGTTGACATTTGTCAACGGTTTTGCAAAATTAAAAGTCAAAATAGAATTTTATTTAATTGCTTGTTTTCTGATTCTGCTTAAAGTTTCTTTAGTTATGCCCAAAAAAGAAGCAATAAGGTGCTGGGGAAATCGCTGGATAAATTGAGGGTGGTTATCGGCAAATTCTTCATAGCGTTTTTCTGCTGTATTACTAATGGCAGAATTCAATCTACGTTGAGAAACGATGAAACTTCTTTCGTCCATTAATCTTGTCATTTGTCTAAATGAAGGCACTTTTTCTATCAGATCCAGCATGTCTGCTACTGTAGCAACGAGCAGTTGGGTATCTTCCCAGGCGTCAATATTATATTTCGATGGCGTAAGCATGACAGCACTTTCACGGTCGCTTGCCCAATAATTTTCAATGTATAACTGTACCATATGCTCCACACCTTTGTCATCTACACTGTATTGTCGCATAGCGCCTTTCACAATAAAACCAACATATTTACACACATTGCCTTCTTCTAAAAAGTATTGCTTTTTCCGGAGTTTTTTGGGGTGAAAAGCCGCTACAATTAACGCTTCTTCATCATTTGTAAGTGGCGAGGTAGCGCGTTGGTGGATGTAGTCTAAAAGGTTACCATGCATTGATTTTGACGATTAAGTTAAACCAGTGTAAAGATAAAGAATGTTGTGTAATGTTAGTTCGCATGGCAAGGATACATCAAGTTCATTAATGCGTAGGGCCAGTTTTTGAACCCCCGCTGTACGAAGTCGCTGACTTCGCATAGTAAATGTGGCTGATTATCAGTAACTTACAAGTGTTAAATTATTATTTATCTGATAATCAGCGTGTTTCACAGCGTTCCGGGTGTTCCGCGTGTAAAATGGAACGCCTTAGTTAAGCAAAGTGCTTAATCAATTCATACCCTTCGCCGGGCGATAATCTTTCCAAAGCCATTCCAGCGCTTCGGGAAGCGTTTGTTTTCTTACTTTATTATCAACATGCCGGGCGTTGCGAGCAAAAACAAACTGGTATGGATAGCCTTTTACGGCGAGGACTTTTGCCATATTTTCATTGGCAACCACCCAATCATGCATGTCGTCGCGCATTACGTTTGGATTAAAAAGGTCCTGGTCGCCAACCTCCATCCAGATCCGCAATGGTTTTAGCCGGCTTTTCGGGATCAGGTGTTCATGAAATTCCCAGGCGCCGTGCGGTGTTTTCGGGTTGTAGGGCCATTGTTGGTTTATGTAGGTACCTGAATAGGTGAGCACACGGTGATACAATTCCGGATGGTACCACGCCATAATCAGGGCGCATGATCCACCCGAACTGCCACCCATGGCAGCGCGACCGGCAGGGTCTTTTGTTAGTTTTACCTGGCACTTGCTTTCTACCAGCGGTAATATTTCATTTTCAACAAATTCTGCATATAGGCCGCTCATTGTATCATATTCCAAGCCCCGCTCGCTGCCCTGGGCATCACCGCTGCCGTTTCCAATAGAAATGGCGATCATCGGCGGTACTTTGCCTTCGGCAATAAGGTTGTCTAATACCGTGAAAAGCAAATTGTCTGGCCCGTCCGCGCCAACTATGAACGGCGCTAAGTTGCCAGCGACATACTGTTTTGGAATATACACTGCCACCTGGCGGGTATAAGGAGCAGGATGGCTTGTAGTGACAATTAATTTAGCCGGGCTTACCGGATCTGCAGCGCCAAATGTATTTGGTTCCCGGGCAATGCCCGGATAAATTTTGCTGTCCCTGGAATCCATAGCAAAGCGGTATATGGTTCCCTGCGGCACGTTAGCCTGTAACATCGATTGCGATACAGGATCATGTGTGGGGCCGATAATAAAATTGCCATTAGAGTCGGGTGAAGGATTGGCGCCATCTGGTAATTCCGTGGCCGATACATAACCAGGCGTATGCGGATCGCGGGTTGGTGGCTGGGCAATGGCTGGGTTTACACTCCATATCATGTTAAACAACACACAGCACGCTATGGTGCGACTAATTATTTTGGTTAGTTCCATTTATTTTGATTTAAGGCAGGTTGACTGGGATGCCTGTGTTTTAAATTTAGGTCTTATAAGCAAATATCGCAAATCAACCTGTCGACTTCTTCAATTCCTGCAAAAAAAAGATGGTTTGTAAATTAGTTGTAACCAAAAATAATCAACCATAACAATTTGTAACTAAGGCATTCGTTTTGCATCTTAGCGGAATATACCCTGAATTAAAAAATGAAATTAAACTATAAAATTTCTGTAGCCGCCCTGGCTTTGCTTATAACGTCAGGTAGCGCGTTTGCGCAGGTCAAAAGAAAGCCCGTTCCATCCCCCAAAAACAAACCGGGAACGCTTGAGCAAAAACATATTTCAAATGCGAATGTTTTACCGGTTGATCCCGAGGTGATAATAGGCAAGCTCCCCAACGGCTTAACTTATTACGTTCGTAAAAATACCGAGCCTAAAAACCGTGCTGAATTATACCTGGTAAATAAGGTTGGCTCCGTGCTTGAAGCAGACAGTCAGCAAGGGCTTGCACATTTTACCGAACACATGGCCTTTAACGGCACGCGTGATTTCCCTAAAAATGATATGGTAAGCTTTCTGCAAAAATCAGGCATTAAGTTTGGCGCCGATTTGAATGCTTATACCTCTTTCGACGAAACAGTTTACCAGCTGCCACTGCCTACCGATAGCGTAGCTGTGTTTGAAAAAGGATTTAACATACTGGCCAACTGGGCGGCCTATCAAACGTTTGACGATAAAGAAATTGATGCCGAACGTGGTGTTGTGCTTGGAGAAAAACTGGCGAACGGAAAGAATGCACAGGAGCGCTTAAGCAATCAAACATATCCGGTGTTGCTTAATAACTCGCGCTACGCACTTCGCATCCCGATAGGTAAAGAAGATATACTGAAGACTTTTAAACCCGAAACCATTAAAAGTTTTTACCATGATTGGTATCGTCCTGATCTGCAGGCGGTAATTGCCGTGGGCGACTTTGACCCGGCCCGCGTAGTTGAGCTCATCAAAAGAAATTTTTCATCGCTGCAAAACCCTGCAAACGAAAAGCCACGAACAATTTATTCTGTTCCGCCTACACCGGGTACCGTTGTTAAAATAGCAACCGACAAAGAATTTCCGTATACACTGGCCGAAATTATTGTAAAGCATCCGCAAGCAACCATAAAAACGGCTGCTGACTTTATGCAAAGCATCCGCATTCAGTTGTTTAACCAGATGCTAAATGACCGTATTGGCGAATTAACGCAAAAACCGACGCCTCCATTTGTTTATGGGCAGAGCAGTTATGGTGCATTTATTGGCAGACAGGATGCCTTTACTACTATTGCCGTAGCTAAACCGGGCGGCCTTGAAACTGCTATAAAAGCAGCAGTTGCAGAAACTGAGCGTGTGCGCCGGTTTGGTTTTACCTTAACCGAATTGGAAAGGGCCAAACAAAGCGCCTTGGTAGGGATTGATAATGCCTATCGTGAAAGAGATAAAACGAGGTCGGCCAATTTTGTTGGCGAGTATCAGCAAAACTTTATAACAGGGGATGCTATTCCTGGCTTATCGTATGAGTATAATTTTTATGTTAACAACATCAATAAGATCAGCCTTGAACAGATGAATGCTTTAGCGGGCAAATTTGTGAGTGACCAAAACAGGGTTATAATTATTGAAGCCCCGGATAACGAGAAAGACAAATTACCAAATGAAAAAACCATATTAGATTGGATAAGCTCTGCCGGTAAAGATGTAACCGCTTATGTTGATAATACCAGCGACAAACCACTGCTTGACAAACTGCCAACTGCAGGGAAGATCACAGAATCAAAGGTTGACAGCCTTATTGGCACTACAACACTAACGCTTAGCAATGGCGTAAAAGTTATATTAAAGCCAACCAAGTTTAAAAACGACCAGGTGCTGATAAACGGCTACAGCTTTGGCGGCACCTCACTGGCAAGCGATGAAGACTATACTTCGGCAGAACTTGCAGGCGGGATCATTGGGCAGAGCGGCATTGCCGATTTTACACAGATCCAGCTGAATAAGATCCTGAGCGGTAAAAATGTAAGCGTTTCACCTTATATCAGCAATGTTGCGCAGGGAATAACTGCAGGAACAACGCCAAAGGATTTTGAAACCGCCATGCAATTAATTTACCTGTACTTTACCCAGCCCCGCAAAGATAATGATGTATGGCAGGCAAATATAAGCCAAACTAATGCCCTGCTGGCTAACCGCGGCCTTAACCCGGGCAGTGTTTTCCAGGATACTATTTCCGCCACGCTTAACAATCATAATTTCAGGGAGCTGGTGGTAACGCCTGAAAGGCTTAACAAGGCCAGTTTGGATAAAGCCTATTCATTTTACAAGGATCGTTTTGCTGACGCAAGCTCGTTTGTTTTCACTTTTGTAGGGAACTTTGATGTTGATGTATTAAAGCCTTATATAGAAGCATATTTGGCCAGCCTGCCATCAGCCAATCACAAGGAAACCTATAAAAATTTAAATATTTTTCCGCCTGCCGGGCAAATTACCAAAACAGTAAATAAAGGCATTGGGGAGAAAGGCAGCGTGCAGCTGGTGTTTAATGGCGCCTATGATTATAACGATACTAACAATATACAGATAGATGCCCTTGAAGAAATTTTGCAGATAAGGTTGTTAGACAGGCTGCGGGAAAAAGATGGTGGCACCTATGCACCCGGTGTTAGGGCGAATTATAAAAAGATCCCGAATAGCAGGTACAGCTTTACTATTTCTTTTGAATGCGCCCCGGCTGATGTTGATAAACTGACAAGCGATGCACTTGACGAGGTAAATAAATTAAAACAAACCGGCGCTTTACAGGCTGATATTGACAAATTTAGTGCCCAGGAAGCACGCTCAACCCAGGTGCAATTAAAGGAGAATGTTTTTTGGGCCGGATATTTAGGTGCTGCATCACAAAACCAGGACGACCCGGATGCGATATTGCGCCATGTTAGCAACCTTGGCAATATAACCGTTCAAAGCACAAAGGATGCTGCCAACAAATTCCTTAGCGGTAATAATTTAATTAAATTTATTTTGCTGCCTGAAAAGAAGTAAAACAATAAAACAACCTTGTAGCTAATAACTACAAGGTTGTTTGTTAACAGGCAGATGATAATAACACAGGTTAACCTGCCAGCAATCACAAATTAAATAAATTATACTCCACCCTAACCAAATACATATTCGCTGTATTTCGTACCATTGTATTGTATAGAGGGATCCGGTATGAAAAGTCGACCCTTATGGTACTGTTAAAAATTAGCTGAACTGCCGGGGCGGCATCCAGGTAGCTTTGTCCATAGCCCGGGTTTATTTTTCCTAAAAATTCAGCGTACACATTTAAATTTACCTGTTCATAACTTTTGTAAGCTTTTGGCAAAAGCAGGTACCCGGATGATAATGTATAACCAATGGCATTTTTTGCATTGGATAATGGAATATTATTATCTCCCGCATTATCCCAGGCATGCAAATAACTTACCGAGCCCGACAGGGCGAGCTTATGTAAAAGCTGGGTAAAAACCAGGCCGCTTTGCAAGCCGGAATTATCGCCCTCTAAAGTAATTTCCTGGTTAACTATGGGATTGTTGATGCCCGATAGCTTTGCAAAAAATGCACCCCGAAAATGCTTCTGTACAGAATCGACGGATAGAAAACGGTATTTTGCATAAACACTGCCCCCCTCAAAATGCTGACTGCTTTGATAATAATCAGATACATATAACGAGCCATGTACCATTAAATGCCTGCTGGCTCCATACATTAACTCAAGCGTGCTGCGGTTTTTATAGGTTGGTTTAAAATAGCCCTGGTTTTCCAGCCTGATGCCAAGCGAACTGGTTGCCATGTTACTGGCGGGTTCGGTATTTACATATAACTCCTGTGCAAATACAGGACAAGCCATGCCAATAAGGCATAGCGCCATAAATATAAAATGCTTCATTATTATAGAGCTTATATAGCTACGTGATAAACCCGGCCAGCGTTTGATGTACTGGCATTGGCAATTTGGCCCAGATATTTTTTAGACACCGATTTTGGTGCAAAGCCTTTGTCAACAATAGTTACAGCAACCTGGCCCTCTGGCGATTTAGTTGCATTCATCAATTGAAATGTATCACCACCATAGCTAAAATAATTGTCGGCAACTTTTACGCTGGTAAAATCAAAGGTGGTCTTAAGACTGTTTACAAAAAATCCGGCGTCCTGTACCTTTTTGCTTATCTGGTCAAAGTTTACCTGTTCACCGCTTTTAAAAGTAAGCAGAAAGGTGTTCCTGATAAGGTCTGTTTTTATTTCGCCGATAAACGGAAGCGTTTTTAAAGCTTTTTCGGTGGCTTTGGCGCATAATGCGCAGGTAAGGCCGCTAACCTGTAATTCGGCTTTGGTGAATTGAGCTTTGGCTATTCCTGTGGTGAGCACCAGCAGGATCACAAATATTTTTAGGGTTTTCATGTCGATCAAAAATTAATGTTAAAAAATTGTTAAATAATTATTCATTACTGCACAAAGCAGCATCTTAATATTGATCAGATCAGAAATGTGTGGTTTCTTAAAAAGGCGGGAATGTTGTTTAAAGGCGGATCTGGCAGATCTTTGTATAAGATGTCTGCCAGGAACCCAGGTTTTGCGGTAAATAGAGGATCAGCAAAAGGTAATACGGGCAGGCTTAAGTTAAATGTTTTGGATGACTCAGAAGTTAATGGAGCCTTGTGAGCATCCTTTACTTTTATCTCAAAGTGCTTATTGTGGCAGCACTTCATACTTCCGGCATCCAGCTTGCTACAGCTTTTGGCAGGTGTATTGATATTTACTGAATATACCTGGCTAAGGCAATAGTGCAGATTAAGCGCAAAGCCTGTCACCGTAACTAAATACAGCAAAGCCAATATTAATGCGCCTGATCTTTTAATCATACACAAAAGTACTATTTAACTTATTGATTACAAACTGTTTTAATTTCAACAAAAACAATAAACCCCGCCAAACCTGGACAGGGTTCATTTTTTTTTTATAAAAAAGCTGCGTACCGGATTATTGACCTGTGGTTTTAGCCTGTGCTTTCATTTGTTCATTAGCAACAATAACAATCTCTACCCGGCGGTTTTGCGCACGGCCGCTAACTGTATTATTATCGCCAATAGGTTCAGTTTCTCCTTTTCCTTGTACGGTTAATCTTGATCCGTTTATATTATCAGCAGTAATTACTGACTTTACAGCATCCGCTCTTCTTATCGAAAGATCCATATTGTGAGTATCGGTACCTGTATTATCGGTATGGCCCACTATCAGGATGTTAGTTTCCGGGTTATTCTGTAACGAAGCAGCAAGATTTTGCAGGTTTGTTTGTGCGGCGGATTTTACGTCGGCCTTATCAGTATCAAACAATATTCCTGAGCTAAAGTTAACAATAATGCCCTCGCCGGCCCTGGTAACGGTGGCTCCGGGGACAGTTTGTTTAATTTCCGCAGCCTGCTTATCCATTTTATGGCCAATTAATGCACCCGCAGTACCTCCGACAGCACCGCCAACTATGGCGCCCAATGCTGTATTGCCGGCAGCTTTACCTACCAATCCGCCAATAACAGCGCCGCCGCCAGCTCCGATAGCTGCGCCTTTTTGAGTTTTTGTTAATGAATTACAGCCTGCACCTAAAATGCCGGCCATTGCTAGTGCTATACTATAAGTAGCGATCCTGGTTTTTAAAGTTTTCATAATTTATTATATATACTTGCCTGCTTGCAAAGCAAATGCCAAAAGCAATAAATGAGACAAATAATCCATTTATTACCTTATTGATTAAATTTATTACTTAAGCGAAATATTTTTAATAAGATAAGCAGGCTGCATTTTAAATAATCAGGATATTAAGTATAACCGCCTAATATTTAATACACTTGATGATTTTATAAAATATTCATAAATAAAAAGGCCCCGATCAATAGGGGCCGTTCTAAAATATTGTAAGTATCGGCAATTAAATACCTTTGTCGTCGCTCGGTAAGCTTGCTATCCTGTATGCTGTGTTACCATCAGGACCAGTTACTTTTTCGTAATAGATATTATTAGGAGAAACAAAATATTTTTTCCCGTTTAATGATACTTTACGGCAATCGTCAGGCAATTGATTTACAATATCACCAACCTGCGGGGCTGATACAGCGGCATTAGGGTCAGTAACCTCATCGCCGGTGTTTAAAACACCGTCTTTACCGGCAACCACATAGATCTTTTTGCCTTTATCATCAACGCTTTCTTTGTAATAAACACCATCAAGCTCATAATACTGTACGCCATCAATCTTTATAGGCTGGGCATCGTCCGGAAGATCAGGTACGCCGGCACCAACAGGTGGTTCAGTAACCTGGTAACCGCCATTATCATAAGGACTGTAAAATACACCGCCGTAATAATAGTATAATGATGATCCCCAGTAAAACGGATAGTAGCCAAAAGGCAAAACACCTAAATAAAAGCCAAGGTGAGGGTAACCATAATAGCCTAAGCCGTTGCGGTAAAATGCACCGCCATGATAACCGGTTGAACCACCAAGGTAATTGCCTGTACGGCCCCGATAGCCAACAGCAGCCATATTACCGCGCGTGCTTAAGTTGTTTCCGCGGGCACTTAAGCCGGTACTTGGACGTGATACCCCAAAACCACTACTGCGAAAGCCGCCGCCGCCGCCACTCATCCTGACACCACCACCACCATGACTTGCACCACGCTGGGCGCTGGCTGAAGCAACCATAAGCACAGAAAGCATCCCTGTTAAAAACAAACCGGATGCATATTTATATAACCTTTTCATATTTTTATTATAACTTATTTAACAGAAATTTTTATTTTAAGTATAGAGCCCTTCTAAAATAAACTGATCTATTGTTAGACAAAAAAATCAGGCGATGGTTTAATGCATTGATCAAAAATATTGATAAGAAAATCAAAATCCTAATTACCCGTTTTTCTGAACTTTTTAAGCCTTAATTTCTACAATATCAGCTGGAAAAATGAGCTTAAATGTACTGCCCTTCCCCTTTTCTGATCTCACCTCTATCCTGATATGGTGGAACCCGGCGATTGATTTTACAATGGGCAGCCCCAGGCCAAAACTGTCTTGCTGGAGTGATTGCCTGAACTTCTTAAAACGGTTAAATATGTAAGGAATATCTTCACCATTGATGCCTATACCTGTATCTGTTATGCTAACCGTAAAAGTGTTGTTTTCACTGGCAGCAGTTACCTTTATTTCACCATCAGGGTTGTTATATTTTATGGCGTTATTAATGAGGTTAAAGAATAAATTAAACAACAGAAACTTATTTACATTAACTAAATGCCAGTCGGTTGGCAAAGTCGCCTCATAGCTGATGTTTTTATCCTGCAGCCTGATAGAGATCTCATCATAAACGTCCTGCAGCAGTACCGATAGTGAAATTTTATCCTCTTTTAAAAATTGCTCATTTTCAATTTGCGATATCAGCAATAAAGTTTTGGTGATGCTTTTTAAACGGTTTAGTATCTTTTGCATCTCCAGCAGCCTGGCTTTAACCTCATCTACAATATCTTCCTGTTCAAACATGTTCTCGATTTTTGATTGCAGTATTGATATAGGCGTCATCAGCTCGTGCGATGCGTTTGAAATAAATTCGCGTTCTTTTTGAAACGTACTTTCGATGGTCTCAATCATTTTATGGATACTGATATCCAGGTGCTGAAAATCGGAAGTGGTTGTTTTCACCTCTTTAAAGGGCCCAAAATTTGGAAATTTATGGCCTACCAGTTTTGTTTTGATGATTAAACTAAGAGGCTTAAGCACATAATTTGAATAAAGCTGATCGGCCATTATGGTGAGCAATATCATGCCCAATAATACCTGGAATGCTATGTTTTGCAGTGGCCGTGTAGTCTCGGTGATAGCATCAACGCTGATGGCAATTTCAAGCAGGTATTTTTTATTGTGAACTTTGAAATTGTGGCTGAGTATTCGGTATTCAATAGTATCGCCCTGCAGTATGCGCTTTTCGTTTTTAATGGTATCAATATTTCCGGGTAATGAATCCACATCCAAACTAACATAATCCTCTTTAAGAGGCGTATAATAGCTTGCGTCGCTTTCACCGGCCTGGATATAGCTTTGTATGCCCTGGCTTTCAACTATATGCAGCAGCTTATCTTTTTGTTTCCTGAGCTTACTATCTGTATAGGTTTGGTTAATATTTTTTATCAAACTGGGCAAAAGCATCACAAAAATGGTTACAATTACCAGCTTTGAAATGGTATTAAACAGCGTAAGTTTGGTTTTTAGCTTCATTTGTAGATGCAAGATGTCAAGAGCCCAGAATCAAGATGTGAGGAATCAAGATGCAAGAGTAGGAAAATATCCGCTTTAGATTCTTGACATCTTGATTCTCTTCCTTATCAACTGTTTATTTTTATTTTATAACCCAGGCCCCGTACTGTTTCCAGCCAGTCGGGCGGGGCATGGGCATTTAGCTTTTTGCGGATATTTTTAATGTGCGCATCAATATAGTTAGAGTCGTAATCGTCATTTATAATACTTCCCCAAATATGCTCACTTAATTGCGAGCGCGTAAGCGTACGGTTTTTATGCAATATTAAATAAGCTATAAGGTCAAATTCTTTTTTTGTAATTGTATTTACCTCGGTGTTATAATAGGTAATGGTACGTTCAGTTAAATTTATTAAGAACCCGCCCAGGTCAACAAGGCTTTGATTCAAACCAAAGCGCCTGCGGGTTATGGCCTGCATCCGGCTTTGCAGCTCTAATAAAGAAAATGGCTTTGGTAAATAATCATCGGCGCCCAGGTCCAACCCTTTTATACGGTCATAAACTTCGGCCCTGGCGGTGAGTATAATGCAAATTGCTTCAGGATTATTTTTTTTTGCTTCCTTAAGCAGATCAAGACCATCATAATCGGGCAGACCCAGATCAATCAAAATAAAATCGTACAGATTTACAGCAATTTTTTCAGAGGCGGACGTCCCGTCAAAACACACTTCGCAGATGTAGTTGTAATTGGTCAGAAAAATCTCCAACTCGTCTGCCAGTGCCCTTTCGTCTTCAATTATCAAAACATTCATACTGATTTAAAAAAATAGGTAGTAAAATGTCAGGTTAAAAAAAACCTCGTGCCTGTTTTTTAATGCGCCCTCCACATTAACCGGTATAGAGTATTTCCACGCTGCCTCAAAAGTATAATGCGGCCTGTTATAGGCAATAGGCAATTTAATACTGTAATTAAGTGCGTTAAACCTTCCGTTATTATAAGGCTGCTGAGCCAACCCTTCCAGTGACTCGGATACATCATATAAGGCAAACTTGTTTGGATGATCAGTTGAAAATTTTTGAACAAAGTTTTGCGTGCCAAATATGGCGCTTACCGTAGGATTGAATGAAAGGTAATCCTTATCATCAAAAACGCTCCAGCTGGTTTCAATATATTTAGAAGTGCTAAAGGTTAGAAAAAAGTCGCTTGATTTACCAAAAAGATAATCAGCAGTAATGCTTGATTTGGCTATTTTCCAGTCGAAGCTATTTTTAAAATTTATATCGTTTGATGAGGCCGACTTTATTACGTCAGCCGCGGCTTTTGCAAAAAGGAACCGCGAATAGCTTATGGTACCTGATATTTTTTTGGTGTATTTATAAAAAAAGCCTGTGCCTACGTCAAACTCATCAACCAGTGGATCATACCCTAATACTTTTACCGCTGATCCATACACGAAAAACCCCGATTTGGCATTATATACAAAATCAGTACTTATAAAAGGATATTTAATAGGCCCGGTGCGTCCAAAAAACTGCACATCGCTGCCGTAATTTGCGCCAACAGAGATAGATTGCTTCCTAAAAACAGTATCCGTATCGGCAATTGCATAGCTCGACCGGCTTTTATACAGCGGCCTTAGCGCAGCAGCATTTACAGCAGAACCAATTATAAGCAAAAGCAATACAAAATAGTATTTCATTGATATATAATAATGTGAAGGTTGAGTTTGTTAGTTGCCATTTCTTCTTGGTATTTCAGGCGGTCTTTCCAAACCTTCCGGCCTCCGTTGTCGTTTTGGCTTAGCTTTAGGTGTCGCCGGGTTGTCACCAGATTCAATTTTTTCTGGTTTGGGCTGTTTTTTAGCTTTGGCTACCTCTTTAATCTTCTTTTTATCTTCCAGTTCCTGTTTTTTAGTTTTGGTAGTATCCGTCAAGATCTTATTCAAAGACAAACTTATCTCCAATTTATTATAAACAAAATCAAAATAGTTATTTTTTATTTTAGCAGACGATAAACAGGGTGCAAATATTAATAACAGGACAATATACGCAAACCACTTTATCATTGAAGAGTAGAAAATGTTAAAATTCTTTTCAAATAGTATTCAATTAAACTTTTAGCCATTTAATTAGCAGAGCCCAACGGACATTAGATACAGGCACTACGCACTACGAAATCTAAACTGATTGGAATTATATAATTGAGGTTTATTTCAATAGTATTGTTGGTGTTAAATGTACACCAATATGAATTAAATTAGCTTTTATTTATTTATAATTCAATGAATAAATAAAAATTTAATTAACGTTTATACTTTTTGAAGTATAAATGCGGTTATGATCATCAATGATCACCGCAGCTATTTGGTTTAATTGATTTATTAAATACAAGCCTGCATTAACACCTATTGCCAGTACAGGGGTTGCCATAGCATCCGCAAGTTCGGCTGTTGTGCTTATAATGCTTACGCTTTTAATTTTGCTTACCGGAAAACCTTTTTTAGGGTTAAAGGAACCTAAAAGCTTTTTATCAACTATAGTAGCATACTTTTCGGTATTTAAAGAGGTTGCCACGGCCATATCGCTAATAGCTACATTTGCAAAAGGCTGTTTTTCCTGCGATGGATCGGCGATTGCAATGGTCCATGGCTCACTATCAGGCTGGGCACCCCAGGTAAGTAAATCGCCGCCGGCATTAATAACGCCGCTGCTAACTCCCTGTAATTGCAATATGTATTTTGCCCTGTCAGCAGCGTATCCTTTGCTGTTTGAGGCAAAACCTATGCGCATGCCGGTCTCTTTCAAAAAAACCGTTTGCTCATTTGCATTAAGTTCAACACTTTTATAGTTCACATTGCTAACCGCAGACCTAACAGCGCTATTACTTTTTTTTTGAACAGTATCAAAATTTGAACCGTCTTTATCGGCAGCGTAATATGTAATATCAAATGCGCCATGAGTAAGCGCAGATATTTGCAGGGAACGATCAATTAATTTGAAGATCTCGGCGTTTGCTTTTACAGGTTTAACCCCTGCATTCCGGTTTATCTCGTTAATGCAGCTATCTTCACCAAAGGCGCTTAACAATTTTTCAACCCTGTTGATCTCACCCACTGCATCATCAAAACGATCTTCGGCCCATGAAGGGTTATTACCAACAACACTGATTTCAAACTGATCACCCATTAAGCGCACTGAACGCCTGAAAATGATTGAATTATGAGAAATGGTCTTTATTGCCAACATACGCTTACAATTTAAAAAAGCATTAAAAAACGACTTTAAATAAACCGGACTTATCCTGCATTAAAATATAATTATGCAAAACATTCCTAATGTTTATGCTGCTAAAATAGCAGGACTTTATGAAAATGAGATGAAAACGGGATTTCCATAAATGCAAAAGCCGCGTAAAGGCGGCTTTATGACACTATTCTTATAATTAGTCCTTAAGATTAGTACGTAGTCTTGAGTCGTAAGTCTTTTATCTATCTCCATTTGACTTAAGACTCAGGGCTAAAGACTCCAGACCCCTTACGCCACAGTTCCTTCTTTCAGTTTTTCAGCGTTTTCTGCAAATTGCAATGCCTCCATAATATCCTGCAGATCGCCGTTCATTACACCAACCAGGTTATATATGGTTAAGCCAATGCGATGTTCGGTTAAGCGCCCCTGCGGGTAATTGTAGGTACGCACCTTGGCAGAACGATCACCGGTTGATACCATTGTTTTACGTTTTTTGGAGGTTATTTCCAGGTGCTTTTGCAGTTCCATTTCATAAACACGTGAACGCAATACCTGTAATGCCTTATCGTAATTTTTTAATTGTGATTTTTGATCCTGGCACTGTGCAACAATCCCTGATGGTAGGTGCGTTAGCCTTACCGCAGAGTAGGTTGTATTCACCGATTGCCCACCCGGACCGGATGCGCAGAACAGATCTTTACGGATATCGCTTACCTGCAGATCAATATCAAACTCATCCACTTCGGGCAATACCACAACGGTAGCTGCCGATGTATGTACACGGCCCTGGGTTTCCGTATCAGGTACACGCTGTACCCGGTGAACGCCGGATTCGTATTTTAAATTGCCATATGCATCTTCGGCATTAACGTTAAATACAATTTCCTTATACCCGCCTGATGTGCCTTCGGTGTAATCAACAAGTTCGGTTTTCCAGCCACGCCTTTCGCAGTAGCGCATGTACATACGGTAAAGGTCGCCGGCAAAAAGGGCAGCTTCATCACCACCGGTGCCACCACGAATTTCAATAATGGCATTTTTTGAATCCTCGGGATCTTTAGGGATCAGCATCAGGCGGATGGTTTCTTCCATCTCGTCCTGCTTACCCAGCAATTCATCAAGCTCCATTTTAGCCATCTCGCGGAACTCTTCGTCCTTTTCAGTTGCCAAAATCTCCTTGTTGCTTTCAATATTGCTCATGATATTGCGGTAGATGTTGTATTGGTCAACAACCTTGGCAAGGTCTTTATATTCTTTATTCAGCTGGGCAAAGCGCTTCATATCAGCCATGGCATCAGGGCTGCTCAGTTCAGCTTCTACATCTTTCCAGCGTTGAAATATCGCTTCTAATTTCTCTAACATAATTTTGACCGCTTATTTTAATGATTGCGGCTATTCCGCTGTTTTTACCAGGATTGGTTTAAACGACGAGCAGATCTTAAAAGCCTGCTATCCGGTTAGTCCCATAAATCTTAGTTTAAAAAGCGCACAAAAGTACGGAATTTTGGCTGATTATTTTTCATTGGGGTGTAAAGAGAATCGCAGATGTTTGACCGATTGTTTTGATGAAGCTAATTTGTGGACGAGCCTCAATTAAACTATTTTCTTAAATAGCAAAATTAGTATAGCTTAAACCCTGCTCAAATATCCTTTAATAAAATCTTACTAATATTGCATGGTCTATTTATGAATCAAAATACTGCCGTTATGAAAAAAATACTGCTGCTGATCTTTTTTTGCTGGGGATTTGTTTATTGCCGGGCCCAAACCCAAATTGACCCTAAAACCATCAGTGAGAAAATGAAATGGTTTGAGGATGCCAAATTGGGCATTTTTATACATGCGGGCATTTATTCGGTAAATGGCATTGATGAATCATGGAGCTTTCATAACAAAAAGATCAGCTATGCTGATTATATGAAACAGCTTAACGGATTTACGCTTAAAAAGTATGATCCTGCTTATTGGGCCGATTTGATTAAGGAAAGCGGCGCCCGCTACGCTGTTATTACCACCAAACATCACGATGGGGTAGCCATGTATGATACAAAACAGGATAATTTAAACATAGTAAAGGCAACACCCGCTAACAGGGACATGGTAAAACCCTTTTTTGAGGAATTACGCAAGCGGGGGATTAAATGCGGCGCCTATTTTTCATTGATCGACTGGTCGCATCCCAACTATCCCGGCTTTTTAAAAGACAGTTCGCGGTATATTGTGCAAAAGGATTATGATCGCTGGAACAATTTCAGGACCTTTTTCCAGGGACAGATCACAGAAATAAGCAAGATGTATAATCCTGACCTGTGGTGGTTTGATGGCGATTGGGAACACAGCGCCGAAGAATGGGAGGCGGAAAAGGTAAGGCATATTATACTCTCTAAAAACCCTGCTGCAATTATAAACGGCCGCTTACAAGGCTATGGAGATTATAATACACCCGAACAAAATTTCCCTGTTACCCGGCCGCCGTTTAAATGGTGGGAGCTTTGTATGACGATTAATGACAACTGGGGCTACCAGCAGGCAGATCAGAACTGGAAAACGCCATACGAGATCATTACCCTTTTTGCAGATGTGGTTGCCAATGGCGGGAATTTGCTTTTAGATATCGGCCCAAAAGAAGACGGAACCATTCCCGACCAGGAAGTTAATGTGCTGAAAGAACTGGGTGCCTGGAATAAAAAACATGCAGAAGCTATATTCGGTACGAAAGGCGGCATCCCCGCCGGGCATTTTTATGGACCAACAACCTTGTCGAAAGATTCAACCACACTTTATTTATTTGTAGCCGGCAAAACAAGCGGTCAGCTAATGGTGAAGGGGCTGGATTGCAAAATTGACGAGATCTCCGTTGTAGGAGATGGCACAAAGCTAACCCACAAAATAGTGGGCAAAATATCATGGAGCCCTGTGCCGGGCCTGGTTTACATAAACCTGCCCGACGGAGTGCAGGATAAATATATGACTGTATTGAAACTAAAGCTGAATGGCCCTATAAAACTATATCGGGGGCAGGGCGGGTTGAAGTAAATAACGGCATCTTTTGTAATCGAAGTTAAAAACCTCGAAATCTGGGGCAAAGCCACAAGGGGATGTCATGCTGATATAAAATCCTGCAGAATCTAAAGGAGGAATGACAAGGGTGGGGTTATCATGGTGAGCTTGTCGAACCAGGACGCGGGCAAAGGCCTCAGCACCATGCTTAGCACGCGGACAGGCTTCTGCGCACGTCGCCCTTCGACAGGCTCAGGGTGACAGCCCATTGTATGTTCAATATAACTGTCATGAGTAAGCACTCGAAGCATGACAACCCATTACATCACACCTTTGAACCAATTCCCGCCGAATAACCTTAATTACCCTCCCTCACCTCAAAAGTTGCCAGCAAATTCACATTGGGATCGGCTTTTACTTCCGTAGGTTTTGACGGCACTTTAAACTGAACTGTTGTGATCTTGTCTTTAAGGC
Organism: Mucilaginibacter sp.; assembly: GCF_028288225.1. Lineage (GTDB taxonomy): Bacteria > Bacteroidota > Bacteroidia > Sphingobacteriales > Sphingobacteriaceae > Mucilaginibacter. The sequence goes on from NZ_JAQBOC010000053.1 coordinate 20,659, forward strand.
TAATGGTATGCTGCTGCTTATCTAAAGATACTTCTAATGACACCTCATATAGGGGGCCCTGTTTTTGAGTAACCGTTAGCTCAACCACGCCTTTAGCCGCATTGTATTTCCAGGTAATGCCTAAATCGGGATGACCCGCTGTGAAAAGCCATTGCTGAAAAAATTGTTTCAGATCTTTTCCGCTTGCCTGCTCCATTATTTTTTGCAGGCCGCTGGTATAAGCATTGCCGCCGTTATATTTTGCATAATAATTCCTGATGCCTTTCCAAAATGCCGCATCGCCCAATTTTCTGCGGAGCATGTGTAATACCCAGCCGCCTTTCTGGTAACTGTTGGCATTTAGCAATTGCATATAATTGTCTTTTACAGCAGTATCTACAATAGGTGTATTCCTTGTTTTTTCAAAGCTAAAAACAGCTTTCCGGTCTTCAATCTCCCGCTTTTTTAAAGTATCAACACCATACTTATTCTCAAGGTACAGATTAGTCATATAGGTGGCAAAGCCTTCGCTAAGCCAAACATGTCCAAAGTTTTTTTCGCTGGCGGCATCACCAAACCATTGGTGGGCAATTTCGTGTGCCATTAGCTCTTCAATTCCTTTTGTGGTAGTGGAGTTTTCAAAATAGAAAATAGCCCCGGCATTTTCCATGCCGCCAAATATGGTTTTTGACTGCACATTGGCCAGCTTTTTGTAAGCAAACGGGCCAACATGTTTTATATAATACGGTAAGATTCCCGTTGCCACTGCATAGTTTTTAAAACCGGCATCCTTGTTTTCAGGGAAAACATAAGTATATACCGGGATGGCGCCCACATCTCCGGGATGATCTATCGCAAAATCAGCAACGCCAATTACCATTACTTTGGTTGGCAGCTGTGCGGTTTCTTTCCAATGAGTAAGCTTTAAATGATTTGGTAAAATGGTTTCTTCAACCTTTAAGCCGTTAGATACAACACCGTAATGATCAGGCGCAGTAACTATAAAATCAACCTGGGCCTTATCTCCCGGATAGTCGGCACAGGGCAGCCAGTTGTGGGCGCGGTTGGGCCAGTTATCCCCAAAAAAGGTGCGATGCCCAAACTTATTGGTTGATATAATAAGTCCGTCGGCCGGGATCCCCTGGTAAATAATAGTGTAGGAGTGTACACTATTGGTTGCGGCGGTTGTGTTTATATTTATTACATCAGCATCCTGCGCAAATGCTACGTCTTTGCCATCTTCTGTTATTGCAGATACCAGCATGCCTTTACCGCTACCGGTTGTTTTTTTATTCGCCGTTACATGCGTGCTGCCCGCATTATTGACTGAATCAGGCGCAGCCCCTTTCTGTTTAACAAGGTCAAGCTGAAACGAATTTACATCTTTCAAAAACTTAATCCGCACCTTGGCCTGACCCTTAATGGTGTCATTGGCATCATTAAGCTGGATAGCAAACCGGTAATGCTGCACATCAAACGTTGGAACCTGCGCTTTGGCTAATAAGCAACTCATCAACCCTAAAACAAAAAATGAAAAGGCTTTATACATGGTAATATTATTTAAATTCTATATGTAAACATCTTAAAAACTTCCCGCATCAAGCTTCCGTCTCCCGGACTTTACTGACTTTTCCGACTTTCGGACTTCTCCCCTCACTTCCACTTAAAGCTCTTTATCATCAAATCCACATCTTGTTTTACAAAGGTGAGCACAGGCTGGATTGAATCGAGCCGTGGTTCGGAATTAAAATAAAGTGCTCCGCGGATATAGTTTTTGGTGCTGTCAGTCAAATAAAATTGTATGGATGATGCCGCGTTGCCGTCAATGGTGTAATAAATGCCGTAAACCTTACGGTCGGGATAGCTTATCACGCCCTGGTCAATACTTGTTGCTTTTATGGTGTGTTTAAATGCAAAGCTATGTGCGTCTTCTATCAGCTCATCAAATACTTTTTTTGAAGTTATGCTTTCATAACTTAAATGCAGCGTACCGTTAAATTGCGGAAACTGCATATTCAAAAGGCTTTTCATATTTAACAGCTTGTTAGATTTCCTGGATGTTTTATCCGTATCTATAACTGCATATTGGGGATACAAAAAAGTGAACGGACCGGTGCCTGTATATGGGCGATAATCTTTTTTCGGAAAAACAATCCGGTAATACCCCCGCGGCTTAGGTGAATAATCATGATTACCGTTGCAGGCAGCAAAAAGCAGGATAGCTAAAATGGGCAATACAAATTTTTTCATGGATGTTTTTCTTTTGCTGTCCATATTTCCCAGCCTTTTTCAGCCTGTAATATTAACATTTCATAGCCGTTTTTTATTACTGCTCCCTGTTCTTCCCCTTTTTTTAAAAATAAGGTTTTTTCGGGATTATATACCAGGTCGTAAAGCAAATGATCCTCTGTGATGGCATTGTACGGAATAGTAGGGCATTCATCAACATTTGGCGATGTGCCCAGGGGTGTTGTGTTGATGATAAGTTTGTGCTGCCTTATATGACGTGGTTTAAGATCTTTAAACAAAAGGTTATTGCCCATCGGCCTGCGTGTCACAATTTTATACATAATGCCCAGATTATCAAGCACACATTTCACCGCTTTGGCGGCCCCTCCATCACCTAAAACAAGTGCTTCATCGTGATGGTCTTTCAGCAGCGGTGTTAATGACATTTCGAAGCCATAAATATCTGTATTAAAGCCTTCCAGCCTGAAATCATGGCCCCTTATACCTAACTCACCCGAAAATGCGGCCTCTACCGGGCTTTCGGCGGCAATGCGAATACAGTTTACCGCGCCGGCAGTTCTGGCATCGGGTTCAATCCAGTCGAGGTATTTAAGCACCTCTATTTTATGGGGAACGGTAACATTAAGCCCGCACAAATCAGGATGGAGATCCAGCAGATCCTGTAGATCTTTTATATGTTCAAGAGGGTATAATTCGTATTCCGAATCAGTGATGTGCTCCTTTTGAAATTTTTCTGTAAAATACTTTTTTGAGAAAGAATGTGTGAGCGGAAAGCCGATGAGCCCGTATTGTTTCATGCCGTAATATTAATAACATTTTAACATGCAATTGTAACTAATGATTTGATAAGTTGAAAATACAATGTTATGGCAGATAAAGGAGTTTTGCTTTTTGCCTTCGCCAGCAAATAGCAAATGCTATGGTCAACAGGCTGGCCGGTATAAAAAGTGCATGGTCATGGAGCTTTAAAGTGGTTAAAGCAGCTAAAATAGCCCCGGCTAAAAAGCTGAGGCAAACCAGGCCGAATAAACGGGCTTCACGTAATGTTGCCGGGTTATAACCAGGCGTAGTTCCCCTAAAAAATGCTTCCGCAAACCGGCGCAGGTTCCCGGTAGTCATCACGGAGTTATAAGTCCATGATTCCAGCCTGGTAAAACTGGAATTTTGCATAGCGGCAACCAATGATATTGACAGTACTAATAAGATATCGGGAAATGATGACGGTAAAAATGAAGCGGTGATAAGCACAATAATTTCAAGCCCAAGGCAGGTAAGCGCAGGTTTGGGGAAATGTTTCAGAACAGATGGCAAGTGCATTCTGTAAGCAATGAATACCCCGGTAAGAAATGCTAAAATGGCAGGAATATGCCGCATGCTCTGATACCAGTTCCCTGTTGCAATGTCAATTCCCAGGAATACAATGTTACCCGTCATAGAGTTGGCAAAAACATGGCCATGGCCTACATAGGTAAAAACATCAAGGAAACCGCCGGAGAGCGTGAGCAGTACCGCCACTTCTATTGAATTATCGGAGTATACCTGTGCTGAATTGTCTGCCTTTGGGTCTAAAGCCATAGTGCAATTTTCATTAAATAGTTTTCTGAAAATGACGGAAGACTCATGTATGCCTGTCATTTAACACGATGTAAAAATATCAAGAAAACAGGCAATTATGATTATTGATTTGTAAAGAGACAGAAATTTGCAGGCCTTTGCTTTTAATATTATATTGCCATATCACCTAAATCAAATGAAAGGATCATTTATCCTGTTATTGCCGTTGTTTGCGCTTGCAAAAAGCTACGGACAAACAAACCCCGTTATCGCAATTAAACCGCCTGTTGAAATGACTGATAACAACTGTCGCTTACAAAAAATGATCAAAAGTATCGCTCCTAATTCCCAGGCGAAGGGTTTCCAGCGGGATCACATCAGCAGGGGCTATATTGCCAAGGCTCACATTGGCACCAATCAGTTTGATGAACCAAACCTGTTGTGCCTTTTGCGGAGCTTCCCAAATTATAGTTTCTTCGGGGATCTGGGTAAGGATCTCATCAACCAAACCCTGTCTTACTTCTCCCGAATCGCGGTAGATGCCCACATTACCGCTTTCGCGGGCTTCGGCAATCACTTTCCATGAGCCGGCCTCAATTTCGGCCCGCATCAGGTTGATCCATTTATAGGGGGCAAAGATCTTTTGCACATCCTTTGAGCCAACTTCGGAGATAACGGTGGTGAGTTTGGAAAGCTTTTGAATATAGTCGCATTTTATATCGTGCTCAAGGGTGATGGAGCCATCAGACACCTCGGCATAATCCATTTGGAATTTATCAAGCAGGCGGCAATAGTCATCAAACTGGTTCCTTACTATCATGGCCTCAAATAACGTTCCTCCAAAATATACAGGAATGCCGGCATCGCGATAAAGTTTTAGCTTTTCGGTAAGGTTAGGGGTTACATATGATGTGGCCCAACCTAATTTTACCATATCTGTATAAGTACCACCTACTTCAATAAAATCTTCAGCCTGCCGTAAGCTAAGCCCCTTATCCATAACCATGGTTATGCCGCTGTTACGTGGCTTTGCTACCCGCTCCGGAAGGTTATTGATCTGATAATTCATAAAACACAAACAGGTTATAGACTATAACTAAAAGTTTTAACGGCGCAAAGGTCGTAAAAAAAGCCAAAATTGGTAGAAATTTTGGCTTTTTTTAGAGATCAGAGGTTAGTGATTAGAGATTAGGCTGGCCGCAGCTCTGAGCGTTTAACTAATCTCTGGTCTCTAACCTCTAATTAACTATTTAGTATACCTATTAATAATATCAACTATCACCTTGTTTTTTTGCAGCTGGGGCAAATAATCAAACAGGATGTAATGTTTATCAGGGTCTGACGCAAGAGCCATTTCAAGGTGACTCAGAGCCTCATTGTACTCGCCCTTGGCAAATAAATAAGCTACCATGCGGTAATAAAGCTCGGCAGCATCCGGGTTATTTTTTATAGCCTGCGATATTACTTCAATGGCGTCAACCAGCCTTTGCTGTTCATACAATATTGAAGAATAATCAAGCCAGGCATCCACATCAATAGGATTAAGCTCCACTACCTTTTCATAGGCCAGTTCAGCTTCTGGGAGGTGGCCCAGTTTGTATTCAGCATCGGCAATAGCAAACCAGTAGTCGGCATTGGCAATATCCAGGTCGAGTGCTTTTTTGTAGAAATGAAGCGCCTCAAAATAACGTTCTTCAAAATCAAGCGTAACACCTATCCCAAACCAGGCATCGGCCAGCTTAGGATCCATTTTAACTGATTTTTTATAGAATGCGCGGGCATCGTCCATTTGCTCCAGCTTTTCATAGCACTCGCCTATGGCACAATAGGTATCTGCATTAGGCTGCTCATACTCAAATGTGTGGCGATATACCTCAATAGCCTCGGCATATTTTTCAAGATTAACCAGTGCATTGCCCTTATTAAAATAGGCCGATGCAAAGCTGTCTTTAATTAATATAGCATAATCATAAGCATCAATAGCCTTTTCAAACAGGCTCAGCTTAGTAAAGGCGTTACCTAAGTTATACCATGCGGCATAGCTGTAAGGTTCATTATCAATATATTGCTGATAAAATAAAACGCTCTCCTGCTGATTGTCCAAAACATCATAGCAAAACGCCAGCTCATACAAAGCATCCTGGTTCTCCATATTTTGCTCAAGGCAAAGTTTAAGATAGGTTATGGATGTTTCATAATCGCCCATGTTTTGGTACACGTAGGCAATATGCAGCAGCACCTCGTCGGTTTCTTCGGCAAGTTCAAGCGCTTTTTCATAGTTTTCCAGGGCTTCGCCGTAGCGCTCCATGCTTTCGTACATGTTACCGCGGATGAGGTAAATATCAGGGTCTGACGCTTCCAGCATAGCGGCTTTTTCAAGCGCCTCAAATGCCTCGGTAACCTTGTTGGTTATCACTAAAAGCTGTGCCTGCTTTATCAGGAAAACGGCAGCAAACGGATGCTGGTTACGTGCATATTCTGCAACCTGTAAAGCTCTTGGCGGATCGTTCTTTTCGATATAGTAGTCGATAATGTTCTCAAACGCCTGGGCATCAAAAAAGTACTGATCATGATTACGAATCATTTCTTCGTACCGTTCAACCGAAAACTTTGGGTCTTCGGTAAAACCAAATTCAAATTCTTCTTCCATTCAATTTTGTTTCAGAACACATACTCTGTTGAAGCCTTCAAAATCGCTTTTAGAGCTTAAACTGAGATTAAATTACAAGTATAAACATCCATAATACAATTTAGTTATCAACATTCAAACATTGTTAACAGCAATATTTACAAAGCCTTGATAATTAATGTGAATCATTTTGCCGGCAGAGAGTGGGTTGATAATAAATTGCCTTAAAGATTTTTACCTTTGACAAAAGTAACAATTATGAGCATTAATATTTCAGATATTCTTAATCGTTTACATATAAACGACATAAATGACGCCTTTAGTACAGGCAGTAACTGGGTAAGCAGTGCTGATGCAGCTATAAAAGATATAATATCGCCAACTGACGGTAAAAAAATAGCATCGGTAAAATTCGCTACTGCAGCTAATTACAACCAGGCGGTTGAACAAGCGCAAAAAGCATTTATTAACTGGCGCACAGTGCCAGCACCAAAACGCGGTGAAATTGTGCGCGAAATAGGGAATGCGCTGCGGAGCAATAAGGAGGCGCTTGGTACACTGGTATCCTACGAAATGGGCAAAAGCCTGCAGGAAGGCTATGGCGAAGTACAGGAGATGATTGATATAGCCGACTTTGCCGTTGGCCTTAGCCGGCAGCTTTACGGGCTTACCATGCACAGTGAGCGCCAGCAGCACCGTATGTATGAGCAATATCATCCGCTGGGCATTGTGGGGATCATCTCTGCATTTAACTTCCCTGTTGCGGTTTGGAGCTGGAATGCTATGCTTGCCTGGGTTTGCGGCGATGTTTGTATCTGGAAACCATCAGAAAAAACACCACTAACAGCCATTGCCTGCCAGCATATTGCACAGGAAGTATTTAAAAAGCACAATATTGACGAAGGCGTATCATGCCTGGTTATTGGCGACAGGAAAATTGGTGCGTTGATGGCTAATGATCCGCGTGTACCACTTATTTCTGCAACCGGCTCAACCCGCATGGGTAAATCAATAGGTGCGGCTGTAGGCGCAAGATTAGGCAGGAGCCTGCTGGAGCTTGGCGGTAACAACGCCATTATCATCAGTGAAAATGCCGACCTGGATATGTCATTGATAGGTGCGGTATTTGGCGCAGTAGGTACAGCCGGACAGCGTTGTACCAGCACCCGCAGGCTCATCATCCACGAAAGTGTTTATGATGCTTTTAAACAAAAACTGGTAAATGCCTACAAACAGATTCGCATTGGCGATCCACTGGACGAAAATAACCACATGGGCCCGCTGATTGATAAGGATGCTGTTAGCTTATATCTTGATTCCATTGAAAAATGCAAAACCGAAGGGGGTAAGTTTGCAGTGGAAGGCGGCAAGCTTGAAGGCGATAAATATGCCTCTGGATGTTATGTAAAACCCTGCATAGCCGAGGTGGAAAACAATTACAAAATTGTACAGCACGAAACCTTTGCACCTATACTATATTTGATAAAATATAAAACCCTTGATGAAGCCATCGCACTGCAAAATGGTGTGCCGCAGGGCTTATCATCAGCAATTATGACAGGAAATTTACAGGATGCAGAACAATTTTTGTCCTATGCCGGTTCTGATTGCGGAATTGCCAATATTAACATAGGCACATCAGGCGCAGAGATAGGCGGCGCATTTGGCGGTGAAAAAGAAACCGGGGGCGGCCGCGAGTCGGGTTCTGATGCATGGAAAGTTTATATGAGGCGGCAAACAAATACTATAAACTATTCAAAAACGTTACCCTTGGCTCAAGGGATTAAATTTGATCTGTAAATTTTTAGTGAGTGGTTGATTGAGTTGGATTAGGTTGATTAAGTTAAAATATTAAATAGGGAAACATCATTTCTTATAACCTTAACTTTTTCATCAGATAATAACCCAATCCAACTCAATCAACCATTCAACTTAATCAACTAACTAAATAATGCATAAATTACGCAAATACGCTTTAAGCTCCCTGGTATGCGGGGCAATGTTCATCAGCCTGAATGCTATCGGGCAGCAGCTGCCAAAACAGGCACCTGATCCGCCAAAAAACTGGCATACCATGGATCTGAAAACAGATGGTTTTTATGGAATAAGCCTTAAACAGGCCTACCTGTTTTTAAAGGGCAAAAAAAGTAAAACCGTAGTAGTTACTACCATTGATAGTGGTATTGATACTTCACAAAACGACCTTAAAAGTATTTTGTGGGTAAACTCCAAAGAAATCCCCAACAACGGCATTGATGACGACAAAGACGGTTTCGTAGATGATGTGCATGGCTGGGACTTTTTAGGCGGCAAGGGCGGCAAGGTTGATTATACCGAAACAACCGAAGAAGTAAGGCAGTACCATAAGCTCAAAGATAAATATGGAGCTATTACCACAGCGCCTGCCGGCCAGGAAAAAGAATTTGCTTTTTGGCAAACTGTAAAAACCAATTATGATAGTACGATGAGCAAGGCCCAAAGCGAAATAAAAGATCTTACTATGGAGGTTAATGTACTATCGGCAACAAATCATTATATAAAAAGAGAGCTTAAGCTGCAGTCGGACCAAACTTTTAATATGACCGATTTGTCGAGGATCAAGACAACTAATGATACCATAAACCAGAGCAAAACTGTTTGGGAATCTGTTTTTTCGCAGATAGGCGGTGATGCCAACAATGCCAAAGTGCTTAAGGACCTTACGGAGTATTATGCCAAGCAAAACAACACCATTAACCCTGATCTTGATGCACGTGCACGCATAGTAGCCGACGATCCGGATGTGAACGATGGGAAACCTTATGGCAATAATGTGCTTAAAAACCCCGATGCATCGCACGGTACAGGTGTTGCCGGGTTAATTGGAGCGGTACGCAATAATGGGTATGGCATTGACGGTGTAGCGGACAATGTGAGGATAATGGCAGTAAAAGCGGTGCCAAATGGCGATGAATATGATAAAGATATTGCTAACGCGATCCATTTTGCGGTCGACCATGGCGCCCAGATCATCAATATGAGCTTTGGCAAAAAGGTCTCGCCGCACAAAGAGTGGGTGGATGAGGCCTTTAAATATGCGGCCCAAAAGGATGTGCTGCTGGTAATGGCATCAGGCAATGATGGCCAGGATGTTGATGCCACGCCTCAGTTCCCAAATGATACCTATCTTGACGGATCGGCTACCGATAATGTGATCAACGTAGGCGCATCGGGCCCAAGGCCTGATACCAGCCTGGCGGCAACTTTTTCCAATTATGGTAAAGTTCACGTTGATGTTTTTGCACCGGGCGTAAAAGTAACCTCAATTGACACGGATGCTGAATTCAACACCGCTGACGGCACAAGCTTTGCATCGCCCATTGTTGCAGGTATTGCTGCGTTATGCCTGGAATATTACCCTGACCTGAGTGCAAAGCAACTAAAACAAATTATTTTAGAATGTGCAACACCCATAACCGGTAAAATGGTTAATAAACCCGGCGCCAAACAGCAGGTTGATTTTGCCTCGCTTTCAAAAACAGGTGGTATAGTGAATGCTTATAAAGCTTTGGAGATAGCTTCAAAAATGAGAGGGGAGAGGAAGCTGGGAGCTGGCAGTTTTTAGTGGGCAGTATTAGCAGGCAGTTCAACGTTATAGAAATCCGTTGTTACAATATTAGCCGGGGCTATGCCTCTGATTCATTCTGACGATAAACTTTAGAGTACAATAAGATGCGTTCCTGATCTTTTAAAGAGCCATTGGCTTGGTATATATTAGGGATGGGTTTTAAGCCATCCCGCTGTAAAAGCCAAAAGCAATTGGGGCGAAAAATGAAGCATGAGATTAAAATGAACAGTGAAATCTGTCTCAAATCTCATATCTCACGTCTCAAATCTATTACAAATTGCAAATAACACATTGTTGATTATATTTGCGTTCGCAAAAAACATCATTTTAACAATACGATGAGAGAAATACAATTCAGAGAAGCGCTTCGTGAGGCAATGAACGAAGAAATGCGCAAGGATGATAAAATATACCTGATGGGTGAAGAGGTTGCCGAATATAACGGGGCCTATAAAGTGAGCCAGGGCATGCTGGACGAGTTTGGTGCTAAACGTGTAATTGATACGCCTATTTCTGAATGCGGTTTTGCCGGCATTGGTATTGGCTCGGCAATGAACGGCTTACGCCCCATTATTGAGTTCATGACCTTTAACTTTTCGCTGGTTGCTATCGATCAGATCATAAACGGAGCGGCTAAGATAATGTCAATGAGCGGTGGCCAGTTCACTGTGCCAATTGTTTTCCGCGGTCCAACAGGCAATGCGGGGATGCTTAGCTCGCAGCACAGCCAGTGTTTCGAAAGCTGGTATGCCAACTGTCCGGGCTTAAAGGTAGTAGTGCCTTCAAACCCTTATGATGCAAAAGGCTTGTTAAAATCAGCTATTATTGATCCCGATCCGGTTATTTTTATGGAATCGGAACTGATGTATGGTGATAAAGGCGAAGTTCCTGAAGAAACTTATTATATTCCGTTAGGCAAGGCAAATGTTACCAAAGAAGGCACAGATGTTACTCTTGTAGGCTTTGGTAAAATAATGAAGGTGGTAAATGCTGCCGCTGCCGAGCTTGAAAAAGAAGGCATCCATGCTGAAGTGATCGATCTGCGTACCGTGCGTCCTATTGATTATGAAACCGTTATTGATTCAGTTAAAAAAACAAACCGTTTGGTAATTGTTGAATAAAGCTGGCCTTTATGCTCAATTGCTACAGAGGTTGCTTTTAAAGTACAAAAGGATGCATTTGATTATTTAGATGCCCCGGTACTGCGCATTATGGGCGGCGATGTGCCATTGCCTTATGCACCAACCCTGATCCAGGAATACCTTCCGAACGCTGAAAGAGTGATCAAAGCGGTTAAGGAAGTAATGTATGTTGCTAAGTAAGTTGATTAGGTTGATTTAGTGAATGGTTTTTTAAGTTAAAAACAGCCTAACTTAATCAACTCAATCTAACCCAATCAACTTATTCAACTAAAAAAATATACCGCCTGCTACTCAAATAGCAGGCTTTTTTATTTACTTTGGGCTTTAAAATACACGCTATGAAACACTTAAACATTAAGCTGCTTTTAACAAGGTGGTTTTTATTAGCAGGCATTGTTTGCTACTCAATTTATGCTAAGGCACAGGAACCTACTGCTGCAAAGCCTGCAGCTACTGCTGCCAAACCGCCGTTTGTTGCAGTTAAAGGTGCTGCCGACCTGGTTAACACCTTCTTTAAAAAATACAAGGACGAAGGAACGTCAGCTGCCATTGATTATATTTTTGGCACCAATAAATATTTTACAAATAATGCCGGCATAAGCCAGCTAAAAGCTAAATTAGACTCATTGCGCCAGGGGATAGGCAACTATTTAGGCAAAGATCTGATCGTTCAAAAAAATGCGTCGAACAGTTTGGTTTTTTACAGTTACCTGGTAAAGCACGAGATTCAGCCGATAAGGTTTACTTTTATGTTTTACAAACCTCAGAACGAATGGGTTTTATACCGCTTTAAGTATGACGACCAGATGGATGCCGAATTAGAGGACGCAGGAAAAATCAACAATAAACACCCGTAATATATTGGAAACATCAAACGTAAAGGATAGTAACGGCAACACGCTGATTGACGGCGATTCGGTAACGCTGATAAAAAGTTTAAAAGTAAAAGGATCAACCACCACTTTAAAGCAAGGCATCACCATAAAAAAGATCAGGCTTACAGATAATGACGAAGAAGTGGATTGCAAGGTTGACGGCATGAGCGTGGTACTAAAAACCTGTTTTTTGAAAAAGAAATAAGATTTTTATATTAGTTATATGAGTTAAATGGAAAAAGATCTCAAAAAGAAAACCGTTATACCTTTTATTATCTTTTTGGGCTTTATAGCCATTAGTATAAATAGCCTTTTTAAGGGAATTGCCCGCCACCAAACATGGCGTATTGTGCTGGCTTCGGTAGGTGGTTTGTTTTTTATTGTTTTAGCTGTTATGCTGGTTTATACTGTTTTAAAGTATAAAAAGGGAGACACAAAAGAGATTTCCTGAAAATGATGTTTTGTGATGCTAAAAAAATGCATATTCTATAGCCTGCTGGGCGTAATTCTTTGGTAATCGGTAGCAGCTTATAATAAGTATCAAAAATTTGGCTTGGAAGCAACCAATAAACTCTTGGTTTCAGGCTGATAGCTTAAAAGCTAATTCCGTGATTGACAAAAGCCATCAAACTTTTTAGCCTTGTTGAAAACCTCCTCTTGAAAATTCCCGCAATTCTGCTCAACTTCGCAATCCAGTTATTTAGATAATAGCAGATGATCGGTGCAATCAAACCAAAATCTGTGTAATTATCTAAAATAATCGGTGTAATTAAAACAATAATCTGTGAAATCACACAATCAAAAAATAGCTGCCGAACTTTCCATTGCCGAAAAACAGGTTAGCGCTACTATTGCCCTGCTTGATGAGGGTGCTACTGTTCCGTTTATTTCGCGTTACCGCAAGGAAGTTACCGGAACTTTGGATGAGGTACAGGTAGCCGCCATCCGCGACAGGATGCAGCAGCTGCGCGACCTGGATAAACGCCGTGAAGCCATCCTTAAATCGCTTACGGAGATGGGCAAGCTTACGCCCGAACTGGAGGCGAAGATCAACGAGGCTGAAACAATGGTATTATTGGAAGATATTTACTTGCCATATCGCCCCAAACGAAAAACCCGCGCCACTACAGCCCGCGAAAAAGGCCTGCAGCCCCTGGCTGATCTGCTGATGGAGCAAAAACGTATTGACCCCGAAATCGAAGCGGCTAAATACATTGATGAAGAAAAAGGTGTAAAAAGCTTTGAAGAAGCTTTAGCCGGAGCAAGGGATATTATTGCAGAGTTCATTAGCGAGAATGCTGAAGTACGCACCCGGATGCGCAGCCTGTTTATAGAGAAAGGAACTTTTCAATCAAAAGTTATTGAAGGAAAAGAGCAGGAAGGCATAAAATATAAAGATTATTTCGACTGGACAGAGTCTGTAAAATCAGCGCCATCGCACCGCATTCTGGCTATGCGCCGTGGTGAAAAAGAAGAGATCTTGTGGCTGGATATAAAACCTGTGGAAGAAGAGGCAATAGCCCTGTTGGAAGACGCTTTTGTTATAGGCAATAACCCAAGCGCCGACCAGGTAAAACAGGCCGTTACCGATGGCTATAAACGATTGCTAAAGCCATCAATGGAAACAGAGGTGCGCCTTTTCACCAAAAAGCAAGCCGATGAAGAAGCTATCCGTGTTTTTGCCGAGAATGCCCGTCAGCTGTTGTTAAGTGCGCCGCTTGGCCAAAAGCGTACCATGGCAATTGACCCTGGGTTCCGTACCGGCTGCAAGGTAGTTTGTTTGGACGAACAGGGAAAGCTACTGGAATACACGGCTATCTTTCCGCACACAGGCGCAGGCCAGGCCAAAGAGGCAGAAAAAACCACTGAATTTCTTTTCAAAAAATATAATATCGAAGCCATTGCCATTGGCAACGGAACTGCCGGGCGCGAAACTGAGGTGTTTGTCCGCAACCTTAACCTGCCTGGTGCGGCTATAGTAATGGTTAACGAAAGCGGGGCATCTATTTATTCAGCATCGGATGTTGCACGGGAAGAGTTTCCGGATAAAGATGTTACCGTAAGGGGCGCTGTGTCAATCGGTCGCCGGTTGATGGATCCATTAGCTGAACTGGTAAAGATCGACCCAAAATCGATTGGAGTGGGCCAGTACCAGCATGATGTGGATCAAACTAAACTGCAAACCTCGCTTGATGATACGGTAATGAGCTGTGTAAATGCTGTTGGCGTTGAGCTGAACACTGCATCAAAACAGATCCTGGCCTATGTTTCTGGTCTGGGGCCGCAACTGGCGCAGAACATTGTAGCCTACCGCGATGCCAATGGTGCCTTTAAACACCGCAATGAACTAAAGAAGGTGCCACGCCTCGGCGATAAGGCATTTGAGCAGGCAGCGGGCTTCCTGCGCATTCGCGATGCTAAGGATCCGCTGGATACAAGTGGTGTACACCCGGAAAGATATGCTTTGGTTGAGCAAATGGCCAAAGACCTGAAATGCTCCATAAAGGACCTGATGAGTGATGATAAACTCCGCAAAAGCATTCCCCTGCAAAAATATGTTTCAGAAGATGCCGGATTGCCAACCCTGAATGATATTATGGCCGAGCTGGCGAAACCCGGCAGAGACCCACGTGAGCAGTTTGAGGCATTCAGCTTTACAGAAGGTGTTAACGCTATTGGCGATCTGAAGATAGGGATGAAGCTGCCCGGCATAGTTACCAACATTACCAATTTCGGCGCTTTTGTTGATATCGGCGTTCACCAGGACGGTTTGGTACACCTAAGCCAGATCACCAACAGGTTTATTAAAGATGCCAATGAGGTATTGAAAGTGCAGCAAAAGGTTGAAGTAACAGTAACAGATGTGGATATTAACCGCAAACGCATTGCCCTTTCAATGAAGGAAAACGAGCCAAAGCCTGCTGAAAGAGAAAGACGGGAGCCTGCAAATCAGCAACGTAACTTTCAAAAACCTGCATTTAACAAAAAGCCTGAGCAGCAACCGGAAACTGATATAGCTATAAAATTGGCAGCGTTGAAGGATAAATTTAGGTAAGAAAAATCATTTTGGCGTCGCGAACGAGGCAAGCGTGAAGCAACCCCATAGTTATGCTTGTCGGATAGAATGGTGGAGAATTTATGATGGGATTGCCGTATTGTGCAATGACATATTTTAGATTTGTCTTATGTCATTTCTTAATTAGCCACCATGTCATTGCCTTTAGATTGGCTTCAACAAAATAGAATAGGTTATTATTATTGTTGAAGCTTTCTTTTTGCTTCTTTTTCTGTGTTAATAACCTTGATTTTTGTTGATAAAGTTAACAACGG
>NZ_JAQBOC010000061.1 GCF_028288225.1 Mucilaginibacter sp.
AGCGAGACCTGGGCGAACCTAAAATAAAAGGACTTGAACTTAAGATAAACGGCGGCCGCGTGCAAAGCAATGTCCGGGATACCAGCATTCAAGTATTTGATCTTATACCTTATACGAGTTATTTGATCGAACTAAATCCCAACAGTTTTGACAATATTGCATGGCAGCTGAAAAAAAGTATGTTTAAACTTACTATTGATCCTAATAAAGTGAAGCTGCTTGAAATACCCGTTAAGGTAAGCGGAGAAGCTTCAGGAATGGTTTATGGATGTTCTCGTGACTTGATCGGACAGGATCGAATTGTTATTGATTTTTACCAGGGTTCCAGACTTGTTGGAAAAACTATTACAGAAAGTGATGGTAACTTTAGTTTTCTCGGTCTTCTTCCGGGAACCTATACCGCATGCGTTGACCCGGAACAATTAAACAAATTAAAGATGAGAGCATTTCCATCTTCAGTACCCTTTAAGGTTAAAGTAAAAACAGATGGTGACGTGGTGAATAACATTAATTTTAAGCTTGAGCGATTAGTGGATAGAAGTGCAACACCAGCAATAAGTAAATGAAAGTACGCTTGCCTACGCTCTTATTCGAGTTGTTCAAACCATAATTATATTCTAAAAAGGTGTAACCTACAACGACGTTTTACGTACTATTGGTTAATTTTCGCCAATTTAATAACTATAATTTAAATAACTAATTTTAGTGCAAATCATGGAGTTGACTATGGCTATCTCTTCGCCACCGGCATTTGAGTTTTTTGTTGAACCGTTTTTATTCAGGTTCGCTCCTTCTCCAACAACCACTCAGCTGGACCTTTCCGTGACTTTGTTTTTAGCGGAGGCGGGGCTCCAATGTTGCAGCTTTTTTCTTTCGCCGCCGTCTTCTCAATTTAATTTAAGTGATTGCAAAAGTAAAATTTCCAGTCCGGAGTGGCCCTGCGGATACAGTATGTCGGGTCCCATTTGGGTGGTTTTTGGTGCAGATGGAAAGAATAACGTTATTTACGGTAATGATATAATATTCAAAAAAGATGGATACCAAACGCCACCTTTCAGCGGGATAATGGGTAGTTGGTCCTGGTAGATTCTTGACAGGTAAGTAATAATATTAGACATTTCAGAGCCATTAAGCAACATGTTCCGGAATTGGAAACAAATTGTTCCGGAACACTGTGACCATGCCAATAGTCTTAAATGCCGAATTTATCAATGATATACCTTACACAATTGACTAAACTTAGGGATGGAATCATATGGTCCAGTGTACCGAAATAGCCACTTTTAAAAAGCCGGTAGTCTTAAATCAGTTAAAAAGGAGTCGAAAAGTTTCCCATATGAGCTCATACACAACAAACATTTCCATCATTAAAAGAAAAGCCATACTGCCTAACTAACAATCCTCAAAACAGTATGGTTAGTTGTTGGTTCTTACAAGGTTTTTTTTATGTCTTCCAAGCGCTCATAATTTAAACTCCCCATGTTGTAATATCGTTTATATTAAGGTATAAATAGCGCATTGTTAGCAGCGGCATTTTGTTGCCGTTTATTCCTGAATAAACAGAAATATCAAAGAAAAACTTCTTGTTAAACCCTTGCGGCATATAAGCATCATTCCATATTTTCATAGCTCCTGTTATTTCTTTTGCGATGGCAGCAAAATTGGTATCCTGGTTTGGGGGGATAGGTATTGATGGGGCAAGGAAAACAGGCAGGCTGATGTCAATACTATCCGGAGCATTTTGCAATGTATAGTTGTAAGAGATCTCGATTTTCATAGTGATGTCAAAAGGAATCTTTTGTCCCAGCAGGCCAATGAACATACCAGATATTTGCAGTTGCAAATCCTGCGGTTGTCTCGCTATATTATAATTATATTTCGGATCACTGTAATCCAATAATGGAATTAACTTATTACCAAAGCTGATAAGTGGTGTCTGGTATACGAAATCATCGGCTGTTCTTATCCATTTGCCTGCCTTATCTTTTACTAAATTTTCATTTCGTTTTACCTTAATGAATGAAAGCGCATTCTGGAAATTGATCACATCTACTTTAGACATAGAAACAGTTCGTTTAGTTATCACTTTTGATTCTTCTACCGTCAGGTATTTGGTCGGGTCAACAAGTGATTGATAAGCGTATCTGTAGTCTCTGAGATCATTTACCAGCTTTAAATTATCCTGGGTAATTGTTTTGTAACCTTCAATTTCAATAAGTGGAGGCACTAAGCCCGGTGTTTGATTATCCGCGGCAGATAAGGTTATGATCAGCTTTTGCTTATCTATTGGTTCCTCATTCTTTTCAGGACGTTCTATTACACTGAACAGGTAGTTGCCGCTATATATTTCTTTCAGACTGTTTGAGAAAAGCCTGAATCCTCCCTGCCATGCGTGGGCTACTTTTTCTGTTATTTCTTGGAAAGACCTTAAGGCCGCTGCAGCTACCTTGTACTCAGGTGCGGCCCTGTCTGTTTTGGTAGTAACCGTTGTAAGCGATGCTATCAGGTCTTTGTGTATATCAGGATAGGTTGATATAAACTGTGCAAGGGTAGCGAATAAAGCTGCATTCACAGCCATAAAATTGACCGGCCCCGGGCGTAAATTAAACCTCATCTCAGAGTGTATCGTATCCTGCTGTGCATAGTGCTGGGTGTAATCGTAATCAAAGTCCCATTGCCTTGCAGTAGGTATCGTTACAGTATCATCCGAATTCGATTTTACACCTACCTGTGCTGTAAGTGAAGGTGGAGTAGGGTAGGCCCTTAGCACAATAGGCAGGTTTAATGCTTCAGTAGGAGTTAGGTTATTTACAGCCGGAACAATAACAAAATTCAGCCAGTCAGATGCTTCATATTCCTGTATCCCGTCTACTTGTGTTATATTATGCTCCAGGTGTGTTACCTGGTATTGCAGATCTAATGGTATGAATGTTTGATTTTTCGGATTCTTTACTGTAAAGATGAAATTCAGATAAGAAGGCAACTTGTTGTCGTTAGTCAGCACAATCTTGCTGTTAGACAGGCTAAACCCATCATTTTTAGGCGTATCTCCTGACAGGCCCGCGTTAATTGCTCTTGTACCCTTCATGCTGCCATATAATCTCGGATAACTTATTGCATTTTGCTCCTGGTTGGTCCAATCTACCGATACATCGATCGGATATTGAACTACTGCTGATACCGCATAAAAATCAGATAAGCGTATCAGCATTTGTTGTTTGAATTTATCTCTTGCTGTTGTATTATCTCCGGTATATCCAAAGAGAACGGGCTCTAAGTAATTAGCCAGCGATCCTGCTAATGATTTTTTGCTATTGATAATTGATAACAGCAAGTCTTCTTTTTTAGGATTTTGCGGATCATCTTTGTACAATTTTGATATCCAGAATGTAGCGTTGACATAAGCCGGGTTCAGTAAGTCATCTATAGAAAGCAGGAATTGTCTGCCCCATGCATCCATATCTATGCCAGAGAACGTTTTCTTAGCTACATTAGGGTCGTTCCAGTCAATTCCCTGCGCGGTTACGTATGGATAAATGTTTATGTTCGGGTACCCTTCTAATTGTGTAGAGATAGGCCTGGCAGCATATACGGTTGCATTCTTGTCGTCTTTTTTATAGAATATACCTTTAGCCCCTTCTTTCAGCGCCCATCTTACTATCCATATTCCTTTGCTATCGCGTTTGTATTCATTAGGATTTGCGCCCGAAGCAGTAGCTATTTTCAATACCAGGTCATCATACTTGAAGATGGTTTCGAATATACCCGCAAATACTTGCAGATTCATTGCGTCATCTGTAGATGAAGATTGAGGATTAATACTGCAAATAGCTTCATATACAGCATTATCGTCAAGAAAATCATCGTGCACACGTACAATATCCCTGTATATACCTACTGATACCAGCAATTCAAAAATGTTATTCATGTTCAGGGTAGCGCAGATCGCTTTAGATAACGGCGCTTTTATAACAGGTTTCTGATTAGCATCCCATTTTATGGTGCCGGCAATTAATTGATCAAGGTAAATATAAATATCGCTTATAAAGACCAATATACGCTGCACCTGTGCGTCCGGCAGCATATTATCCGTATCGGTGGTTAATGTGGTAGAAAGTGTGAACCGAACGTCACTTTTCTTCTGGCCTGGATTTGCAGGTTCAGGAGCATATAATTGGTTCAACTGGTAATATACTTTCTGGTATACCTCTCTGTCGCCGATCGCATTTTGTTTCCAGATAGGCGTGCTATCCGTTGTGCCCGGGCGAACCATGCTTAGTGAAGGGTCGTAGCGCGAATTATCAAAAACAACGTCTACCAATAATTGACGGTTATTAGATGAGTTGTCAAAACGATAGTTGGTGGTAATACCCGGCCATTGGTCTATGCCCAATAAAGTATCAGTATATCCTACTTGTATAGGTTGTTTATTTAAGGTGACGGTCGGGTCAATATCAGGATCAGTAAATGTATTTTGGATACGGTTACCATAAGTATCCTGCCAGTCAAGGAATAATTGGGCATAACCACTGATACCTGCATAAGGATTATTGGCAGCAGCAGGGAGGTTAGGCTTATCAACTATCGGGTTGTATTTGGCATAGCTATGTATCTTTACCACCTGTTCATAAGGCCAAATGCCAGGGTCATCATTACTTGTTTTTGCTCCAGCATTTTGGTCGGTTTTGTTGCTCTTTAATGGTCCTACAGGCAAGCCGAAATCTGACAGCTTAAAGTCTGCATTGTCGCTGGACGCGTAAGTAAGCAATTGATATTCATTTTGCAACGATTTTTCTGCATAGTCTGGTGGTAACGGCTGCCCCGCAGTGATAGCTGGTACAACGCCCGGATAATTTCTATTTAACTTAAAACCAATATTGCCCTGCGGTACTACTTCTTTATAATCAAGTACCTGATCTCTTACCGTTATATTGCCAGTCTTGAAGATATTGGCTTTACGGTCATTATAAAATGCCAAAGCCTCAATGGTAACGAAATAGTAGCCGGCAATGTTTTGCATTGTATTTCCTTGCGCTGCAGTATCGGATATTACATATTGAAGATTTGGTATGCGAAGCAATGTCCAGATGGCCAGGTTATCAAAATTTGGCACTTCCGGGTTGAACGCCTTGACGGCATCAGGTGTTACGCCAAAGTAACTGGCAATGGTTGCTAATGTTTTTCCCGGTTTCCTTTGTTCAGGACGCACCTCATACCTGATATTCTTAATATCGAGCGTAACACCATTTGATAATAGCGCAGTCGCATTTACCAATGCAATTTCGCTTATTGCTGCGTTGTATTTGTTACTTATTGATAGGATTGTATCATCGGCCTTTACCGGGTAGCTGATATCGTTTTCTTCAGAGCGTGACGCAACAATATCTGCCGACGGATCTATTTGATCGCCGGTCACCACACTGTTCATATAATTATATAGCGGTATCTCAGTGTTTTTGATCGTATTTGCCTTATAGGTTATTAAGATAGAGATCGTTGCATTACCATCACGGTCAAACAGTACATCAGCCAGCGCATTATTATTTACTTTCTCCTGGTAATATAAATAATAACCACCTGAGCGCACCACGCTGCATTCCCATAGTAATTTGATGAAATCATATTTACTATTAATAACACCGCTCGGATGTTCTATGGCCGCAGCTTTTAGCAATGGCTTCGCAAACTGTACCGGGTTAGTATCTGTTGAAAGGTTAACCTGTGTAAGGAACATATTCACATTATCAGGACCGTCGGTTAGGTAGCCTTTTGCATCAGCAGCAGTTGGGTTAGGCTGGTACAGCAGACTTATCTGGTCTATTATATTATCATTGCCAGTTGGCATAGCCGAGAGCAGTTTTTCAAGCAATGCAGTTCCGGCTTCGTCACTGCCTATGACTTCATAGGTATTGGCTCTCATGGCTGAAGCAGCTTTTTCTGCTGCAGGCACTCTCTTTATGCTCACATCAATTACGGTGGAATAACCATAGAAATTGCCTGGGGTAAATTCAAGCATATTTTTTCCTGCACTGAATTTTCCGATTTGTAAACTCATTAGCGGAGCCGCTGAAATTTTTTGTGCTAATAAACTTAACAGTGCAGGTGTAAAGGTCCATATGATAGGCGAAGGACTGGCCAGTTTTTGCTGGTCAGAACGTTTATCATAAGGTAATACAAAAGGATTGCTGGCGGTTCGTAATTGGTAATAATTCTGGAATGAATAACTGCCTGACAGTTTATCTACCGGCGAAATAATGCTCAGGTCTTTTATGGAAGGCCTAAGTTTGGTATTTCTGGCAAAGGCAGCTACTGCATTTACTACATCTATATCTACAGGTTTCAATATCGCAGCAAGGTCATCTCCGCCACCAAACGATATATAAGTACAGCCATTTCTTTTCAGCGTTATTTTATAAGCATCCGTATTCTTCATATCAGGCAGCGGGAATTGCTGTCCTGTTATACTCCACATAGAGCAATCTTTCGCTGTTCCGGTCACCCATTGTGGTGTAACTGAATCTGCAAATGAGATACCGCTAAGCGGCAAACGCAGTCCGTGCATCTGATACCTGGCTATCATACCGGCAATTTGTGCACTTTTGCCCTGCGATGATAACATACCGAAGATATCCTCAGTGCCGATGGTTTGCAGCGCTGTTATTACAAGGTATTTATCATCTTCTTTGCCGGCAACAAAAATATTTTCGATAGATGTATTCTTAGGCTCGTTGGCTAATGTGTCCACATCCGTATTATAGAGGGACAATATTTTTTGGAAATTATCATTCTCTTTGAGTTTATAACTCACTGTAGGAATACTGATAGTAGCAAGCGGCCGAAGAATATTGTTTAATTTCTGGAAATCTGCATTGTTAGCCAGGGTATTTATATCGGTTTTCAAACTTCCAGCCAAACTGGTCAAAGTATCTGCCGAAACAATGGTCCACTCATTACCCAACAACTGTACTTTCACTCCGGCGGCTAAAATATTATGGACTGTGGCGTTTAATAAAACAACAGCGCTTGGTGTTAATGCATACAATGGTTGAGTTGCGATGGAATTAAAGGAGTCATTTACTTTTATGTTGTATGATTGACTGTTAACGGTGATAATCTTATCTTTAGTAAGCGCATGTGTTTTATTGGCACTGATCACCTGGCTGGCAGTTAAATTACCCGGTTGAATAGCGTTTGCCCAAGTTAAAATTGTCTGGATGTCCTCACCGCCTTTTAATTCATAGCGGTAGTTTTGTGCAGCGTCGATGCTGTCTTGTATTACCTGCCTGGCCGTGAGCAGGAAATAGTCCTGGAAGATGTATTGGCTCAATGGGGTTTTATCAAGCGTACCTCTTATTGCCTTAGCTTTAGGTGCATTGCCTGTTTCTTTTTGTACCTGTACCGCTAATTGATTAAAATAATCTGAGAGTGCCTTCAGGTAATTATCATCAGCAAATGAATAATTATTAAAGGTTACTGCATACTGTGGTGCATCATTTAGCGAAGTATCCAGGCCAAATACCGGCGGCATCGGGAACACGGTTGCATTAATATTTCCGGATAACGGGAATGCAGTAATAGTTAATTGGTTTTGGAGAAAATCCGAGAGATCCGTATAAGGTATCGTATATCCCTTTACCGATAGTGCTGCGTAAATTGCTTTTAGGGTTTGAACGGGTATCCTTGCAAAATCAGGTATGTTAGATTCTGGTGTTGCAGCAGTAATTAACCACTTAAATAGATTCTCAATGATATTGTCAAACGACGTTTTCCCAACATCGGTGGCTCTACTATCTCCCTTAATGATTACCGGGCTATCTACAAACATCATGGAAACATAGGAAGCTTGTACAGTATTGGTATTGTTTTCACTATTTACAGCCAGATGAGGCGTGAAATATATTTTTACGGCATTATTAGCCTGCTTCGGAAATGGTCTGAACTTGAGTTGTATTTGTTGTGCAGACAAGTTGGCATTTGCGCGCAACATATGTTTAGGAGCTGCAAGGCAACTCCATGGTGCATCCTGAGTATGATCGCTGCCCAATTGGAATGTTTCATTTATAGTGGTGCTGAATGAGAAATCGATGGATATAGAGAACAATCCAAAATCAATAGAAATAGAAACTGCAACAGATACACCCGCAGAGATAGCAAATATGATGGCTTTATAAGATTCATAAGTGATGCGTGCCATTACATATACAGTAAGGCTCACAGAAGCTTTTACAATTGCAAAATCTACGGTGCCGTATAGTTTACCAAGGATGCCTAATGTTCCCTGTAATTTAAAATAGTAAGACTTTTGAACATCTGAGGGATTATCCCCAGGGCCTATGGCATTAGTATAGGGTAGCCATGTGGCTATCACACCTTCTACGATCCCTACGACAGTTACACTAAAGCCCGCTTTCAAAATCCCCTTATCAATATAGCGGCCTATACCTAACTGCATACCGATACCGAATATCAGCACAGGATCAAACTGACCACAGTTTGCATTAGGCACATCGTTTGATGTTGCGCTGCTTAGCTTGCCAAAATACAATCCGCCCGACCCCATCACGGGCACACCAAGAATAATTCCCTGTACAGTAAATGAACGGGAGAAATCCATATTGTAAGGGAACCCTATATCTACTTTAAAGTCGCCGTTGGTATAAATCTGCAAAGCTACCACAGGCAATACCACAGACACCGCGCCAAAATCCAAATAACGCATCGCATTTGGTAGTGTCAGTTCCATTTGGTACACACCGACCGAATCAGATATTTTGCGATATAGGATTTCAAATTTTAGTCCGGCAAATATTTTTGCTTTCTCACCATTCATTTCTATACGCAATCCGTATAGCTCAGGGTCTGCAAATACAACGGACAGATCAATAGTATATTGGTCTCCTACCTTCAATATACCAAAGTTGGTAGCAAAGAGCCAGCCATTATCAGCTTTAAAAGTCGGTTGCCCAGGCCCGCCAATAGGTATGGCATCACCAACTGGTGTGTTCAGCGTTTTTATTGCTTTTATTACTTCAGGTATGGTTTTAAATTTATCTGCTCCTATTGATACCCTTTGTCCTAATGCCAAAGCACGCAGGTCAAAATAGGCATTGCCCCGTCCCGGCACCTTTGGCATGTTCTGCACATCCTGCGGTTTATTCTTCCCAAATCGATCATTATCCCCTATCTCCTTGCCCAGGAATCTGCCTTTTATAGACAGTGTCATTTTTTTGTCTTTATTATTATTACCAAGCTCTAATGTAGTAATGGTGATAAAGCCAAGATTTATTTCGCTCGGTAGTGTATAGGTTACGCCAACACTCTTCGTGTCAAGGTCAAATGTGATACCGAATCCTTTTAGACTAATGTCGTTCAATATCGTCCATGGCGCCTCCAGTTTAAAATTGTGCACACCGATCACATTCATAATATTGATCAGCAATTCGCCTAGAGTCAGATCTCCGATCTTCAAGCTTATTTCCCGCTTCTTTTCTGTTATCGAATATTCAGCAATAAATTTTTCCCAGAATATGAAGTTGAGTATTTTATTATCCTTATCAAACCTGTATTGAATACCTACTTTTAGGTTAGAGAAGCCCGGAAATTCAAACACACCCTTTATTGATCCCGAGAAGGTGCTGGATTGGTATTTTATATCTACCGCTGCTGTTACATTTACTTTTGGCAAAGGCCCAAACTGAAAGGTCCATTTTCCGTCTGTACGTGCGGCAAAAGAATAACTCGTCGTATTATCAGACTTATCAATGGTGAATCCTATATCCGTTACACCAAGATTTGACGGGAATATTTCTGTAGGCATTACCACATTCAATGGCTTCAGTAATTGATTTACGATTGCCTTCAGGTCAATTACAGCTCCCGGTTGTGTCGCTGCAACAAATTTCCAGCCGGTAGCGTCTTCCTCTTTTGTTGCCGACAGATCAAAAGGTAGGCTAACAAGGGTGACCTTACCTTTTATCTCACCAAAAATAAAACGGTTGGAGTTTAAGGGATTTTTAATGGTCAGGTCAATAGCTGGATTGGATATTTCTAAAACATCTTTTAGAATCGTCCATTCTAATTCTGCCTGCACATTCACTTTTATAAAGGAGACAGTTCGGTTAGATGGATTAAATGATACTGTAAATTCTTCAAGGTTGAGGCTTTTGAAATCAAAGACATCTTTTGGTAAACCTATTGCCTGGGTATTGAGCCCGCCTGGTATATTAGTGTTATCTAAGGCTGCTATATCATTTATACTCGCATCAGTAGTGCCGGCCGAAACAGATAATTGCCAATCATTATTTCCCGGCGGAATTATAACATCTACTCCAAAATTCAGTGCGTTAGAAAAAACATAATGTCCTGTTATCAGCGTATTAATAAGGCGTTTGTTGTTCTGCCAGCTTATATTAAATGTTATACCTGTATTAATTATTTTGAATTTTCCGGGCACCACATCCCATGGTTCTACCGAACCGAGATCTAAAAATAAGGAACTGATTTTAGCCTGGGTAGGATCAAATACTACCTGCAATTGTTTTACACTAAATAGGTTGCCGATCTTTACCACAGCATCAGGTAATATCGAGAAGAGATTTACACCTAAGAATAATTTCACAAGGTCTGCAAGGCCCTGCACCAAGGGCGTAGAGGAGCCAAATGTAAGTATCCATATATTCTTAGTGCTTTGTGTGCTTACCGGCACTACTAGCTCAACAGTAAGATTTGTTTTTCCTAATGCAAGTGTTCCTATTAACTGAAACTGTACATCTTGATTAGTTACCCCTGGAATCTGCGTGATGATAAGACCAAAACCGAGATTAGTAAGCGACAGGCCAAATGCCGATATTAGACTTATATTCAGATCAGAACTGTCGCACAGCATGTTCAGTGTGAATGTGCTCGTATCTACTTTAAGATTTGTATTATTAAATAATCCTTTCGGGAATATAGCAGGATCAGAAACTTTGTCCAGGGCTATCAGTCCCTGGTTTACGAGCATAACTATAGAAATATTATTTAATTTCCCTGAAAAGGCGGACTGGTATTTATCTGTTCCGATTTCAGTAAATGTCCATTGAATGGTACTATCGGCATCAAATAACGAAGTCTGTGCATCTGCTATATTTATAGTATTGCCTGTTACCGTTACTTTGTCCGCGCTAAGCCCTCTCAGCCTAATAGACGACAGCTTCACATAGCCTAATGCGATGCCAATACTTTCGCATTTGATGGGAAAATCGTCAGGAAAATTAAGCACACCACCCTGGGCTGTAATGGTATCTTTTAGTTTCTGTGCAATGCTGTTAATATCCATGGATTGTTTTTTATCACAAACTGATTTTGTGTTCTATTGATGGCATTCATATCGTGCAAGAAATGTATGCTTTGATATATTATTAGTATAATTAAAGGGGCAGTTTACTCGCCATACCTGGAAATCGCTATAGTTTGCTATGTTTTGTGGCGGCACTATTATCAGGTAACTACCGTTGGTGTTAATATTATTATTTCCATAGTCATAACTTGTATTTGCCCGTGCAGCGAAAAGTGTATTAGCATAGGTAAGGCTAGCCTGCCCGGTAAAATTATAGAGATTGGTAAAATAATACCCTTGGCTGTATATCCCCAGGGTTGGGTTGCCATTGTTTGATAAAGGTGCTACCTGGCTCATGTTATAGAGCGTGTTTAATCTCGGAAGTTTATGATGGTTATCGCTGCCGGCAGAGGTAAAGATGGCCGCAGGTCTGAGCGTATTAAGCCACATTATATTATTGCTGCAGGCGCTTCCGTGATGGCTTATTTTTATGGCACATATATGCCCTGCCACATTAGTGCCCCCTCCTTTTGGTTGTGCATTGGGCAATAATGTCTGTAGTCCGGCAGCTATTGACGTTTCCTGGTCAGTATATGAAGCGCAGTTGCCCGTCACGGTAAGTGTGCCGGTACCATAAGGTATATTTTGGGTGTATTTAGCGTTGTGACCGCCGATATCTCCGGCAGTATAATATCTGAATTTACCATATACCAACAACCACCCGAGGCTGAAATTATTCTGGTTATTTCTACGTGCCGCAATATTATTTACTACTGCACCTCCTGTACCTACATTAGATCCATTTCCGGCAATGCATATCAGGTACACGTTAACGCCCTTTATACTTCCAAGAGTGAGGGTGTCGCGTATCTGGTTTGGTAAATTAGTTAACCCTGCTGGTCTTCTTGCTGCAGTATTAACGTTGTTCCCATAGGCCGAAACATTTGTTTCCCAGACGCCCGCTGCGCGTGGAGGGGGAAAAGTTATATTAGGAGGCGCTAATGCAGGATTGTGTGCTCCTGCAAGTATGGTATAGTTACCGCCATCGATTATATAATTGGCCCGTATTGTACCGTTACCAAGTGCCAGTAAGCCATTATAATGGTCGTTATGAAAATGGGACAAGATGAGATAATCGAAATTAGCATTACCTCCGAATTCCTGGTTGATATATGGGATCAGATAAGTTGTAGCGCTAGACTTACCGCCGTCTATTATTGTCTTTGCTACTACGGCGCCTGCATTATCAGTAATAGCGATGATCGTACAATCTCCATTTCCAATATTTACCTGGTGTATCTGTAACTCATTCTGCGCCTGAATAGTCAGCGGAATAGCCAATACTATCCATTGTAGAAGGAGAAAAGTTTTTATATAACCATTGTTTTTTGTTTTCATCTTTTCAGGTTAGGTTTTATTGATGGCATACATAGTTACAAATAGCAGGTAAGTAAATGTGTTAGAATTACCCCCCGTCAATTATTATTTCAGCTATAACAGCATAGTTATTATTCTTATGGCTATGATCGGTAAAGTCGCGATTACCAATATTTAACTCATGGATTTTGGACTGTTGTGCATTTACCAGCGGAATAATAAGCACGATCTATAAAAAAGAAAAAAGTTTTCTCATGTACTATTTAGTTTTCTCGGTTTCAGGTTTAGCAATTCTTTTTTTAGGCGCAGGCTCCGACGCTATTTTAGAAGCGTTATCATCTTTTACATACGCGGCATACCAGCCAAGCGTATCCTTCGATGTATCGGGCGAAGGATTGCCGAATAAATAGAAAGAGATAGTAGCCCCCGGTGGCAGCTTCGCTATACCCAGGAATTTTACGCCGATATCTACCAGTTTCAGAAGAAATGATTGTTGTTTGGGAGCATACAGCAAGTTAATATCCGCTATGCTCACTTTTAGAACCCCTTGAAGGCTCAATAGTTTAGCGTCGCCACCTGTGCCCGGAAGTTTCATTCCCACCATCAGGTTATAGTTGGAGTCGGTAGCCTTGCTTCCCGGAGCCCAGGCAAGCAATAAATTAGAATTAAAACCCACAGCCGATGCCAATGCGCCCGGAGTACCAAGATTTAAAGAACAATCCAGTCCGTACCAATCTCCGTCAGGCAAACTGTTGCTAAGTTGAGTGGTTGCCTCCAGGTAGCCAAGAGACATAGGTTTTTTATCCTTATTGCCGCTTATCAGTCCATTTAGTTGCAATGCAAAATTAGGGTATAAACTATCCTTTCTGCTCGTAGATTGTTTTAAGTCAAAAGCAACATGCGACGTGTCAAAGCTGAAAGTGCGAACCGTAGGCGTAGTGACATCAAAATCCATTTCTATAGCCAGGTTCGAGATGCTTAAACCTATCAATGTTGTATTCGGCGTTACATTGCCAAAAGAGAACAAATCAAGATTAACCGTGTTCTCGCCATCGATATAGGTAGGTATGTCAAAACTCAAATATCCCCAGAAGCTAAATCTTGATTTTACAAGACCCGTATTTGTTTTGCCCTGGTTAACAACCGTATTGAATTGAGATTTTATTACCTCTACATAATTCAATACATTGCTGTCAAACAGAAATTGATTATCGCCTACCTGATCAAATATATAAATAGGTTTTGCATCTCCTTGCTTCTGATAGCTGCCGTTGTAGACAATGGTATTGTTACTATTCACGCCGCTGTTAGTTCTGATACCTATCACTTTGTCAGAGAAAAGGCGATTCATTGTAAGCTGTGCCTTGCTGCTAAAATCTTTTACAGCGGCATTTTCAAAAAGCACCTGTAATTTCAATACCTTAAAGTCATAATCCACACCCGTAGGGGCCTGGACAGGCGTATTGGGATCTCCGCCCTGGTTTAATTGTGCCTCATAGGCCCTATCAAAATAATTGATCAGCCCAAACATCGACGATGTGCTCGATATATCTACTGTAGCAGCGCTCAGCGGGTTAACGCGTGTTCCAAAATGGTGCGCGTTGAATCTTGATATATCAATGCCGCCTATCAGGCCCTGCAATTCGGAAGGAAAAGTTTTAAGGTTGATATCAGTCTTTAAAGCCAGTACACCATTCCAGGTAGGATCAGTAACAATATTTACAAAATTTTGAAAAAATGTATCCTTATGAACATTCAGCTGTGATTTTGCATCAGCAATATAATCCTGTATCCATTGCGATACGGCAGTCAATTCCAATTGTGCAGCGTCAGGCGTTTCCTGCGAGGCGTTAAAATCCTTAGCCTGTGTCCATTTCTGCGGATTTCTCACCCTTTCCTCAAGCGTGCCCTCACAAAATTTGAAAATAAGCACATTGGTATAATCACCGAACTGTTTTTTTAAACCTGTATTTATTATAAAAGGCCATGCCTCTAAATTCATTTGGTTATAAAAAGCAATCCCAGGTGCCAGATCATTTGGATTAAGCGTAGAAGTGAGTGTACCTAAATTTTTATTTTCAGTAATTACTAAAAATTGCTGGCTCACCTGGAATGCCTGGAATAACGTAGCATTAGGGTAGGTAAATTTGATGTCTTGTTGCGCCGGTTGAAAATTACGTGCAATTAAAAGTTCTGCCCAGCTACCGTCACTTGTGTTCACAGTTGCAATAAGCCCCTGTGGTGTAGTAGCCTTTTTAGTTTCCCCTGAGCCCGATAACTGGTATAAATGTGCTGTGCCGGAAGGAGGTGGTATAATTTTACTTTTTCTGTGCGGGTTCAATATTTCAGCTTCAAAAGTTACCGCATCAAAATTTCCTTTCACAATACCTGTGTAGGCTACTAAAGGGAAGGCAACAGATTGGGCATTTTTTATGACAACGGGAGAAGAAAACCCGCCCAGGAATTCTGCATATGTTTTATTTATCAGCGCATCCTTATTATACAGGGAAGAGCCTTTAGGTTGGGTACTATATTTAGGTTGTACCGCGTCTTGTTCAATCGGATAGATGCTCACCCACGATGTCAAACAGTGGCCATCTAAAAGCAGTTTTTCCTTGCCATCACCTGTATCATATAATGATACATTTTTCATGGGAAAAGCAGGTGAGAAAGCGCTTTGGCCGGGTATGAAAGCTATCTGGTCTCCCTTGGTATTATCCCACGGTTGAAAATTGATTATTTCAGTTCCCGAAATACCGCACAATAAGTTTTGCCTGGAAGTAATACTGGTGTTATCTAATGCAAGCGTATGTATACCACCCGGCGCCAGATAAAAATTCCCATTCTCCGGGTGATCAGTCTGGGCATTATAAAACAGCATAATAGCGGTGGTACTAAGCGGTTGTCCGGTAACGGGGTCTATGCCGGGATGAGGTTTTAGGTTGATTTGGTAAGCAGTGTCAGTTTGCAGCCAGGTGCCTAATTGCGTATTGGTACCGTCTGAATTCTGCCCCGTAAAAGCAAACCACGTTCTTAATGGATTTATTTTGTTTAAAATATCTGTCGGGTCGAGGTTTGATTTAAACACAACAGAGATACCTTTGTTCGAGGGTTTAATGATCGGGTAATCTTGCGAGATCAATTGATTATCCTTATTATAGAAATAAGAAAATTGAAAATTAATATGATCAAAATCACATAAGCCCATTTGATCCCGTTGTGTTTGAAAATTTGCCTGATACCCAAAAGAGCCTCTCAGATTTCCCGTCAAAGGTAAGTTTGCAAAATTGGGGCTTATGTTACCCCTTATTTGGTATAATTGCGAAACCAGGCTGATATTACTGCCGCCGGCAGAACCAAATACAAAATCATTCTCCGACAGTTTTATAACACAACCGCTTGTTATAGAATAAGTCAGGTCATTTGTCATTTGAATATTCAGATCCCCAAATGTCGTAAAAGTACTACCTGTAGAAATGCCGAAATTAAACGATGTTATATTTTTTGAAGTTAATTCTGCTGCATTTGGATCAAGCAACCACATCATTATCCGCCCATTGAACTGATTGCCATAATTTTTGCTGATATAGTCCCTTGTATTTGAAACAAAGTCATCAGTTTTTTGCGGAGTGCTCAGGTCAGGCCCTTGTCCGCTATAGATGTACGATCCATCATATTTATTCCATGAGTTATCTATGGAAAAAGCATCTTTGGGTGGGGTACGCGTTGTACTAAATAAGTAGCCCACCCAACTTTTATCACCCCCATTTAACGGGGTGAGGAATAAAAATGGATTTGCACTTGGGAAAAAATATTCAGCCATAATAACTAATATTTAATGATCAAATATTGATGGGCTCAGGTCCCAACTTGCAACCTGTGCACTAAACTTTGCTGGGTCATGGTCATCACTTGTTATAGTGCAGGAAAGCTGTATATAACCCTTCTGTAATTTAGAAGGAACCTGCATTACTATTTTTGCACCTTTTGCAATTGTCAATCGTCCTATTGTAAGATCGTTAGGTATAGTAGCTGAAGGAGTGACAGGGGTCAGGGTTATGTTATACATAGGTGTATTCACATAATAAAAAATAATGGTTGTAATGTCTTGATTGTCTCCACTGATCGTAGTTTTTATCGAACATACAGTCCCCAGGTCATAGCTTTGCTGGCTTCCTGTCTGGTCGGTAGTGTTCCAGCCGGCCAGCTGCCCTACAAATTGGTTATTGTCACCGGGTTCGGTAAGCTTTAGGTTAGCATCGAGCGTACTTATTTGGTGATTACGACCAACCTTTAGCTTTATAGTTCCCGTTATACTACCGGTATTCCAACGGCTATCGATAGCTGTTACCGAGTCAGTCGCAGTTAAAGTATGCGTTACAATAGCTTGCTCTTTATAAGCGAGCACAAGTTCCACATACTTACCTGACTGGCTTGGTTTTATTTTTGCTGAAAAACTACTGCCCAGCTGCTTTTGATAGTATTTTCCGTTCTCTATTACCTGCGATCGCCCCACGTACGGTAACAATAGCAACAACAAGAACGACGAACATAATCTCATTGTTTTCATCGCTGCTTGGTATTAGGATAGATCACAGAGAATAAATGTGCTTTCCTTGAAAAGCACATTTATATAATTAGCTTGTTAAAACTCTAAGAGCTTAAAGGCCACTGTGCTACCATTGCCGAAAAAGGAGCTGGGTCATTATCACCGGATTTGAGCATGCAATTTAAAAACACGCTTCCTGGCTGAAAATTTGACGGAACGGTAAGTGAAAGCGTGGCACCTTTCAAGATCGTTAGCGATCCAATAATAAGGTCATGCTTAGTTGTTGCATCTAACTGAAGGGCATTCAGTGTTGTGGTATAAACCTGTGTGTTGACTTTAAATATCGCTATTGAAGCGACATCTCTGTCATCGCCTGTAACTGTAGTAACAATTTTGCCTTCGTTACCAAGAGTGTAACTCTTAACGATTGGATTTCCCATAATGATTTTTTTGTTTGAATGATAAGGTTTAAAAATGATAAGGTTCGAATTATAAGGATTAATTATAAAGCAATTCAAACTTATAGAAATATTTTCTAAATACAAATTATAAAGTGATTTTTTTAAAAAAGAGTAATACACGCTATTCTTATGCCTATAATTTTATTATCGTTTTGGGAACTTATCATCGCCCGGCTATTTTCTAAAGCCATGTTCAATTTGGTTTGCGGATGGATCTGCTTTAACAGGAAATGAATATATTGAATTAAAACAGAGCATTCCTGTTTATCCAAAGGAGGAGATAATTCCATGGGATTGGACTGGAGTAAATTTAAGTAGAGAAGCTCATTAATCGTAATGCGCATGTAGATGGACATTGCCCCCCTTTGTAGTTTTTTTGCTTTCTGATGTAAAAAAGCAGATGGAAATTACTTTTCATAATTACAAGCTTAAAAGTAAAACAAAAGTAAGTTTGTAGCCTGCTTTTATCAAGATGTTTAATATTTGAATATGTTGATAATCAATTAATTATAAGTAATTCGGTGCGTAGTGTTTTTCCATGTGTTACGCACCGAATTACGCTCATTTTTGTTGCGATTTGGTGCATATTAGGGTGTTTTGATATCAACAAAAAACCCTGCAAACTTTGGATTTGCAGGGTTTTAGCATCTTTTGGTATTGTTTTTTGTAGCCCCAAGGGGAAATTTTTCGAACCCCTTTTACAGGATTTAAGACTATTGGCCGCTTCCTAATAAGTGGCAAATATCTGACATTGAGAACCTTAAGAAAGTTTGTAAGTTTTCATGTTTAAAATTTACTTAACATAATATTCGGGAGAGCGTCCAAATACTCGGTCTAATTTTCTTTGAGGCGCTTGAAGAAAAGAAGTCGCCGCTAGCTCTCATTTATTTTTTGGTTTCACCAAGCCAAAGTTATTTTAGCAAATAAAGAGCGTGGATTTAACAAGACACTTCCATAAGTAACGATGAGGTTAATGCGCAGAATTATTTCATATATCAAATCCTCCATAAATTTTTCAGGGATTATGAGCGTACTTCTGAGGCATAAATTAGTGTTTACATTTCGGACACCTTCCGTTAACGAGAAAATTGTCATACCAATGATTTAAAAAACGAAGGTAATCAAAATGAAATGTTGCTCGAATCAAAAATCGAAATGGAGATTATTCCAAATGATACAACAAAACCGTATTTCAAACGGATCGAAGACGAAAACCGCAAACTTTTTCCAATAATTATTGCTCCAGGAGAGTATAAGACAATCAATCTAATTGGGGATAACAAACATTATTCAAAAGGTATGCTCGAATATACCCCATACGGTCCAAAGTTTAGAGAAATCACCAGATTTGATTCTTTACATCTGGTCAAACCGGGGGACCAAACAATTAAGGTTTTTGCAAACATTAAAAAATGCGTTTCCAAAACGCTCCCCCGGAATATTGCAAAAATAGCGCTATTTGGAATAAATGTCATCCTCCGTCAGGCGAGATAAAAACCGTAAAAATGGATCTGTTGTGGTAGTTGCCAAATTAAAAAACTCTTTAATCCAATTCATTTGGCCTGTTGTTATTGAATATACATTATTATATCATACTAAAAAACTGCTGGTCTTTTAATCTGCGATTTGACCTTCTGTGCCGTATGGAGAAAATTGGAACGCAGCCTTTTGGACGCAGAAAAGGCAACTGAAAAACACTGCGAGTATAAGCATTGGATTTTTCATGAGTTAAGGTCTTTAGACGAGTAATTTACAAAGATAGTTTGAAACTTGCCATTGTAGAAGATAGTAAATATCCCGGGTGGTTGATACCCATTTCACGGGATCAGCTAAAACGACCATTAGGGACGTGCCACCGTCGGAATGGCAGCAGAAGCCTTTAAACGGAAATGGATCATGAAGCAGGAATTCTCAGCCTTTTTCACTTATCAGCTAATTGGGGTTGTTTGATTTCGACCACGCCGATCATTCCTGATCCAAGTAGGTTCACCCATAATTTGCCAGCTTTAGTATTTAAATGGCAACAAATAGGCTTTGAAGTCATGTGCGACTATCGCAGGCTCTCAATGCTGCAAATAATATAATAAGCTTTGACCATTTTTTTAATTTGATTGAACTATAGTTATTTTACGGATTTTATTACCGGCAGCGTCCGATATAAAAATATTACCGGATGTATTGATTACTATTCCGAATGGGCCAAAAAAGGATGATGTTAGCCCGACGCCATTTGTTTCAGCCGGCATCCCATTACCTGCAATGGTTTGAACAATGGCCTCTGGCGATATCAACCTGATCAGGCTATTACCAGAGTCGGTTACATAAATGTTGGACTTAGAATCGACCGCCACTCCAGATGGGTGTTGAAAAGAAGCTGAGGTTCCTTTTCCGTCGACGTTTCCAACAAGGCCACTCCCCGCTACAATACTTACTTCAGCTTGTTGATTTATTTTTAAGATATTATTGCCGGCATTATCAGCGACATATAAATTTCCGGTTTGATCAATTGTTATTCCTGTCAATGTCTTAAACGAAGGGTCTTTTGAAAATGTACTTACGACCCCTTGATTAGTTATTTTACGAATCGCATTCAAGTCAGTAACGAATAGAGTCCCTTCTGAATTTATCGTTATACCGTAGATCCCTTGAAACGAAGCTGCCGCTCCTGTGCCATTTGACTGGCCTATGTAGCCGCTGCCGGCAAATATGCTTACCATCCCATCCGGGGTGATTTTTTTGATCAATAGGTCTGATTGATCGCTGACAAAAATATTCCCATTAGCATCACAGGCGATTGCGGTTGGATAATAAAAAGTTGATGTTGCTGCTGGTCCAATATCATTACCTTTTTTGCCAGTTCCCGCATAAATAGTTACCGTACCATCCGGTGTGATTTTTCTAATAACACAATTGTCATGATCTGCAACATACAAATTATTGTTTTTGTCCAGAGCAATGCCCATAGGATAGCCAAACGATGCGGCTGTGCCTATACCGTTGCCAGAACCGACACTTCCGCTTCCCGCAAAGCTACTTACTGTAAACGTTGAATTTGATTGAGCCGGGACTAAAGATGATTTTTTTGAACAACCAGATAAAAGTCCGGCAAAAAAAATGACTAGTATGAGAATTGATAAGGGCAGTTTCATGATGAGTGAATAAAATTAAGATTGTTCACAAGATATCTCATTTTAAATAGTTTTCATAATTTAAAGCGTGTTCTCAACATTTATCGCCATTCCGGCCGCCGGAACACAGTATAGAGAGCCATCAGTTATATATTTCGGCAACGTGGCAATAAGTTGTCGAAATTCGATGACTGTTAAATACTTTAAGTTTTAAATCCCAGGAGACTGGAAAATGATGATTAAATATAATTAATAGCAAATCTTATGGGAATTCGAACCTTGGCAATAAAAAAACCGTGCAAAATGGTTCGAATTCCGCACCTGCCGATGTAAATTAGGCTGTATTTTATATATGTTTAAACATGTAAATGTTAAAACATAGTCCGACAATAATTAGTTATTTTACGACAATCTGCATGAATTTTGGATAAATAACCTTGCAGCTTTCGCCATTTTTATTTATCTTTGCGTATTATGGCAATGACAAAAGTAGATGAGCTCCGCCGCCATTTAAAGCGGGGGAAGGTTTATAGGAGAAGCGATCTTGAAGTGTATTCCACTGCGGTTGACCGGCATTTGGGTATGCTGGTCAAAGAGGGTGCGCTGCAGAAAATAGCACCAGGTATGTATTATCATCCCAGGGAAACTGTATATGGTGCTGTTCCGCCTGATGAAGAGACTTTGGTTAAAAGTTTCCTAAAGGACGACCGTTTTCTGGTGACGTCTCCAAATGTTTACAATAGTCTGGGTGTTGGCACCACGCAGTTATATAATAAACGGGTAGTGTATAATCACAAGCGGCATGGAGAATATACGTTGGGCAATAAGCACTTTACGTTTTTAAAAAAGCCGCATTTTCCAAAACAGGTTACACCTGAATTTTTGGTGGTTGACCTGGTAAATAATGTAGATACGCTTGCCGAAGATAAAACAATGGTATTGGGTAAAGTAGCAGATAAAGTGCGACAGATGGATCATAAAAAGCTGGCCAAAGCTGTAAGGGAATATGGCAGCGTCAGGACACGAAAATTATTCGACAATGGCCGCTGGCTTTCTGCATAACCGCAAGGATTTCCCTGAGTTGATCAGGGTGATCGAGGGTGAAACAAATATTTTAGCCGGTCTGATCGAAAAGGATTACTGGATCATGCATGCCCTTTTTGGCCTGAAGTAATCAGGGCATGATTTCGAGTTGAAAGGCGGCACCTCGCTATCGAAAGCCTATAAAATCATCCACCGTTTTTCTGAAGATATCGATATTCATATCAACCCGCCTGCCGGGATGAAGATCAATGAAAACCCTAACAATACCAAAACTGCAACTGTCGCCGCACGTAAGGCTTTTTATGACTGGCTTGCTGAAAATATCAAAATTGATGGTATTGAAAAGATTGAACGTGATCTGAATTTTGACAATGATTCGGGGACAAGCGGAGGTATCAGGCTATTTTATAAATCACATTTTCCGGCTATAGCCGGAGTTAAGGAAGGGATCTTACTGGAAGCCGGTTTTGATACAGTAAGCCCAAATTCAACGCTTACGATCAGTTCATGGGCGTATGATAGAGCCGCAGAAAACAAGAGGATCGGGATCGTTGATAATCGTGCGGTTGATATCAAGTGCTATGATCACCGCTACACGTTTGTAGAAAAATTGCAGACCATTGCCACTAAGTTCCGGAAAGAACAGGAGTCAGGTGTCGAAACGCAGAACTTTATGCGGCAATATTATGATATATATTCTTTGCTGGCTGACGGGCAGGTCCAGGAATTTCTGGGAACTGCACCTTATTTGGAGCATAAAAAAAAGCGTTTTCCGGCAACGGATTTCGTCATCCCGGTAGGCGAAAACCAGGCTTTTCTTTTAGAAGACGAAAAGTTGCGCGCAAGATATAAGGTACGATATGAAGCGACTGCAGCGCTGTATTACAATGGCCAACCTGATTTTGAAGGGGTAATGGGACGCATTAGGGCGTTTGTGGCAAAGATGTAGGTGTTTCGTTTTTTATGCAATTTAATTAGTAACGACAAGTAAAATCAGGACGAGACATTAAGTTGGAAATATGGGGCCGTTGACCACCGGATTCTGGAATGTGAAGCAGGTTATCCAGTAACACTTTGACCATAGTAATTTATTGACTGGTTATTGCGATTATTTAGCATGTTCTTTCAAAATTGCGTCAAACAAACGCTCATGAACTAAATAAAAGCCCTCGACGCTGTGTGTAATAGGCGGCTTGTTAACGTCCCACATCTTTACTGATTTGTCCATATTAGCCAATACATCATCTGCTTTGTCCTTATGTTGATGTGCGGTTGTAGCCCATATATTGGGTTGAATTACCTGTTTATTCTCACAGATGAAATACATCTTTCTAAAACGATACTTTGGCATATTACAAAGCTATGCTAAAATTATTAGCAAACGTGAGCGTGTTGAAAATTTAATCCACAGGGAGGACTGCACTTACCAAGATACTCGGAACTTCTAACCTACCACAGGAACAACAGTTTTCTATAGCTTCACTCGATAAGGCAGCAAGCGAAGCAAAGTTTTTGGTGTTAAATGGAAAGCCATTGAATGAACCTGCAATACATAAAGGCCCATTTGTAATGAACACTGCAGAGGAAATAGATCAAGCATTCGAAGATTTAAATTCTGGAAAGTTTGGCTATCTCGAAGAAGAGAAAGTATGAGTTTAATTACTAATTATAGCACTCGCAAGGCTTAATTGTTAGTAATATCGAACTCTTGTTGAATTACTGTAGCCTGAACACCCTTTGCACTTTACAAAGATATTCAAAGCAAATACAGGAAAATCGCCAAGCGAGTATAGACACTTGAATTAAATCGCTACTAATTCCTTCTGCTGAAGACCGAGTAAAAGAAATTCTTTCGGAGCACATTCATTGGCGGAAAATGGATCCTGATTATAATAACCTTCCGCGCTAAGCTCCTTAATTGAACTTTAACCAAGGTTAATCATTCATAAATTTAACCAGGGGATTAAATAAACCCTGCTTTTTTAAGTCTTCCGTGTATTCCCAAAACATTACCCCCGCTAAATTATTCTTTTTCACATATCTGGTCTTATATTTAAATGACCTTACGTCATTATAAGTAACAAACGTGTGGACTTTACTGTTCCACAAGTAGGGTACTTTCGATTTTTTGTCCCAAAATCTTTCAAAACCATTCTTGTTGATGTACGAATTTTCCAGAGAATCATAAGGTAAAGAAAAATGATGGCCAGCAGAAGGCTGATATAATCCCCGATCCTGATCATTTACCATGGTCCAGCCGCGGCCATAAAAAGGTAAGCCCATCACTATTTTATTTGCAGGCACTCCTGCTTTTATAAAGTTTTGGATCGCATCAGCAGCGCTAACCCTGACTTGATGTCCATATTTTGATTGATAAAGATTACTTTGATGACCTGTTACTTTATCATTACCGTTATAAATATCGTAAGTCATTATATTTACATAATCAAGGTACCTACTAACGGGGCCTACTTCTGTATGGTTCATATAAGCAGTATCTACTCCCATAGCTGCTGTTAACAGGTAGTTTTGATGATGGCCTGAAGCAGCCTGTTCATCAAGCGCTGCACGAAACTCTTTCATCAGCAGAGTGAAATTTTGCTTGTCTTCCGGCCTGTATATATTACCTGCTCCTATTTGGGCAGGGTATTCCCAGTCAATGTCAATCCCGTCAAGTTTAAATTTCTCAATGAATGCTAATGCGCTTGCAATAAATTTCGCCCTGGATTCGGCAGTTAAAGAAGCATCCGAAAAATATTTACATCCGCCCCAACCCCCAACTGAAATCAAAATCTTAAGCGCTTTATTTTCGTCTTTAGTCGTATTTAATATAGCGAGGTTTGTTGAGTCTTTTACAGAAGCTGGTGCTAAAACTCCGTTCTGGGTCAGATTTGCAAAAGCATAAATGATATGAGTCATTTTTGTAGCAAGGATATCTTCTTTGGTCCAGTTTTTACTACCAATGTAACCCATTATCACGTATTTGCTGCTCCCGGTGCTATGGGACTGGGCAAATAAACAATGGCTTTGTATTAAAAGCATAATAGCCGCAAGGGAAACAAAAGTGCGCTTCATGAAATTTTGATTAAAAAATTAGAACCAATAGCTGTAAGATGATGTACTGAATAATTTAAAAAACGATAAAAAACTGGCATAAGTGGATATTGCCCTTTTATGAAATCATTAAACTATTCACAATTCAAACCTAATTAAAAGCCGCAATACTTTTTAAATTTTTTTAATAAGTAAGTATATTTGTTACAGTCAATACCGTAAAGTTTGTCGTTTCGCTTCATAATAAACGGTCAATTTAGGGTATCTATCGGTTGTTCCCTCCCTCTCCGCACATTTCGGTGGTAACATCAAATAGATTGAAAATCAAACAATTGTAAGTTTTTGTATTTTGCTCGAAACCCCTATTTATCCACCTATCCCTGACAGAAAAGGGCGTGATTAGGTGAGTAGTTTATCGCCTGCTACCTCAGTATTACGCTTGAAAGTGTCTGGTTAGAAAAGAGCCGGACCCCCATTTTTAAATCTCATCCATAATCATTTCTTACCATACATCAATGCACAGTGTCCGGTTTCGCTATAGTTTTGTTTTATCATTCAGCAGATCGTAAAACAAAATATCAAAGCAAACAAACACTCATATATTCATAAAGAAGGAAATGTACGGGCAGGTTTTGATCCAGGCAAATGAGAGTGGGGCAATCGCTGATCGATTTGCAATTGCCTCTTTTTTACATTAAAAAGTTGTTTTATGAAAACTTATTCATTACAGAACAGCAGCATTACCGAACTTTTCGATGTCGGTCATTAAGTAGCTAATATATGTAAAGGAATGAAACAAATCAGTTCGAAATTATACGCAGAAATTGATGCGATGAAGGGCAGGAGCATAGGGGATGATTACTACCAGGCGCATATAGGAATCATAGAGGAGCGCATTGAAAAGGCGGGAATTAGGTTAGCGGGCGTATTGAATGAGGTATTTAAAGGAGGGCCGGTTAACGGCGCTATGATCCCGCCACCGGCAATGGCGCAAAACCAGGGCGCCCAAACTGCACAACAAACTGTTTGCGATCAGGTGTATACGACCAGGTTGATAGATGGTTCCCAAATGACGCTGCTCAGCCTGGGGGGAGCTTATCCTAATCAAAAAATCACGATTATGATTAAAGGAAGTGACCGTTCGAAATTTACCGTTGCTCCGGAAGAAGCGTTTAAAGACAAGAAAATCTGCGTTACAGGTATTGTTGTTGCGTATAAAGGCAAGCCGGAAATTATGGTAACAGATCCGAAACAGATCACCGTCCAGTAACGGGGGACTCAAACAGACCCATAAGCTATCCAATCCGGGCGCATGCATTCGAATCAGCTAAGCGCCTGTTCCGGTAAATGAGCCAGGCTCTTTGCCCCGCCGGACATGAAAACCTTGGCCTCTTTATGCGCTTTCTTCGCAATTGGCACAGCAGCTTCTTCCAGAATTTTTATAATGATATGAATTATTTCACTACTTATGAAATAGTACAAATTATTTCACTATTTATGAAATAATTATAAATGTTTCATTATATTTGAAACATGAAAGAATACATCATTATAATGGCCGATGTAATCGGCAGCCGTGATGAAGATCAGGCGCTGCTCATGGCAGATTTCAAGGAGCTGGTAAGCGGGGTAAATGTGTCAAGAAAAAATACCCTGGTTTCACCGCTAACGATCACACTGGGGGATGAGTTTCAGGGGGTGCTGGATAATATTAAGGATGCGGTGAATGTAGTATTAGATTTGGAAGAAGCCATTGTGCGGAATGGTAAAGACTTTAAGTTAAGGTACGTTATTGTGGAGGGTTTGATTGAAACACCTGTCAATACGGAGATCGCTTACGGCATGCTGGGTGATGGATTAACAAGGGCGCGGAAATACCTGGAAAATTTGAAAAAAGACGATTTGCGCTTTTTCTTTTGGCTGAAGGACCAGCCGCAGAAGAACGCGTTAGGTAATGTATTCACTGCTTTACAGGATATCATTGACGACTGGAACCCGGAGCGGGATTTTTACCTGGTTACGGCTTTTTTAGAGTTTAAGGACTACAAAAGGGTGGCGATGGCGTTGCAGAAGGAGCGCTCTTTGATGTGGAAACGGAAAAAGAACTTAAAAATAAATGCTTACTTTGCTTTAAAAGAAGTAGCCAGTTATATAGGAGGAATCCAACATGCCTGAATTTTTGATCTTAAGCCTGCTATTTGTTATTACGGAGGTTTTTATCGCTTTTATTTTTGCTGCGATTGCGCAGATTTTCTATCACCAGATCGGCCTTAATTTTAAGGCGATTTTCAAAGGGATAGCCGAACGGGTGTTTTTATTTGTTACGCTGACGAATGGCTACACCCAGGCATTGACCTTTTTCAGCGCCCTTAAACTGGCGACCAGGCTGAAACATGAGGAACCTAAAGCTGATTTGGACGGGTTCAATGATTATTACCTGATCGGCAACCTGCTATCTGTAGTGGTCGCGATCGCCTATGTGTATACTTACCAGCATTTCAGCGAGATCCATTTGTTTCAATTACTGAGTGGCAAATAAACATGGCTAAATCTTTGAATAGCTTTGCATTTGAAGATTTTTTTATCCGTTTTAAGGAAGCCGCGACCAATGTTGGCATCCCTGGGCTGCCGAAAGATGTGCACCTTTCTATTTCACATCATCCGAACAGCCCGGACATTAATCTTTCAGGTTGTACAGACCTGGTAAATCAGCCCTCTGTGCAATGGCGCTTATGGCAGGCCAACCAGGAATTTGCGCGGCATCAGGCCGGGCCGCCGCAAGCGGGTTTATTGGCTTCACCAAACGCCTTTTTTGTGTATTACTCACTTCAGCAGGCTGTTTTCGACAGAAAACAGACGTAAGTCACGATTTATTTTTCTGGTTCATTCTTTGAGCGGCGTATTAATCGCATCCGGTTTAAAATGTTAATCGCTATTCGCCGGGTATCCTCGGCGTCTAACCGTCATGAAATTGCTATTTATTAATTGAAAAGATCACTAAGGTCGCTAATCAGATTA
This sequence comes from Mucilaginibacter sp., assembly GCF_028288225.1. Classification (GTDB taxonomy): domain Bacteria; phylum Bacteroidota; class Bacteroidia; order Sphingobacteriales; family Sphingobacteriaceae; genus Mucilaginibacter. The sequence goes on from NZ_JAQBOC010000061.1 coordinate 27,949, forward strand.
GTCGTCATAAATAATCGAAATACCGGTAACTTCCATCATGGAAAAGATACCAGTATCTAAGATCAATCGTATCCGGGAGGATTTTCTGGCTGGCGGCATACATCGCACCAATTTAGCTAAAGAATTAAAGTTAAACCGGCGCACGGTGGGAAAGTATGTGCGCGAATTCAAGCAAATCGCCCAACTATATCCCGGTAAGGAAAAAGACTTCAATTTTCGGCTGCCCAGGAAGCGTCGCGCTCAAACACAGTTATTTAAAGATCTCTCGGCGATTCTGCCCGTTTTAATAGAACGTGCGAAGACCCCGCGCTTACAACTCATTCATTTGTGGGCAGACTACCGGACGGTTTATCCGGGAGGCTATGGCTTATTCTGGTTCGAATTTCATTATAATAATTGGCGAAATGAAAATCAGGTTTGTCCTTATTGGAACCGGCGGATACGGCAGATCGATCCCTTCGATGAGGCTGTGCTCCTCAAGTGGAAAAATACCGGTAGCCGGGAGGAATGGAAAAAGGCGACGGTGATCTTAGGGTCTTATCATGGCAGGCCTTTAGCAGAAATGCTGCTGCAGGTTGAAAAAGCACGGGAAACGGTTTTGCTGTGGATCGATAACTTCAAAACCGGCGGTATTCCCAAGCTGGACAAACAACCTTATACCACCTGTCCTGCCTTATTGGAAAAGGTCAAGATCAAGCAGGAAAACCTGACCAAATTATTGCACCAGGCACCTCAGATACACGGGCTCAACCGTGCCTCCTGGCGGGTAGAAGACCTTTGTATTATTTATGAGCAGTTCTACGGGCAGGCGATCAGCCGCAGTTGCGTCCAGGAAAATTTGCATAAAATGGGATTGGGTTATTACCGGTCCCGCGAACTGCTGACCAGCCCTGACCCGGATTTTAGGCCAAAGCTGGATCATATTAAGCAGATTCTGGCCAACCTCGGTGAACGTGAACGGTTCTTCTCCGTAGATGAATACGGCCCCTTCGCCATTAAAATGAAGGTCGGCCGTAGTTTTACACCCAGCGGCCAAATGAAAACCGTGCCCCAGGTACAGAAGAGCAAAGGTTGCATCGTCGTGACCGCCGCGCTGGAGCTTTCCCGCAACCAGGTCAGCCACTTTTACTCGTATAAAAAGAATACCGACGAAATGATCAAGCTACTGGAATTATTACTGGTAGAATATCAGGACACCGATAAGCTGTATTTTTCCTGGGACGCCGCCAGCTGGCATGCTTCCAAAAAACTCTATGACAGGATCATTGAGCTCAATAGTGACGCCTACCGCACCCGGTACCACACACCATTGGTGGAACTCGCGCCTTTGCCTGTTTCCGCCCAGTTCCTGAACGTGATCGAATCGGTTTTCAGCGGCCTGGCCAAAGGTGTTATTCATAACAGCGATTACGAATCTGCAGAAGCCTGCCGTAACGCCATCGACCGGCATTTTCGCGACCGCAACTTACACTTTCAACAGCATCCAAAAAGAGCCGGGCATAAAATATGGGGCCAAGAAACGGTACCTCCTGAATTCAACGAAGGCCGGCACACCAAGAACCTGACGACTATGCGTGGCGCAAAGTAAGGGTGTAAACTAGCTATTGCCGTTCCATCCCTCAAATCCCTGTGTCGTGATCAAGGCTCGTGAATGGTTACCGAATTCAGTTTGCCATTGCGATAGGCTGATTCACCATAAATACCGTTTGACTTGACCTCAGCCACCTGGCTTAAATTGGGGTTACCTGCTATCCAAAAATTTTCGCTAACAGAACCCGGTGAAACTAAAAGCGGCCGCCAATGCGGCGGGCACTGGTGTGAAGGCTGTGGAAGCATGGTTAATAAAGACGTAATAAATAAATCAGATCTGGCGGTTTGTAGCCGGCCGAAGCCTTTGACCGGGTTTTAAAAAAGCGATGCAACAGGCCGAACATCCCCGGCCGCAAATGCCTGCTGGTAACGCATCCTGTACTTTGCAGCTGCTGCTGTTTTATGCTGTGCTTTCAGGCTGTTGTACAAACCCAGCAGCGACCAGCCGTCGCTTGATTCATTTTTAACAGGCAATTACCCAGGTACTGCCGCGCAGGCAGGAGCCACTCCTGCGGTTCGCGGTAGATCAGTTGTTCCCCGGCGCTGACCGTACTTTCACTCAAGTGTGCACATCCGGTCATTGTTATCACCGACAAAAGAATATCAACCGAATATTCCGGCTGGAACAAACGTAGTAGAGGGCATTAGAATCTTGTTGTTGACCAACAAGGGCAGAAAAGAAATAATGTAACAAAATCCGCTATAAGGCATCTGACAATAAACGTTCTGTATTCCTTGCAGATTTTTATAATACGTCAATTAAACCTCCTATAACATGGTCATCGACGAATCACAAGCCAAAGCAGGTAAAGTTGTTGGCTTCACTTACCTTTTCGCGCTGGTCCCGGCCATCTTCGCCGAGTTCTATGTCCGCGCCAATCTAATCGTCTTCGACAATGCCGCGCAAACCGCATTGAACATTGTGGGGCACCAAAGGCTCTTTCGCCTTGGCACCGCCAGCAATCTCATCGTCTTCGCTGTCGATGTGGCCCTTATCACCGCACTGTATGTGGTCCTAAAGCCGGTCAATAGCCGGCTTGCCTTGCTGGCTGCAGCCTGGGGGCTGATCGAGACCACCATCCTGGTCGTCGTTACGCTGAACGACCTCGACGTACTGCGGATCCTGGGCGGCGCGCACTATTTGCAGGCATTCCAGGTAAGCCAATTGCAGGCCTTGGCGAGGCTGTCGGTCAGCGCGCACGATACTACGTATAACGTCGCATTGGTATTCGCGGGACTTCGAAGCACCACCTTCTGCTATTTATGGTTCCGGTCGGGCTACATCCCGCGGGTATTGGCAGCCTGGGGAGTGCTCGCTTCCTTCCTGATGGGCGCGTTCGCCTTTTCGTTCATCATTTTTCCCGGGCTTGCCAGGGCCGTTCCTGTGGAGATCTACGGAGGGCCAATTTTTGTTTTCGAGCTTACAATGGGCTTTTGGCTGCTGTTTAAGCGGCTGCGGCCATCCGGTGTCACCGGGAGATAAATACCCTCCCGCACCGGCGGGCAAAGTGATCATTGTAACAAAACCCGTTGTAATTCATCTGATTATTAACGCTTCCCGCCAAAAACGTTTTGCGCGAATGGTCCATCCCGAGACATTTTAAACGATATTAACCATGGAAAAACCAACTACTGAAACTTCCCGGCAGTTTTACGCGAAGGTCGCCGGCTTCACCATCCTTTTTTACATCGCGGTGGGCCTTACCAGTGTTACTTTGTATAGCCGGGCAACCGGCGCCGAAGGGACTAACGCCATTCTCGCCGACATCGCCAGCCATGCGACCGCCGTGGGCATGACCGTTATACTGGAGCTGCTCGAATGTTTCTCGGCCCTCGTGCTGGCCGTCACGCTGTACCGGCTCACACGCGACGAGAGCCAGGAACTTGCTATGCTGGGTATGGTATGCCGCGTTTGCGAAAGCGTGCTGGCTGCCATCGGTATCCGCACCACACTGGGACTGCTGTGGCTCGCGGCAGGCGGCCATGCCCCTGCCAACGGCGCGCTCGGCACCTTCTTATTGATGCCCATCCCGGCCGCGATGGTCGGTTCGCCATTTTTCGCCCTGGGGAGCATGATCTTCTCGTATCTCATGCTGCGCTCCCGCATCGTCCCGGTCCCGCTCGCGGGGTTCGGCGTCGTCGCGTCGGCATTGCTCGTGGTGTGCGTGCCCCTGCAGCTCGCCGGGTTCTTAAAGGGGCCGGTCACTACGTGGATATGGATACCGATGTTCGCGTTCCAATTCCTGCTCGGGCTTTGGCTGCTTATCAAAGGAGTCGCCACGCCCGCGTCGCGGCAACCGGCATGATCGCGCTGCATTCCCGTGCGCTTAAGCGGAAAATCCTATTTAATCAAATCTTAAATTCAATAAAATGAACCATACCAATAAGTTAGAAGATCTGAAAATAAATGTAAAAATTAAATTAGCAGTATTATGGACATCCGTAATGTAATGATAAATATATGAAGACTATTTTGAATTATATGTTCCAAAAAAGGTTGAGCGTATAATTAGTGGAGAAAATTTTTTATCTACACCGATGACCTTGTTTTATGGGGCATTGCTATTGATAATACCTGCATTGATGATTTCTTTGTCAATATTATTACGACCTAAATTAAGCCGTTTGTTCAATATAATATTTGGTACATTATACACCGCATTAATGTTGTGGATCGCATCAAACTACTCATTGGATAAATGGCTAACATTTGCTGTGTTCTTTGCAATTGTTGAAAGTATAATTACCGCGAACATTGTTTGGTATGCATGGAAATGGCCGAGGCAGTTAAACCTATAATATCATTTTATTTCCCGCCTTTGTTGGTGTTATCAACAACAAACCGAATATTCCAGCCGGAACAAACGTAAATGGCGAATGGCAGTTACGCAAGCGTTCAAATAATAATTATATTGAACATGAAATTGTAAGCAGGGTTACCGCAAATGTTTGATGTTTAGTTGTGCACATCGGTTCTATACGGCGTGATCCCTATATAAAGACCATTGCTAATGGTACTCGGGCAAAGACAATTTACTTAAATTACCTATGTGTTAATATGAAACTAAAAATCAGCTTGTTGTTAGCTATAACATTGTCTTTTGCTCAACATATTCGTTATTCAGGCACACACCATACTTATAGCCATGGCGGGCATTATGCTGGTGGGCATGGCCGTTCACATAGAGGGTGGACATTATCGAAATGTCAGGACACATAATGAGCAGGAATAAAGCATAAGGCTCATGCTTAAGTATACAAGTTGTCTCATCTGTGATCAGGGAATAGTCTTCGGTGCGAAGGTAAATGGCGAATGGTAGGTACACAAGCGTTCAAACAGCAATTATATGGAACATAAAATTGTCAGCAGGGTACTGCAAATACTTGATGTTTAGCTGTGCACATCGGTTCTATTGGGTAATCCTCAAGGCGATACCAATAAGACCGGTGAACTGCTCTAAATAATATTGAATGGTCTTGAGCTTAAAATCTTCCCAATAAGGTGCCATTGGTGCCAATAAATCGTATTTGGCCATCACCGCGTCAAGTACAAACCCATTAGCATCTTGCTGTTGATCCGCAGCTAACCTTAAATCTTCTTCATGAATGACCCCTGGGAATTTGGATAAGAATAAAAGCTGTATGGCTGCTTTGTCTTCCAAATTCAAACGGGGTAGCTCAACGATTCTGGAAGCCTCCGAATCAATCTGTTCCAGCTGCACTAAAAGTGTCTTAAATTCGTTGCCTGCAATACGCAAACCGATCATATCCAGCAGCATCATTTCATCCGGATCCGATGGTGATGGCTTAGTGTAAAAGAACTTTTTAGTGCTGCCATCATAGTAATATCGCTCATCACACCTTGCCGGTGCTGTCATTGCATGGCATAGCCACAGTAGATTAAACTTTTCGATGTCTGTCATTGAGTAGCTAATATAACGTAAGTAAATGAAAAGAGCCAACTGATTTAGTTAGCGCTTGGTAATTGGCAGCAAGCAAATGAGTTTGCGAAGCCTGTCTAAAATCTATTGATGTATTAATAGCGCCCGGCAGGTTCTGTTCTATCAGCCAGAGCTGTAACTTTTTACATCAAGCCATTGTCAATAGCATTAATAGCGTTAGAATCCGGGAGATCGATTTGGATTTTACTATCAGGCCAACAATACAGCAGCGGGATTTTAGGCTATTAAAATAGCCGGTTATCAGGGACGGCACCGATTTATTTTATAGATGATGGCCTGATTTGCTATGATCAACGACGAGTTAAAATTTTGCAAGTTTGCTGATGATCATTGTAAAAATAATATTATTTGCGTAGTGCGAATGCTTATTCGTTAAATATAATATTAGTCAAAGAGATGATTCGCCAACTAAATATCTCCGGGTTCAAAAATCATTTCACTATTGACGCAAACCAATGACGTCAGATGCCCGGGGGACTATTATGGCAACTGATTTGGCAAAGCAGCATTATCAATGCTCAGCTGCGTTCAACCCTCGTTAGGTATCCCCAAGGCATAAGGCTGCGCCCATGACGGTTTACAAAGTTTACAATTTGGTATACAGTTATCTAAAACGGCTAATTTATGCAAAACATGCGCTAAATTTACTTGCCTGATACGAAAGATGCTATTAATTAATAATTTAAACCTTTATTCATGAAAATAAGATCCAAGTTAACCGACCGCAACTTCAGCCCCAGCAGCCCCGGGCATTTTGCCCTGTTTAGATGTCCTGCCTATGTTGTTCTCCAGGGTATATAATTTATAAAAAAAACCAGTAGCCGTTATTTAATGGTGAATTTTAATTTTTCGCAGCTAAATTAATTGACTTTAAAATACAAAAATCACCCCCATACAATTATTATAATACCTGTATTTTTTGATCGTATAGCATTCATACTATAAATAAATGAAAACCATATTCATTGTTGTACTATTCATTTTATCTTTTTGTAAGAATGTAGCTGCTACTAATTTGAGAGGACAAATAGTGCGCTACAACCCTGATTACGGGCGATTTTTTCCTCTGCCAGGTGTAAGAGTTGATTTAATGGTATGGAACGGGACACAATGGATAGATTTAGCCTATTCAGTAACAGGCAATGATGGATTTTATTATTTTGCAAACCTGCAACCCGGAGGCACCTTTCAAATAGCTGTATTTGGGCAGTTTAAGCTTAGTCAACCAATGGTTATCGGACAAGTTAACCCGCCTTACTTTGAGGATATACCGGTAATAAATACTTAGAAAAAAAATCATTATGAGTCTGCCTCAAAAATATTATCTCGAACACATGTTCAAAAACACAGGATACCGGGCAAACTGGCTGCCTGACCACCCTTTGCGTATTGGTGATATCGGTAAACTGGAAGACGGTCTTTTTACGCTGTATACTACGCTCGAACAGCAACAAATAGGATACTCATTAAGAGAAGGCAATTCCGAATTGGACGTGGATTATTCTTCAAAAAATTCAGTTAACATAGAAACAAGCGTATCCACCGGCGATGCATTAAACCTGTCATTGAGCACACCTGTAAACGGACGGGTGATCATCAATTTCACTGAAAGCAATGGTATTGTGTTTCAAATGACAGGCGCCAAAAAAAAGGTAATCGAAAACCTGGCAGAAGTTGAAAATACTGTTCTGAATAAATATAGGTCCGGGGAGTGGCCAAAGGAATGGGTCGTTATTAGCGAAGTGGTCGTCACCGATCATGCGACGATAATAATCTCTACCAGCAGCAATAATAAAATTGAACTGGGTTGTAATGCGCAGCTTGGCATTGCTCAAGGTAAACTGGCAGATCCAAAATTAAACCTGACGCTGATAAGTGAGAAAGGCAGTAGTACCAAAATTTTTGGCGCCAATAACTTAACACCCTTTTACCAGGTGAAGGGCATCTATAAACCATTTTTAAGAAAACCGCAATTTAGGAAAAGAGCGGATATAACCGATGAACTTGAGACGTCAGAAGTGACGGATTTAGGGTTTGACTTAAGAGAATTATAATTAAACAGTAAAGAATGCCGGAAACCAATATCCATGAGATAGAATATTTTGAGGAAAGAGCCAGAAGTTTATCCGATATCGCTTCGAATATTAAAACAGGCAACTGTGTATTGGTATTGGGGCCGATGTTTGGTATTAATAAGGGGCAAAGGCCGATCTATGAAGATATCAAAAACTTCCTGCGTGAGGAGGACGGGTCTCTAATGCTCGATAACGAGTTTCAAAATCTTTACCTCGTTGAAAAGATGGATTCCTACGATCAGACAGAAATAGAAGAAATGATATTTCGGTCGTATGAAAGGTTTTCTGCGGATAATATATATAAGTTTCCAAAGGCCGGTAATGACGAATCAGAAGAGGATATCTATACAACGATCGCTAAAATAAAATTCAGTGCGTTCATAAATTTTTCACAGGATATTTTTTTAAATAATGCTTTTGATCGTAATGAGAACTTGAAATATCAATTTACCTATCTTTCAATTTATCAGACACAGGTAGAATTTGAAAAACTTTCAAATGATCCTGAATATAAAAATGCCCCTTTCATTTACAACCTTTTTGGCCATTATCAGCATAAACAGTCACTTATTTACAGCTATGACCGTTTTTATAAGTTTTTCTTCAAAACCCTTGGAGAAAGCAATGAAAACAATGTGTATCCTCCGGAAATAGTAAAAAGGCTTTCTGATGCCAGGATATTCATCTTACTGGGGTTTGATCTGAAAAAATGGTATGTGCCTATTTTTATTGCCAAACTTTGTAGAATAGGCAGGGAAAATAAAGAAGACAGGCCCATGGTTTTAACAGCGCTGAATAACACAAATTTAGATAACCTTACCTATGTGGGCTGGCTGACACGCTATCCCCTTAAGTTAAAGTTTATAAAGGATACTTATGATTTCATCAATCAACTATCAAAGATTCCCGGAGTTATAAATGAGCCAAAAGTGCCTTTGGGTCATGAACCATCTAATAATGAGGAGGAAGAAGTTTTAAGCGATCGCTTGTCTGAAGAAGAGCGGAATGATTTTTATGACAGAATTTCTGATGTAGGTGATGACGATGAATTACTTAATTTGATAAATGAACTTAAGTCAATCTATGAAAATAAGAAGAATAACGGAGCAGTAAAATTTATGACTAATACAAGATCCGATACTAAAATTTTAAAAGTTTCTAAAAGAAGTAACAAAATAAACCGTGACGATTATAAGGTGGAATTTGCCCAAATAAGAGACAGGATTTTAGATTATATATAGGTTCAGATCACTTACCTTATGACAAATCATGAGTAAATATAGATATCCCGGCCCCAAACCTTTTACAGATAAGGATAAAGACCTTTTTTTTGGCAGGGAAAAAGAGCGGGAAATCTTAATTAACTTAATTAAAACCAAAGGGCTCAGTATACTTTTCGGAAGATCCGGAAATGGAAAATCATCTTTAATTCACGCGGGTTTAATTCCATATTTTGAAGCTGAACAATATAAAATTGTTGAAATAAGGTTGCAGCCATTCAAAAGCTATGAATCGGAACAGTTCTTATTAAAAAACCAGATCATTACTGAGTTAAAAAAAAATCAGGATTCTGATAAGATCTATTTGAATGAAATATTGCCGGAGAATAATGAAAGCAGTCTGTGGCAATACTTCAAAACCTTGCAATGGGATGCCAATAAAAAGGGATTTGAGGGAATCATATTTATTATTGACCAGTTTGAAGAATTATTCAATTTCCCGGCAGACCAATACAAACAGTTTGCAAAAGAGTTCTCGGAAGTTATTTATAACAGAATTCCCTATAAATTTCAGGAAACTTTAAATGAAAAGATCAAATCAGAAAGTAGCTTTATATCGGAGAATAAATATAAAATTGATTTTCTGAGAGGTGAATTATTTTCCAGTTTCTTAATAGGAATAAGGTCGGACAGGTTATATTTATTAGATGAGCTGGGAGATGTAATTCCTATCATTTTTAATAACAGATTTAGGCTTGATCACCTGGATTCAACTAAAATTGATGAAGCAATAACCAAGCCTGCCGGCCTCAAAGGAGATTTCTTGTCGCCACCGTTTGAAATTGCTCCCGAAGTAATAAACGAAATTAAAAAATATTTGTTTGAAGACAATGCTGCAACCCAAATGGGCTACATCGAAACATTCCAGCTTCAAATTATCTGCGAGTTTATCGAGCACAAGGCTATGGAAGTTGAACCGGCAGAGGGGAAGATCGTTATCACAAAAAATATGCTAAGCAAACAGGTCAGCGATATTATAAAGGAATATTATGAAAATATTATAAAAAATATCGATACTGATAGTGCCAGCGATGTTCAGTCATTATTTATACGCTTTTTAATTGAGAAGAAACTTATCGATATAAAAACCAACAGCCGCATTTGCCTGGATAAAACTTCAATTTACCCGCTTGGAATCAATGATAAACTCTTGGCTAAATTAATTGATAGCAAAATAATCCGCAAGGAAATTAATACCGTAAGCGGCGAGAGTTTTGAAATAAGCCATGATAGTTTGGTAAAGCCTATTTTGGAAGCCGCAAAATCAAAAGTATTAGGGAATCTCGAGTCTCAATTGTATAATTATTATTCAAACAACATCAAGAACCTTGATGACAGAGCGAAACGGGATTATAAGCATATTTTATTATCAAAACTGCTCGACAAAGAAGGTAACCTGAGTGCTTTTAAAATTAAAGATGTTTCACAGCAGGAAAGATCAGTTGAATCAAAGCCAAATGAATATATGGAAGCCGGAGAAACCATATTTGAATCATTCAATGAATCAACGGAGTCCATTGAAATACTTGAAGCGTCTGATAAATTAAAAGCATCTATCGATCTGTTTGAAAAATGGAATATTATAGAGAAGGTAAGAGGAAATAAAAAAAATAAAGACTTTTATATAATTAATGAAGCCTTCCGTGACGCTATCATTAAAAAGCAAAACATAGACAACCTGAAAAAGCAGAAAATTATTAATTCAGGTATCGTTGCTTTGTGTATCATTCTGGCTTTTTTCATCGGCTTACACCTTATAAATAGAAGACAGCATAAAATAGATTATGCGAAAATTTACTTATTTAGTCATACTTCATTTTTCGGCCCCCCTACAGATAACAAAGCTGATACCGTTAGGTCTGTCAGAAAACTAATACTCTTATCAGAATTATATAAAATTATTAAGCCTGCTGATCCTGCATCGGAATTAATAGTTAAAAATGTATTTACCACCTTTTTTAATTCCTATGACTTTTTAGGAAAGAGAATTTCTGTTCATAATTTATATCCTTATTCTTTAAAGCGTAATAGCCGAAACCAATTATTGGTTTTCTATAAATCCGCTAAGGATATTAGTCAGAATTCTCCGATGTCGGCATATCTGTACGATCAAAAAGGGAATAGCCTTGATGTTTATAAAAACATTCGGGATGCGGCTTTTGCCGGTGTTTCCGAATTAGTAGTTTTGCTAAATGATTCGCTAATTATACGCACAGATAAGGAAGTTAAAAAAGTCAAATTAAAGCCTGGCAATATAAATCTGAAAAATGCTTTAATTCATATAGACTCTATTAAAGGTGACAATATATTTCTCCAAGTCCGTCTTATTGCCAAAAGCATTAATAATAAAAGTTATCGCCCAATGCCGCATTCCATTTTTAATGCTAAGATAGGCTACGATGGCAATATCAGCGAAGTTAAGCCGCAATTACCATACATGACGAATTATAGTAATGCATATGCTTCAATAAATGAGCTTAATCAAAAAGGAATTACCAAATTTTTTAAACACTTTACCTTGAGTTATTCTTATTTAGGTCATATCTTGTCTTTAAAATCAGATAGCGACAGGTCCAAAAGCGTGTCTTTGGTCTATCCTGTTTTGGATGCTTCATTTTCCTCATCGGGAGATACTATTTTTGTACGTGACGGGCAATATTTAAATATATTTGATAAATCACTGAAAATACACTCCAAATACAGGAACAGTTCGGCCAATTATGGCGAACTAAAAAGCGCCTCTCCCTCCATTGCTTATATTCAACCAGGCTACGTAGTTTTAGTTAATTTTCAAGACCCTGTAATAAAATCTGTCAATACAATTGATCCGAATGATATAATTAAATATATCGACAAAAAGAAAAGTATAAAACCCTGGCAACCTTTAAGTGCTGCCGAGAAAAAGAACTTTGGTTACGATAACCCTTAAAATAGTATTGAAATGTTAGATTTAAAAACTGAACTATTAAGCAAGTTTACAGATATTTCCATTCATGAAGCGATTTTTGGGGTATATGCTGCTCTGCCATCAAATAAGTTTATGATAGGATTAAAAGCTCAGTCTAAAACACTTGAAAAAGATTATAAGTCAAAATTAATTACGCGTGACGTTTATATCGTTGAATCGGAAAATTTACGGAGTTCACTATTTTTCCTGATAGATGAATTAAACGACGCCGACCTGAAAAAGGTTTTTATTCAGGTCGTGAAAAATGTCGACGGAGGAAATCCATCAAATGAAAATAAATCCATATTATTTATCGCCGCCTCACCAAAAGACCTGGATAATCTTCAAATTGCATTCGAATATGCCGCAATTAAAAATGTCCTTGTTTCTTCTATTGACAGAGATAAATTCCTTTTTGAAGATCCGGTTTTAGCTGCCACAATTGATGCCATGGTTGATGCCATAAATATATCAAAGCCGGCAATCATACATTTTTCAGGCCATGCGGGTAAAAAAGGCATCATATTAAGTGATCGCGACAATAATGCCGAGTTGATACCCACAGGAATATTGGATAACTATTTTGGTACATTTCATAATGGAATTGATTGTGTGTTCTTAAATGCATGTTATTCTGTTGAACAGGCAACAGCAATTTCTAAACACGTTAAATATGTTGTCGGTATGAACTGCCCGATAGGAGATGATGCTGCAATAATATTTTCGGAAGCTTTTTATCGTTGCCTTTTTAATGACAATGACCTGAATTATAAAAAAGCGTTTAAGCAAGCCTGTATAAAACTACAATTAAAGGCAGTTGAAGAATGCACTACTCCTGACTTATGGGGAAACGGAGAGAAAATAGTATAAGATTATTTGGAAATTCAGAGAGGCTTGACCATCTCGTTCCGTGCCACAAGTTCCTTCAATTGTGCGGGTGTCAGCGTGCATATGGATAATGCCGGTGGAATTTATAACACCATGCTGGTACTGCAAAACAGGGGTGGCCGGGTTTTAAAAATAAACAGCAGGATATCCGGGTTTTTTGACGCAGGTGGATCGGTATGAAAAATAGGGATACAACAACAAAAATGTTAGCGCAATTTTGCAAGTGAAGCTTGTAAAATCGGGACTTCGGAATTACTGTTATTTAATATTATCTAAGGTTGCTGCCGGTTTACCTTCCATTCCCCGTGTTACCAGGTCAGCTAAAAATATAGCAAACGGCGCAATATTACCGGTTACACTGGCAATTTCCAGGCATTTCATATATTCAGCTCGTTTTTCCACTGGTATTACAGTCCAGGGGTATCCGCCTGAAGATAACATAACATTCATCATAAACCTGCCCATTCTGCCGTTCCCGTCCATGTAAGGATGAATGTTTACAAAAACGAAGTGTCCCAGTACAGCCCGTACAGACGCGTCGGGTTCGTTGGAAAGCAATTCAAAAAGCAGTGGCATGGCATCTCTTAATGCAGCGACATTTAGTGGCACGTGCTTAGAGCCACCAATGTATACCTGGTGGGTACGGTACCCGGCAAGATCACCAGCCTTTAGTATACCGGCAGTTACACCAGGGCTAAATAGTTCCCTGTACCAGTCCTGATGCTCCTCATCGGCAATCACACCGGCATTTGCACCATCCAATATTTTATTAATGCTTTCTTTTACCACCTGGAACGCCTGCCAGTAGCCGCGTGCCGCCATCGCATCTTTCTGTTGACGGTCATCCTTGTTTCCTTCACTGTCCCATTGTCCGCTTCGAACCCTTTCGATCAGGTCGGGTGTAACCCGGTATCGCTCGATGGAAAGGGAATGGTAAGCATCGGTTACGTAAACCTCCTCGACGGCTTTAAGATAGGCATCTTTAACTTGAGGTATACCTGGTGCCTTTGGAAATACGTCGATCACCGCTTTTTGCATCGTGTTCCACGTTAACCTTATCCTGTTCGCATAAGGCGATCGTTCTTTGAAAGATAGGCCAACCTCTATTTTTGTTTCGAAAGGGTCTGTTTCCCGTATATCATAATCAGCAGCCTTCATGGCTTTTAAAATATCATTAGCGATCCTTTCACGGCCTATATTCCGGAAAGCGCCGCATAACCTGCCGGCAATAGTGGTGTGTCCGCCGTTCAACAGGATGGTCAAAACTTCGGCTGAGTCACCTATCAAAGCCAATGCAGTCCGTGCGTCTGTCGGGCTTTGGATAAATATGGATTGACTACAAAACACCAACGCAGCTGGCAGTGTATACAGCATAATACCGTTTTGCTTTTCTCTCAGGTCGTCTGCCGGCAGCTCACCTCTCATATGGAACAGTGAGGTGTGGTGAGCTAAGTCTGTTTTAAAGTTGGATGCTTCAGGTGCACGGATCACTAATTGAGTGGGCACTGTTTGATTTCCGGAATGGAGCTGTAAAGATTGATCAGCCGAAACGGTATACCTATCGCCATACTTTTCGCTAATATACCCGCTGCAAAAATCCCAGTAATTAGCGTACCATGATGTACTATCCCCGGGTAATTCATCCGGACGTGATGGTATATACCAACCCTTGAGTACTTCTTTGAGGAAACCGTTTTTTGTTAACCGTTGTCTGTAAACCGTACTGATATCGTCGGTATGAATCGCTATCATACCCTTGTTTTGCAAGGCGTGCAACGTGTCTAAAGCGTCCGCCAATTTCTCTGCCGGTGTTGCCATATCTGTGATTAATTAATTCTTAAGCCGGATTTAGCATGAAGACATCCGTGTTATTTTTATAGTTATCAACTGTGTTAAAATTATAATTATCAAATGTACTAAAATTATAATTATCGAACGCGTTAAAATTATAATAAATGAATGTAACGATTCTCAAATAACCTTATGGAATCAAAAACCGCTTATTTAACTTATCGATAAATAGCTATTTATAACTATTGTTGTATCGGATCTGCCCACATACCTCTCACAACTCAAATTAACCGAACTTGTCATGAACAAGCCATCAGTCCGAAAATATTTTTTTGCATCCGTTCACTTTGGTGAGCCTCTGGCCATTGGTTTTTTCCGGTTGATGTACGACCTGGTTTCTTCTTATCCGGATGCAGTATTTTATTTGAATCATAGCCACTATAGCCTTCTCTGTAGTAATTAATGGCGACTAGACACTTTGGGGGCTATAAACTAAGCAGCCCCTTATTTTACTGGTTCTGTTCTCTCCGATTGATAAGGAATTGGGTAAATTTGAACCGGAATCGAAAATTGCGGAGAGGAAACCCGGATTTAATTATGGGGCCCGCAGTAAAAAATAAAGAAGCAACAACTGTCTATGATAAACTATAAAATGGAAGCGGCTAAAGCCTGTTTGGGCTTCATAGAGCCTGGCCTGGTAGTCGGGCTGGGTGCAGGGACTACAATTTCTTATCTGGTAGACTGGATTAGTGAGCAAACGGATCTGGCAAAGCAGCTTACTTTTGTATCGTCTTCATTCAAAACACGCCTCTTTTTGAAGGAAAAGGGCCTCATTCAGAAATTATCATCGCAAATCAATAGGCTGGACGTTTATTTTGATGGTTGTGACTGTTTCGACAATGAATTAAATGCCCTGAAAAGTGGCGGTGGAATCCATACGCATGAAAAGATTTTGGCATCAATGGCAAATAATTTTATTTTGGTAGGGGACGAAAGTAAATTGATCCCCGACTTGGGTACCAGCTATCCGCTGGTAATTGAAATTCTGCCGGAAGCTTTGCTCTTTGTAGAAAATTTTATTAAGTCAAACTATCCGGAAGCTTTTTTTGATTTGCGTATGAGCCAGCAGAAAGATGGCGCGGTCATTTCCGAAAATGGAAACTTTCTTGCCGATATCAGGTTCCGCAAATTTCCTGACTTAGGAACATTGAATATAAATATAAAAATGATCCCGGGCGTTGTAGAACATTCCTTGTTTTATCGAATGGCTTCGAAAGCCATCATTGCAGGAGAGAAAGGAGTGCAGGTAATCTGTGCTGACCGGTAGAACCAGCAGTATATCCTGATTTAATATCCCCTTTTGGCCGGCCGGGCCGTTATTATGGCTGGTCTGCAATTTGTCTTATTAGAGCCACCCACACCCGAAATCTGCCAAAGCAGGGCAGCGTATGCCTATCATTCCCATGAGTGCCGGGGGCTATCACGCTGCACCCATGGGCATTGCAAAGATTCCCAAGGCCCAGGCAATCAACAAGGGTACAAGGCCTGCAGGATTTGCTACCGGTAGGAGGGCCCTGCCGACCGTGAAGACTATTATCTAAAAAATACAAATAACGCATATAAGCGTCTATAAAAAACAATCATATGGCTGAATTTCGGTTTTTTACCAAACATCCAAAAAATGATCAGGTTAAAGGCTTTGGTATAAGGCCAAAAACTTTGAAAATGGATGGAGATTTGTCACGGGAGCACTGGCAAGCCTGACAGGAATTCCGCCTTCCCGGGTTAGTAAAATTGAAAGGGAAGATATCAAATCCGGCCTTAAGTGCCATGTATGCTTGGCAACTGGCTTTAATATGTTTTTGTTAGCATTTTAACCGGTTTTTAAACTTACGATAAATAATAGTTGCAACTCACCGTTCTTTATAAGACCATGATTAACAGATCATGAAATAACAGGGAAGCCGGGTTGGCATCCCTGTTACCCGATCATTGCCCGCCATTTTTAGGCTGCAGGTAAGGGAGACCGAAGCGTTCACTGTGAAAGATCATCTCCCGCCACTCCCAAAACCGCCAGGGTTTAATCGTAAATGTCCGGTAGAGCTTATTGTCGCCATGGTCTTTTTCCGGGTGCTGGCAAAGGAAATAGCCATACAAACGCTGACAACCAGAAAAAGATTTGCCTTTACCCGCTTCCTCGTTATAGATAAAACTACTGTCAGCATTACTATAAGCGTAATTTTCTTCAAATAAAAAGCTGATAAATGGCACGTTACTGAATAGGATGAATGCCGTTGTGGCTATAATATATATTTTTTTCATTTTTATCTAGTTACAAGGTCCCTTACTATTAGGCGTTATTCCACCTGTCGTATTAACATTATTTTGGCCTTTTAGCTTCTCAATACTATTGCCAAGACCTGCCGGCGTCATCGCGGTAACCGGCAAAAGCCCTACCGTAGAAAATGGATCAGGCAGCGTAACCCCACCGGCTTCGCAGGCATTATACACAAAATTAGTGCAGTTAAAGTCTGTCAGGTCGTAGTGAGTCGGCGGGTTTGAAATATAACTGGTAATTTGGTTAAATTGACCTGCGCTGACAGTATAGCTAATGCTTACGTTGTATTCAAGATCACCACCATTGTTGACTACTTTAGAAGGTGCATGTATTTTATCGAGCCCGGAAGCGTTTGGGTAATACCCGACAATCTGGGTCACCGAATTGTTGCCGTTTGTTTTGGTCAGGCCGATGGCAACATGACCGACACTGTTAGGCCCGATATTGAAGGAGGTGCCGGGAAATGGTTCCTGGACATAAACGGTGACCTTCATGGCCGCACCTGCACTGGGGACATTTCCGAAACAATCCATCAGGCTTTTTGGGTTGATTGCCGGACCAAGCTCCCCCGGGAGATTGGAAGCGGGTGGGGTGCCTGCGGAATCGCCGTTCCCGCCATCGCCGCTGCCTGCATAGTTCCCGCTGCCGCCGTCAAAGCCATCGCCCGTACCATCACTGCCACTAATGGATAGGGTGCAGATCCTTTCGGAATAAACGACCAGCATACCATCCGAGTTGATATAGTTGTTATCATACCACTCACAATCTTCCGTTACTGCCATGCTATCCGTGCGTACCAGGGAAGAGGTGCCGGAAGCATGAGCGGAGGGTCTTATTTGCCCGGCAAGCTTTCCGTTTGCTCTCAGCTCGCCGCCCAGCAAATGATAGGCCTGGTCATAAATAAAGATCCGGCCCGTATAATCGGCAGTGGTTACTTTTCGTTTTCGCTGGAAATACAAGCCGTCCGGAATGAACTCCAGTATCCGCGCCTGGATTGTCCCGTCAGCATCACGCAAAAATGCCAGCTTCCGGTAGCCTTGTTTTGTTTTTTGAAAAATTGGCGCGCCACTTAACGGGACCAGCCAGTAATTGCCGCTTTTGTTGGCAAATGAACGGGCATTATTCCACGGGACCGCCAATTTTGAAAGACTGAAAGATTGCCCGGTACTTTCAGCGGTAAGATTTGAGCTGGCCGTTTGTTTGCTGTAGAACTGTTTTACCCTGTCAAGTGTGAGGGAATCGGTTTTACTTGCCGCTGCCGCATTGTTCGGCAGCACTTGCTGTTCTTTCCTGCAGGCAGCCAGGCTGCTTAAAAGCAGGAATACATAGGTAATTCTTCTTTTCATTGCTTTTTTTAGGAACAAAATTGGAAAATCCAAAGTGCCGTTTTCTTGATTTAAATCAAATTCGACTTTTGTGCGCGGATCCGGCTTAGCGTTTCCTGCGTTATGCCCAGGAAGGATGCGATCTGCCGGAGCGATGCTTTTTGAAGGATCCCCGGGTGGCTTTGGAGCAGCCGCTGGTAACGCTCCGCAGGTTTTTTTGTACGGAGCAATATGGCGCGTTCCTCGGATTGTATATAATACTTCTCCGTGAGCAGCCGGCCATGGTAGTTGAATTCGGGATGTTCCGCATAGATGGTGTGCACCTGGTCCCAGGTCAGCGATAAAAGCATACTGTCCTCCAGCAATTCAATGTTTTCAGCGGAGGGCTGTTGTGTATAAAAGCTATAAACAGAGATCATGATATCGTGCATGCCCATGAACCAGCTTGTATGTTCATTACCTTCTTTATCATGAAAAAAGGACCGGGCAAACCCCTTCCTGATAAAAAAGATTTTCCGGGCAATTTCGCCCTGCCGCAACAAGAGGTGTTTTTTGGGGTGGTTTTCCTGTTTTAGGTAACCGCCCATCCGTTCCTGCAATGCCGCAGAAAGCGGGGCGATAAAAGTAAGGACCTGGAACAAATGTTCCGCCGCCTCGAGTTCATTCCATTCGGCCATATGATTTTGATTTAGATCAAAACTGCCGGGCTTTACAAGACATTAACTTTGGATTAACAGATCGTAATTAAAGATTAAACAAGTCAGTAAATAAAAAGTTTTTTTACTTATTTTTTTTCAACAGTTAATGGCCCGAATTATACTGAGCCGCAAGTTTTACGAGGTGTTTTGGCAAGCTTTTAAAGCGGGGCCTAAAGATAATTTGAAAAGAATAATTCTTATAAAGAGGAAGACCACACTTTTTTCACCATTAAAACACCTGAAGAGAAGCACAATTTTTGCATCTTTTCCCGGTCAGCAAAATGGAATGAACTTTTTAAACAACATCCACGCTGTTACCGGTCGCCCGGCGAATAACAGGAGGAACTGATTTTAACCCGGGAGGTTAAGTGACCTGCTAAAAGAAGATCTGGAAACCTTAATATGCAGTTAAAGCGATGAGCAAATGTCTACTCAGCAAACAAACCTATCCGTTTACCTGGCTAGAGGAAGTGGTCGAAGTGACCTTAAACCCGGATCAAACCAACATAGCGCAATTACCGGCAGCTCAAATTGAACTGATCCGGTCACAATTAAAAACAGAAAACCGTAATATCCTTTACAGCCTTAAAACCCAAACCTTTTTTTTGTGTTCGCAAAAAAAGCAAAAAATACTGCTCCGGCAGTATGCCCGGGCACTGGAATTTCTAAAGGATCAGGCCATGGTTAACTTTTCAGCCTATCCGGGAAACAGCCCGCTTTTCGAAACGGGTGAGCGGATCATTATGGAACTCGAGCAACTGCAAAATCAACTTGTCAAAAGATATGGCCGGCATATTTCGGACGAGGATGGAAAAGACAGGATGCTGCGGTCAAAAAATAGTTCTGCAGGCTTTAAAGTGCTGTGCAAACTGAGCGTCGACCAGATGGGCCTCATCCTGAAAGCTGCTGACGATACCCGGCTCATCATGTCGCGTTCCATCAGCCTCGTCTTCCGCTCCATTGTGCCCTTCCTGTCCACTTCCCAAAAAAAGGACATCTCCTGGAACAGCATGCGCAGCAGCACCTACCACCCCGAAGAAGCCGATAAAGCCATCGCCATTGACGCACTCGAAAAACTCATCCGCAAGATCAGGGAATATAAATAAACACCAGCGTGAGAAACCCGTTCCGCCCGCGGATAGCGGGCCTTTTCCGGCCAAAAACCAACAACCCTGAATTTTTTTCCGCCCGCCTTTAATCCCTCCATCGCATAGCCTGAACCGTCCTTCCCGGTTTCCTTCCTTCCACCAAATCTTAAGCTTATTGTTTTTTTCTTTCATCAGCAAAATATATCACGCTCATTATCAATCGGATTCAAGGATGCAGCTGCGGGTTCAGCCGGAACTTGAACTTGTAGCGCGAAGCCGGATAAAGTTCTTTTGTACTGGCAAACAGGCAGCCATCTTAGTGCTGCCGGCAAAATAAAAGCATCCAAATTAACCAAAGAGGAAGAAAGAAATGAGCTTACTACACCGCATTACCTGGACCAGCTACCTGGAATTTATCACCTTCCTGCTGGTCATTTATTACATCATGCTGGGCATCAGATTTTTTGCAGGCGACATCAGTCAGCTGTACAACCGGATCTGCGGCAACAAACCCGTTGCAGGCAATGCTTTACCCGCTGCCTTAATGTACGGGGAACCTGAAGCGGCAGCTGCTGCGCCAGCTCCTGCCAATAGCAATTATGATGGACTGCCGGATGATTCCATGGCTGAAGCAGATGAACTGATCGGGAAGATCAAGCAAATTATACTGGCTGCGGCTGACAAGCCCTTTGCGCCTGCGGTGCTCATCCCGCAGCTCAAAAAACTATTCCGCGGTCATGTTTCGCTTAAGACCTCACCGCATCGGCCGGCCATCAATGAACTGGTGGTTTCGGAATGTGAAAGGACAGGCGTTGCCGGACTGACCGAAGATGAGGCAGATGAGTGGTGGAGCGGTTAGCAGGCAGCGCGGCTCCCGGCCCCGGCCAGCTCAAGAGTTGGCCGGGATAACCGGAAGCAGCCAAAAAGACCAGGCAGCAATTTCCTGCTGTCCGCCTGACCCTGCTGCTGACGACGCGGTGATAAACCGGGAGCGCAGGAAAGTTATTGGCCCGGATGATTACCAAACGGCGAAGCGCGCGAGCGCAATTGAAAAAGAATTTTTAACCGAAAAAAGATAAGTGAAGATGGACCCACCAGTCCGGTGAATATCAGGCTGGCAGCCCCATCGCCTTTAAAAACAATGAAGAAGATGAAAACGTGGAGTGGAAAATTCAGGGGTAAACCCCTTAAAACAGGCAGCACCCTCATACTGCTGCTAATCATGAGCATGGCTGCCCGAAGCCAGGACGGCAATGCGGGTATCAACCAGGCGAACACGCAGGTCAGAAGTTATTTTGATTCCGGCACCAACCTGATGTACGGCATCGGGGCAATCGTCGGCCTGATCGGGGCCGTCAAGGTATACCAGAAGTGGAACAGCGGGGACCAGGATACCAGTAAGGTTGCGGCAGCCTGGTTCGGCTCCTGTATCTTCCTGGTCGTGGTGGCCACCATCATCAAATCATTTTTCGGGATGTAAACCCCCTGGCTCCTGAAGGGGGAGCATAGAAACCCAATCGATACCGTCATGAAAGAACTACTTATGAATAAGCTGCACAGCTACCTGGTTCAAAACCACCTGGACCTGCTGATCTCCCTGCAGGAAGATCACCGGCTGCCCCACTACCTCGAACACAAGGTCGACTCAGTAATGGACCTTTGCGAAGCATTGCAGGCAGAGAACCGCCCGCCCTATGTCATTGAAGCCCTGTGCATGGAAGAACT
Source organism: Mucilaginibacter sp. (assembly GCF_028288225.1). Taxonomy (GTDB): domain Bacteria; phylum Bacteroidota; class Bacteroidia; order Sphingobacteriales; family Sphingobacteriaceae; genus Mucilaginibacter. The sequence continues at coordinate 49,656 of NZ_JAQBOC010000061.1, forward strand.
GACCAGGGATCTCAGGCCATCACGCTTCGAATATATGCGGAGCTTGCTGGAGGAAGAGTTTGAGGTAGATTACCGGCGCATGAGCACGAGCGGCATCCTGACCTACGAGCTCATCAACCTGACCGGTGCCTGCGAGCCCATTTTCGAAGTGTTCGGTTTCGGGGAGGAAAACGAGGATAGCAGGGAATTGAAATATGCGGTCATGGGTATGATCGCAGAATACCTTGAACGGTAAGCAAAGAAGGAAATAGTCAGAAAGATAAGTGCGGAACAATGGCTTACAATCAGTTTCAAAAACTAAGGGATAATATCACCGCGATTAAAATCGCGCTGGCGCACCGGAACGGGCAAACCGCCCATCCTGAAGACCAGGCGGCTTTGCAGGCTTATGCCGGTTTCGGCGGACTGAAAGCGGTGCTGTTTCCTGCCGGGGAAAAGCAGGGCTGGATTGACCGGAATGCTTCCCGGCAGGATCTGCGCCTGTACCCGTCCATGATGGAACTGCACGAGTTGCTTAAGGACGGTTTGCCGGAAGCGGATTACAAGGCCGCTGTACAATCCATTCGTGACAGCATCCTGACCGCCTATTACACACCGGCAGTTGTTCCGCAAACGCTGTATGCAGTCTTGAAGGAAAACGGCATCGACCCTAAACATCCCTATGAACCGAGCAGCGGCGCGGGTATTTTCATCACTGAACTGATCAAGGCCTTCCCAAACACTGAACAGATCACCGCGGTCGAAAAAGACATCGTTACAGGTATGGTGTTGCGAGCACTGGCAGCGACCTTACCGGCGCCAGTTAATGTGCAGGTCAAAGGGCTGGAAGAAACGGCCGATACAGAAAATGGGCAGCATGACCTGATCGTCAGCAATATCCCATTCGGCAGTTTCCAGGTTTATGACCCGGCTTTCCCGGATAAGGATATCAGTGGCAAGATCCACAATTATTTTTTCGCCAAAGGGCTGGATAAGCTGGCCGACGGTGGCATTATGGCATTCATCACCACAGATGCTTTTCTTAATAATCCGTCTAACCGCGCAGCCAGGGAATACCTTTTTCACCACGCTGATTTTATCAGCCTCACCGTCATGCCGGATAACCTGATGAAGGATACCGGTAACACCGAAGCGCCCAGCCATTTACTGGTTGTGCAAAAGAACAGCAGTAAAACGGAACTGAACGCTGATGAAGAGATGCTGCTGGAAACCGCGCATAAGGCAAATGAGTTCGGCAGGTACCATGTCAACGAATTTATCGACACCGAACGGGAACGGATCATCGCCGCAGACACCATCAGGGCGGGTAAGAATCAGTATGGGCAGGCGCACGAGGTCACCTGGCAGCAGGGCGACATTGCTGCGGTTACAGGCGTTCTCCGGGAGAACCTCCGCGATGGTTTGCAGGCTCATTTCCGGCCTGAAGCTTTCAAGCTGGCGCAAAGCCCGTTAAATGAAGCGCAAAAAGCAGCACAAAAGCCATTGCTTAACTACCTGCCGATGCCTGAAAATACGGCCGCACAAGTCAGCGTTCAGCTGGGCCTTTTTGACAGCGCACCCGCCGAAAACGGTAACCGGGCGATGGATTATATAAAGGAATCGGACGAAAATACGGTACAGAAGATCAGCGCCCGGCTCATCGGCACCATCCGCACGAAGGATAACCCGGAGCACGAAAGCGTGGTGCTGCTGACCGCCCGCTATCAGGGGGGCAAACAATTCGGGTACAAACTGGTAGCCAACGTAGAAGGGATCGTTGTGCCTTTTCATTGGCTCAATGGTAACTTGCTCAGCCAGGAGCTGCCACGGCTGGTGGCCGCGCTCCAAAAATATAACCATGATTTTTACGTCGAAGGCGACCAGAGCCTGAAGGGATTTTTCAATTTCGGCCAGAATGCCGAAATTTATTACCGTGCACTGAACGCCTTTCACCAGGAAGGCAGCCTGGTCAGCCTGAACGGGCAGACCGGAACGATCCACCGGATCAACGATACGCGCAGCCAGGCCGTCTTTCAGCCGCTGGCCGATCAAAAGGACGCCTTGTTTTATGAGCGGTATATCACCGTAAGGGATCATTACCTCGCACTATATGCAACTGAAGCCGCCGCGCAAACCGAATACCCGGCCTTCCGCCGCGAACTGGAGGAGGCTTATAACCAATTTGTGCAGCAATACGGCGAACTCAATCGTCCGGCTAACCGAAGGCTGGTCCTGGCCGATGAAAAGGAGGGCTTTAAACTGCTGTCCTCTATCGAAGTAAAAAACGGTAACGATTTTCAGCCTGCCGATATCCTGACGGCGCCGGTGTTCCGGAACCGGGAGGACTTTAAAACCGATGACCCGGTATCGGCGCTGGCCCGCTGTCTGAATGAAAAAGGTGCGGTCGACCTGAGCTTTATCGGCGCTGTGACGGGGCTTTCTGCAGATGAGGTAACCATCAGCCTGCAAAGCCATATCTGCCTGAACCCTCAAACCCGGGAATGGGAAACGGTCGACCAGTACCTATCGGGTAACGTGGTGCAGAAGCTGGAAATCGCGCAACAACGGGCGGAACAAAACCCGCAGGATGCACATCTGCAACACAGTTTGCAGGCGATCAGCAGGGTGCAACCCGAACCGATCCCTTTTGAGCTGCTGGACTTTAACCTTGGTGAGCGCTGGTTCCCGCTGGCTTATTACGAACGGTTCGCCAGTGATTTCTTTGAACTGCCTGTGCATATCGCCTACCTGCATTCCGGCGATAACTTTAAAGTCAGTACCAAGGGCAGCAATCTGAAGATCAGCCGGGAATTTGCCATCACGCCAAAAGAAAGCAGCCGCCGGACTTACGGCTATACCTTATTGGAACACGCAATGGAAAATACCAGCCCTTACTTTAGCTACGAGGTTTCTCTGGGCAGCGGCAAAACTAAAAGATACCCCGATAATGAAGCCATCCAGCTGGCTCATCAAAAGATCGAAAGCATTCGTTCCGGCTTTGTGGGCTGGTTACAGGAGCTGCCTGCCGAGGAAAAGAAATACCTCGAAAAGCTGTACAACGATACCTTTAACTGCTATGTACTGCGCGCGTATCAGGGCGATCACCTGAGTTTCCCGGGCCTGGATAAAAAAGCGCTGGGCATCGAAGACCTTTATAGTTCGCAGAAAAATGCCGCCTGGCGGATTGTGCAGAACCGGGGTGCACTGATCGACCACGAGGTGGGTTTGGGCAAAACGCTGACGATGATCGTGGCAGCGCAGGAAATGAAGCGCCTCGGCATCGTGCATAAACCCATGATCCTGGCGCTTAAGGCAAATGTCAACCAGATCGCTGAAACGTACCGGAAAGCCTATCCCAATGCCCGTATCCTAGCGCCCGGAGAAAACGATTTTACGCCCGACAAGCGCCTGCGCCTTTTCCACGAGATCAAAAACAATAACTGGGACTGTATCATCCTGACGCATGACCAGTTTGGCAAGATCCCGCAGTCCCCGGAGATCCAGCGGCGCATTTTCCAAACCGAGCTGGATCATACCGAACGTGACCTGGACACGCTGCAGGACGAAGGCGGCGATATTTCGCGCCGTATGCTCAAGGGGCTGGAAGTCCGCAAAAAGAATTTAACAGCTAAGCTCAAAACGCTCCAGCATGAGATCGAGGGCAAAAAGGACAAGGGCATCGACTTTAAGGAGATGGCCATCGACCACCTCTTCGTGGACGAATCCCATAAGTTCAAAAACCTGACGTTCACCACCCGGCACGACCGGGTGGCGGGCCTGGGCAATACCGAAGGCAGCCAGAAGGCGCTTAATATGCTTTTCGCGGTGCGCACACTGCAGGAAAAGTTTGACGCCGATCTCTGTGTGACTTTTCTGAGCGGCACGCCGATCTCCAACAGCCTGACCGAAATGTACCTGATCTTTAAATACCTGCGGCCAAAGGAAATGGAACGGCAGCGCATTGAGAACTTTGACGGCTGGGCGGCAGTTTTCGCCAAAAAGACGACCGACTTCGAGTTCTCAGTTACCAATGAAATTATCGCCAAGGAACGCTTCCGGCATTTTATCAAAGTACCCGAACTGGCGCTGTTCTATAACGAGATCACCGATTACAAAACTGCTAAACATATCTCCCTGGATAAACCGGCGCTGGACGAACGGCTGGTCAATATTCCGCCGACCCCCGAGCAGGCTGATTTTATCAAACGGCTGATGCAATTCGCCAAAACCGGCGATGCGACCCTGATCGGGCGTCCCCCTTTGAGCGATGACGAGGATAAAGGCCGGATGCTGATCGCCACCAATTACGCGAAAAAGATGGCGGCGGATCTACGGCTCATTGACCCGGTTAAATACGAGGATCACCCGGACTTTAAGGTGAATGTCTGCGCCAGGAAACTGGCCGAATTATACCGGGGCAGTCAAAAGGAACGCGGCACCCAGATCGTGTTTTGCGATATCGGTACGCCCAAGCCCGATGCCTTTAATATCTATGATGCCTTGAAGCAAAAGCTGGTCCGGGATATGGCGATCCCGGCAGGTCACATCACTTTTATCCACGACTGGACGGATAAGCAGAAACCCGACCTGTTCAAAAAGATGAACCGCGGCGATATCCGCATACTCATCGGCAGTACCGAAAAAGCCGGTACCGGCCTGAACGTGCAGGAACGGGTGATCGCCATGCACCACCTCGACATCCCCTGGAAACCCAGCGAGCTGGAACAGCGCAATGGGCGCGGCGCGAGGCAGGGCAATAAACTGGCCAAATCAGGTTACGATAACAAAGTGCAGAACTTTATCTACGCCGTAGAGCAATCCCTTGACAACTATAAGTTTAACCTGCTCAAAAACAAACAGACCTTTATCTCGCAGATGAAGAACTGCGAGCTCAACGTGCGCACCATCGATGAGGGTTCCATGGATGAAAAGAGCGGCATGAATTTCTCGGAATACATCGCTATTCTCTCGGGAGATACGACCCTGCTGGAAAAGACCAAGCTGGAGAAAAGGATCGCGGTCACCGAAAGCCTGAAAACGGCTCACTTCCGGGAGATCGTCCGTATCCGCTACCAACTGGAAAATCTGGAATGGGAAAAGGAGCGGAACATACAGATGCTGAAAGTGCTCGAAAATGACCAGGCAGTTTACCATAAGCAGCTGAAACTGGAAAAGGACGGCTCGAAAGCCAACCCCATCCGCCTGAAAGAACTGGAAAGTGCTGACAGCAAAGCCATCGGAAACTACCTGATCCGGCTTTACCGGACGTGGAAGCCCAAAAGCGCGGCTGATAATCCAAAGGAACTAGGTAGCCTCTACGGTTTTAAACTGTACATCCGGAACGAACAGGAACTGACCAATCTTGATGGCAAGCCACTGACCAGGGAGTACAATACCCTGTTTGCTGAGCGGCCGGGCAGCAGTGTCCGCTATACCTTCAGCTCAGGCACGCCCAATACGGATAATCCCAAGCTGGCGGCCCGCTATTTCCTGAACGCCATTGACAAGGTGGACGGCCTGGTGGAAAAGCAGGGAAGGGAGCTCCGGGAAATGGAAGAACAGCTGCCCCAATTGCAAAGCCTGCTGGGCAAACCTTTTGAAAAAGAAACCGAACTGCAGCAGATGAAAGGTGAATTATCCCGGCTGGAAAGGGAGATCGCGCAAAAGATCCTGGAAAAACAAGCGGCACAAAACCAGCAGGAGGGATCCGAAGAAATGCTTGCAGATGAGAAAAAAAACGGGATCAACCAGGCGGAAGCAAAGGTTATTGCCATGCCCGGCCAGCAAAAACAAAACGACCCCGAGAAATGGGTAACGCAGGCCGTAGTCAATGGGAGCGCGCTGCGCGGGGAGATATCGCTGCGTGGCAAAAAGACGAAAGGTTTAAAATTATGAATGCCCCGACCTTTCAACATATCCGTTGTCCGCTGCACCGTTACATTTTTTCGATCGCTGCTATCCGCCATCGGGTAGAACAGCACTATGAAGGCCGCATGCTCAATTTATTCGCCCGGCAAACGAAACGCGCGGCAGGTGACTCAGGAATGACCCCGACCCAACCAAATACAGCAAATATAAGACCATGAGCAACAGTATATATCACATCAATAAAGGCATTAATAAGAGTATTGAGTTCCGGGGGCTTAAAGCGCAATATATCTGGTATTTCGGCGGCATGGTGATCGCGCTGATGATCTTTTTTGCCGTCCTGTACATCGCGGGAGCGGGAACAGTCATGTGTTTTGCGGTAATCGGCGGAAGCGGTGCTTACATGAGCATCAGACTCTTTGCCATGAGCAGGAAATACGGTGAATACGGCATGATGAAAGCCCTTGCTAAACGGCGTGTACCCCAGGTGCTGAAATCCTATAGCCGCAAATTATTTCGGTATTTATCAAGATAAGGAGGAATGAAAATGAAAAAGCTAAGGCCAGTGCCGTTATTCACGATTGAGGGAACCAGCTTCCTGGTTGATATCGAAAAGCAGGTATTACGGCAAACCAATGACCATGCCAATGAAATATCCTTTATCAACGATATGCAGGATCACGGCGCTTTTTACCGTTTGCTCTATGATCCGGATGAATTGCGGGCGGCGAAAGATCTTTTTGATCAGAACCGGGTAAAAGTTATCGATGTTCCCCAAATGACCGACCTCGACCGCGAGGGAATGGCAGCCAGGTATGGCCTGCCGCCGGAGCTGGTGATGGGTAAATCGGACTTCGAGCTTATCGTTGACCAGGAAGCATTGGACTTGCGCCTGAAAGGCGCACTGCCCAGGATCGATATCGCCGGTGAGGGATTTATCATAGACCTCCGCCTGCAGGAACTGCGGCACGCCAAAAACTTTCACCCGGTCATCAGTTTAAAATCATTCGGCCTTAGCGGCGACGGCTCAAAGTATGAGGCTTTCTACCACCCGCTCCTAAAACAGGTGGTGAAGATCGACCCCAAACTGACGGAATTCCCGGGCAGCGTGGTCAGGATCCAGATACCCAACGGGACCGGCCTCGACCCGGTGGCCGCTGCCCGTCAGTATGGTATGGAGGAAAGGGAGCTGCTCCGCCGCTACCCGATCCAAAAAGAGCTGAAAGCAGCGGTCATCCCGCTCAGCGAAACCCATATTCCCGCGCTTATCCGGCGCAACCGCGAACAATTGCGGCGGGAGCACCAGGAAATAGTACGGCAAATGAAGCCCAAAAACAGGCCACGCTTTTAAAGCAGCCTCAGTTAGAGAGGGGCTTAAAAAAAACAGAGAAGAATAAACGGAGATGGAAAAAGAGTTGAAGGATATATTACCGATTATGGGCGTGGAGCATGACTGCATCCTGTCCACGCAAGGGGAATTTACCGTGGTGTTCAAAGCCACGCTGCCGGAAGTGTTTACGCTATCGGACGAGGATTACGAAAACCTGCACCAGGCCTGGCTGAAAGCGGTTAAAGTGCTGCCCAAAAACAGCGTGCTGCACAAGCAGGACTGGTTCGTCCGGCGCAACTACCAGGCCGCTGAACAAAAAAAGCAGCGCAGCTTTTTAAACGAAAGCAGTGCGCGCTATTTCAGCGGCAGGCCGTATCTGCAGCATGACTGCTATATCCTGCTGACGAAAAGACCGGCAGGCCGGAAACCGGGCAATTCCGTTTTTTCCAACCTGCTCCGGCCGTCCCTCGTTCCCAGCGAGACACTGAAGCCGCAGGCTTTGAGAGAATTCCTGGACCTGGCCGGGCAGTTTAAACGCCTGCTGGAAGACGGCCGCCTGGTCAAACTGACCCAGCTGAAAGCGGCTGACCTGCAAAGCCTGCCCCGAAAAACCGGACTGATCGAGCGGTATTGCTGCCTGCCGGAACAGGATGAGCAGCAGGTATACAAAGACATTCAATTTCAGGATACTATCCGCATCGGGGACCAGCAGCTGGCGATCTATACCTTAGGCGATGCGGAAGACCTGCCCGGTCTTTGCGGTTCGCGGATCACCTATGATGCTTATTCTACGGATAAAACCAAATTCCCGGTCAGCTTCGCCGCCGGCCTGGGATTACTGCTGCCCTGCAACCATATCTATAACCAGTTCATCCTGGTCGGCGACGCACAGGATACGCTCCGGCAACTGGAGAAAAAGCGCCTGCGGCTGCAATCCCTGTCCGCTTATTCCCGTGAAAATGCAATTTCCCTGGAGGCGACCAACGACTTTTTAAACGAGGCGATCAGCCAGCAAAGGCTCCCGGTCAAGGCGCATTTCAACGTGATGGTCTGGTCGGACAACCCGGAAGAGCTGAAGGACATGAAAAACCAGGTCGCCTCGGCACTGGCCGGGATGGATGCCGCTGCCAAACCCGAAACGGCGGGTGCCGCGCAGATCTGGTGGGCGGGCATCCCCGGCAACGCGGCGGATTTCCCGGTCAATGACACCTTTGATACCTTCGCGGAACAGGCCTGCTGTTTCCTGAACCTGGAAAGTAACTATAAGAGCGCGGCACCGGATGAGGGCATCCGTTTTTGTGACCGTTCCGGCAGGCCGGTGTTTGTGGACCTGTTTGACGGGCCGCGCAGGGAAGGCATTTCTTCCAATATGGGGGTGCTTTGTTGCGGGACCTCCGGTGGCGGTAAATCGATGACCGTCAATCATATCCTCCGTTCCCTGTATGACCAGGGGGCGCATTGCGTAACGGTAGACATCGGCGGCAGCTACCTGGGTTTGTGCGAGCTGGTTGGCGGCTATTATTTCACCTATACGGAAGAAAACCCTATCCGTTTTAACCCTTTTTATATCAAAGCCGGGGAAATCCCGGATACGGAAAAAAAGGAAAGCCTGAAAGCCTTGCTGGTCGCCTTGTGGAAGCAGGAAAACGAAGGGTTTAACCGCTCGGAATACGTCGCGCTGTCCAATGCGCTGCAGGGATTTTACCGGTACCTGGAAAAGGACAAGAGCCTGTTTCCCTGCTTCAATACTTTTTACGAGTACCTCGAAACGCATTATGTGGACGTATTGAAGGGGCAGCGGGTAAAGGACCGCGATTTCGACGTCGATAATTTTTTATACGTGCTCAGGCCCTATTACGAAGGCGGGGAGTTCGATTACCTGCTCAACGGCAAAGAGAACCTGGACCTGTTAGACCAACCCTTTATTGTCATAGAGCTGGACAACATCAAAGACCACCCGATCCTGTTCCCGGTGGTAACGCTCATTATCATGGAGCTGTTCATCAGCAAGATGCGCAAGCTGAAAGGCGTAAGAAAAGTTTTGACCATTGACGAAGCCTGGAAAGCCATTGCCAAATCCGGTATGGCGGAATTCCTGAAATATGCCTTTAAGACGATCCGCAAGTTTAACGGCATTCCCATTGTCATCACCCAGGAACTGGAAGACCTGGTCTCATCGCCGATCATCAAGGACGCCATCATCAATAACGCCGATATCAAAATATTGATGGACATGCGGAAATTCCAGGGCAGGATCGAAAAGCTGCAGGATGTACTGGGGCTGCCGGAAAAAGGCAAGACCATATTACTATCGGTCAACAAGGATAACCACGAGATCTTCATTGACATCGGGGGACAACAGCTGAAAGTATATAAAAATGAGCTGTGCCCGGAAGAATATTATGCCTACACCACGGAAGGAACCGAAAGGGTGAAAGTCATGGAACTGGCCGCCAGGCACGGCAGCGTTCAAAAGGGCATTGAAGCCATGGTAAAGGAAATGCAGCAACCCAAATTATTAGCGTGATCATGAAAAAAATAATATTTACTATCGGCGTTATGGTGGCGCTCACAATCGCCCGGCCCGAAAGATCACAGGCCCAGGTCCCCATCGTGGGCTTGTTCACCTCAGCGCTCAAAAAGATCATCACGGCTATCGACCTGAAGGTACAACGACTGCAAAACCAGACGATTGCGCTGCAAAATGCGGAACAACAACTGGAAAACAACATGTCGCTGGGTAGGCTGAACGATATCTCCGGCTGGCTGAACAAGGAAAAGAATTTATACCAGGGGTATTACCAGGAACTGGCGCAGGTCAAAACCATTATTGCAGATTATGACGTGGTAAAACGGATCATCAGCCAGCAAAAGCAATTGCTCAGCGAGTACCAAAGCGCCAATGCGCTTTTTCACCGGGACAAGCATTTTTCAGCCGGAGAAATCAGCTACATGGGGAATATCTATGCCGGTATCCTGCAGGAAAGCCTGCGTAACCTGGACGAGGTGCTCTTAGCGGTCAACTCCTTCATCACCCAGATGGATGACGCGGGGAGGCTGCAAAGGATACATCAGGCCTCCAGTGGCATGCAGGCCAATTTGGACCACCTCCGGCAGTTCAACCAGCAGAACGTGATGCTCAGCCTGGCCCGTGTTAGGGACGAACAGGACAGGTTAGCAGTAAAACAGCTTTATGGCATTACCCCCTAAGCCCCTGAAGGGGGATAAAAGCAGCAGCATCAGCATATAAACAAAAAATAGAGTTTTATGAAACGGATAAAAAAGACCGGGTTATTTTTTCTTTTCACCAGCCTTACCTTAATGCAGGTGAAAGCACAGTTCTTAGGCGGCTTTTTCAGCCAGCAATCCCAAAAAGAGCAGTTAATGGCAGTGCAGATCGCTGACCTGGAGATCTGCCTGCAGGCCATCAAAGGCGGCTACCGCATTGCTGAAAACGGGTTAAGTACGGCACATGAGCTCAAAAACGGCACCTTCGGTTTACATACCGCCTATTTTAATTCCCTTTGGCAGGTCAAACCGGTGGTACAAAACAATCTCCAAGGTAAGGCCATCGCCGGTTTGCAACAGCAAATTATCCATGTGTTTTCCGGTGAGATCAGCTGGCAGCAACAGCAAAAACTATTGCAGCCTAACGAGCTGGCCTATCTGCAAAATGTTTATGACAATATCATAGCAGCATGCAAAAAGGACCTGGACGAATTGACGCTGGTACTGACACCCGGCAAGTTGCAGCTGACCGACCAGCAAAGGCTGGAACGGTTGGATCATTTGTATAATGCTATGAAGGATAAGTACGCCTTTACCGGGTATTTCACTGCGAAATGCCGGAAGCTGGCTACCGGCCGGTTACAGGCCCAAAGAGAAAAGCAACAGCTTAAAAAATTATACGGGATCAATTGAGATAAAAACAGAAAGGGTCAAGGTAAAAAATATGAAAAGCGTGTTTAAAATGGGATTTGTCTTACTGGTGACGGTATGTTTTTCTTCAGAGATAAGTCGGGCGCAGTCCGTTGCCCAATGCCTCGAGCAGCTCAGCCTGGACTACCGGAAGCTTGCCGGGCTGAAAAGCATTTTACAGCAAATGTACAAAGGTTATGAGGTGCTCAATAAAAGCTATAACGCCGTAAAGGCTGTATCACAGGGAAACTTCAGCTTGCACGAAGCATTTCTCGACGGCCTGATGCTTGTCAGCCCTGCTGTCCGGAAGTACCCCAGGATAGCGGACATCATTAATGATCAGGCTGCGCTAGTCGGTGAATATAAAGCCGCCTGCACGACTTTCCGGCGCGATCCGCATTTTGACCCGGACGAGACCGGCTACATGATGGCTGTTTATGATCACCTGGTCAGCGCCAGCCTGAAAAACCTGGATGATCTGACCATGGTGGTGACGGACAGCCAACTGCGGATGAGTGATGCGGAGCGGCTGACAGCGATTGACCGGATCTATACAGACAGCCATAGCCAGCTGAGTTTTTTAAGAAGATTTAACGATCAGGCGTATAAAACCGCCTTGCAAAGATCAAGGGATGTAAACGACCGCCGGACACTCAAAAAGCTGTATGGCATAAACTAACGGATGATGAAAAAAAGGATTTCAAAGGTTGCCATGCTGGCAACATTAGCCACGCTTTCGCCTTTACTCTCCCGCGCGGAAGGCGTGGCGGACGACCTGCATAGTTTACAAGGGATACTCCAGCAGCTGTATAATCAAATGTTGCCGCTGTGCAGCGGAATGATTGGCGTAGCCAGGGGCATCGCCGGGTTTGCTGCCTTGTGGTATATCGCTGCCAGGGTATGGAAACATCTAGCCGCGGCTGAGGCAATTGATATCTATCCCCTGCTGCGTCCTTTTGCACTGGGTTTCTGTATCATGTTTTTTCCAATGGTGTTGTCGCTGGTCAACGGCGTTTTGCAGCCGGTGGTTACCGCCACACAAAATATGGTGATGAATGCTAACCAGGCGATCGCAACAATGCTGGCGGACAAACCGGAGGATGCAAACGGAGAACAAGAACCAAATTCAACGAATAACGACCCGGATAAATGGTATCAGTACAGCCATCCCGGTAATTCAGGTGTAAACGCTGCGAATGCCAATCCTATTGCTGATGCATTTTCAGGCTGGAGCGTCAAGAATATGGCCAGAAAGTGGATCGCCGAATTATTGAACGTATTGTTCCAGGCAGCAGCCCTTTGTTTAGATACGATACGGACGTTCAAGCTGATCGTGCTGGCCATTCTCGGCCCGCTCTGTTTCGGGCTGAGCATTTTTGATGGTTTCCAGCATACGCTAAAACAATGGATAGCCCGGTACGTCAATGTGTTCATGTGGCTGCCTGTTGCCAATATATTCGGGGCCATCATCGCCAAAATCCAGGAAAATATGATTATCGCACAGCAAACGGGCAACCTGCCCGGTACGGAATTCGGCAATAGTAACACGGCCTACCTGATCTTCCTGCTTATCGGCATTGTGGGTTACTTTACAGTTCCCAGTGTCGCCAATTACATTATGAATGTCGGCGGCCATGCATTGTTTGCCAAAACCAGTGCACTATCGTCTATGGCCTTGTCGTACGCCGGGGGAGCTATTATGCAAAACATTTTTAAAAGTAGTTCGGCGAAGACCGGTATGCCAAAAACAGACCCCGGCGGCGTAAACGGACACACCAGGAGCAAGCTTTCAGGCAAGACCTGATAACAATCTATCAGCTAAACAAGGAAGTGTGTAAGAAAGAAAGAGGAAAAAAACCATGTTTAAAAAAATGCGAAATATCGAAACCGCCTTTCAGCATGTGCGCGGTTTTACCATCCTGCTAACGATAGGTTATTTTATAACCATTGGCTATGTCGAATACCAGCATAACGCGCTGGTAGCCATGATACAGCGCCGGCTTTATATTCTTTACAACGGGAAGGTACTGGAAGCCATTGCCACTGACCGGAAAGATAATGTAGGGGTGGAGGCCAGGGATCATGTGAAGACCTTTCACCAGCTCTTTTTTACGCTGGCGCCCGATGACAAGGTCATCCAGGCCAACCTGACCAAAGCGCTTTACCTGGCGGATGAATCTGCTAAAAAGGAATATGATAACCTTTCTGAAAATGGTTATTACGCTGGTATCATTGCCGGGAATATCAGCCAGCAGATCCGGGTGGACAGCGTTGCGGTCGACCTGCGCAGCTATCCCTATCATTTCCGGTGCTACGGTACCCAAAGTATCATCCGCACCACCAGTACTGTTACCCGGAGCCTGGTCACGGAAGGGGAGCTGCGTAATGTATCCAGGAGTGACAATAACCCGCATGGCTTCCTGATCCAGCGCTGGAGTACCCTGGAAAACACGGATTTAAAAATCATCAATCGTTAACGGCACCGCGTTTCAGGATGCCTCAACTCATAAACAAGAAAAAATCAATAGTATGGAAACAACAACATTAACCCTTAAAGAGCGCCGTCAGCGCAAATCCCTGCTGGTGCTTCCGGTGATCGTCTTTTCGTTCACCACGCTACTGTTTTGGGCGTTTGGTGGCGGTAGACCTGACAGTGCTCGGGCCGAAATCCACCAGCGCGAAGGCTTGAGCACAAAACTGCCGGATGCCAAACTGAAAGATGACCACGGTTTGAACAAAATGAGCTATTACGACAAAGCGGCGTCCGATTCCGTGAGGTTGAAGCAACAAATGAAAACCGATCCTTATTACCGGCAAAATAACGGGTCCGATACTGCCGGCCTTCATTTTCCGGTTCATACGAAACCTGTATGGACTAACGAAACGGGCGCCGGTAATCCATCCGGATTAACCGGTACCGGCAAGCAACCGGCGGAAGTTGATGAGGTTTATCAAAAATTGGCCCGGCTGCAAACCGCACTGAACAAACCGGCACAACCCGTCAAGGTCAGTCCCGATCTTTTGTCAACCGGAAATACAACAGTAAATAGGCGGGAGCAGCTTAGCCCGCAAAGCGATGAGGACCCGGAACTGAAACAAATGAACGGCCTGCTCGAAAAAATACTGGACATCCAGCATCCGGAGAGGCTAAGGGAAAAAACAGCGCCGCAAGTTTCAGCGACAAATAATGAACGGTTCAAGGCCATCCCTGCGGTTATTGACGGCAAACAAAAGATCACCGAGGGTACGGTCGTCCGGTTGCGGCTGCTGGACACGGTAACGATCAACGGCCAGCTGATCCCGAAGGGACAATTGCTTTATGGTGGCGGCGCACTGTACAACCAGCGGATGGCGATGACCATAAAGCTCATCCGCCTGGGTACCCTGATCCTGCCCGTGGACCTGACGGTATTTGATATGACGGATGGCTTAGAGGGCATTTGCGTGCCTGAAGCCATTACCGGGGACGCGGTAAGGGATGGCGCGGCGAGCGGCGTGCAGGGGCTGGAACTGATGAGCCTTGACCAGTCCGTCAGCACCCAACTGGCCGGTGCCGGGATCAGCGCGGCTAAGGGTCTTTTTTCCAAAAAGGTCAAGCGCATCAAGGCCAAACTGAAAGACGGGCATCTGCTCTTGCTGCGGGATAATAAAAAAATGAGTCCGGCTATTAACACAAAATGATCAGCGATGGAAATTGAACCAGGCAATCGAAATAAAATTCTTCGCTTTTTTCGCGCGGCAATATTGCTGACAGAAAGCAAAAATTATGTAACGACCGGCTTAGGGAAACCAAACCGGAAGAGCTGAAAGTATCAACCTATCCCGGTCAGTTTAATCAAGAAAAATTAACCATTAAAAATTCAATCGTTATGGAAATCAACATGAAAAATTATGATTACCTGAAAAACCAGGTAAAGTTCCTGGGTTTTGGTGAAAACCTGGACAATGTATTAAAGGAAAAGATACAGGCACAGGAGCAGGAATTTACCCTCCCGCACAAGGCTAAATTCGGAAAGGATGAAGTTTCCTCGACTTTGCATTTCAGCAAGTCAAAGGAAAGCGAAATGTATTTTTTTAACGGGTATGACCTTGCCTTGAAGCAACCGGGTAAGGAAGATGTGCTCAACCAATCCTATTATGTCGGCAAAGAAAACAACTACACGCTGAAAGAGCGGTACAATATGCTGGATTCCCGTGCGGTTTTTAAAGAGCTGAATAAACTGGAAGTGGTGGGAGAAGGCGATGGTAAAAAGTTGAAAGCTACCGACGAAACCTATAAAGCCTGGAAGGCCCTTGATTTTAAGGAAACCGATGAGCGCGGTAATTTCCGGACCAAAACCATGTTCTGGAACCATGAAAAGGCCATAGAAAAGTATCCGATAAAGGAACTTGAGGTGCCTTATGACCGGAGCCGGTTGCTCGCTTCCCTGGAAAAGGGCAATGTTACAAGAATGACGGTGATCAAAGACGGAGAGGAAATTAAGGGAACGATGGCCGCTAACCCGCGCCAGGAACGTTTTGATTTTTATGATGGCAATAACCAGCGCCTGGAGCTAAAGCCGGTCGGAAAGCAACAGGAACAAAAGCAGGTACAGAGTGAAACCAACACCATTCCACAAATGGATGGAGGTGCTAAAGTTGTGCAGCTGCAAAACAACCCGGCGGATCAGCCCAATTCTCCGACTGTTCAGCCGGACAGTAGCAAACCGGCTGAATCATCAACTATCGGAAAGGAGCATAAACAGGATGATCAGAAGCAAGCGCAGGGAGAAAAACAACGTACGCGGCGCCAGGGAATGAGGGCATCCTAAAGCTTTTAATCCAAAAAGTAGAGCATAAGACATGGAGGCGATCAAGCCCTTATCGGATTTTTTTACCGCGATTGAGAAGGATGCGCGCATAAGTATCACTCATATTGGTATTTATGCCGCGTTACTTCAACATTGGCAGCAAAACGATTGTGCAAACCCGTTGCGTGCTTTTAGTTATGAGATCATGCGGATTGCAAAGGTTTCCGCCCAGGCGACGTATCATAAAAGCATAAAGGACCTGCATTCGTTTGGCTATGTCCGCTATGAACCCTCCTTTAAACGCAACAGTCGCAGCAAGGTGTACCTGCTGTTCTGACGAAGATAAATCTGAACAAACAAGACGATGTAGCGATGAGTGTAGAAGTAATAACCAAGGAAGATTTGCAGGCGTTTCGGAATGACCTGATTAATGATATTAAGTTTTTATTCAGTAAGAACATGCAACAGTCCAAAGAGTGGTTAAAAGCTGCAGAGGTCAGGAAGTTGCTTAAAATTTCACCGGGTACTTTATTAACGCTGCGGGCAACAGGCAAACTGCACTATTCCAGGATCGGCGGTACCTATTATTACCGTTACCAGGATATACAAAGAATGTTGACTGACGCAAGCGATAGCCATGAATAGTCAGCTCTTATTTAGCGATCTGTTCAGGGTCATGGCTGCTGACCGGCGTATCAACGTCTGGCATTTCAGTATTTATATGAGCCTGTTCCATAAATGGCTGCTGAATGGATTTGTTAATCCGGTTGCGATCTCACGCAAAGAAATTATGGGACAAACGCATATCGGCAGTATTGTGACCTACCACAAGTGTATCCGCCAGTTGAATGATTTTGGGTATATTATTTATGAGCCATCTTATAACCCGTTTATAGGGAGCTATGTGAGTTTGCTCGTACCAGGAAAATTACCCGAAACCTTCAAGGTGCCAAACCGGCACCCTGAAAAGTTAAAACAGAAAACTTGATGTTCCATTTTGGAACATCAAGTTTTAAAGATCTATTCATTATCCGGTTTATAACCGATCCTTTTTCGTGGGCCAGGTTCTGGTACCTGCGGGATACGTTCAGATAATTCATCAAGATAACGAAATATGATTTCCATGCTTTTATCCTGATTATCCAATTTTCCTTTGATTTTTTCAATTGCTAACCATATTTCCGTTTGGTCTGATAAGGTTTTCCTCAGTTTGACAAATACATCAATGATCAAAAAACTAACTTTAATCGCTCGCTGACTTTTAAGTACATTAGAGATTTGGAGAATGCCGTATTCAGAAAAGGCCATAGGCAAATACCGTGTACCGCCGCGCCCTTCATTTGAGGCCGCATTTTGTGACCTCAAAGATTGAAACTCATCTTGGGTTAATTCAAACATATACGATTCGGGAAATCTTAGCGCATTCCGTTTAACCGCCTGTTTTAAAACTTTCGTTTCAACATTGTAAAGTGCTGCAAGATCATTGTCAAGCATTACTTTCTGACGCCGGATAAAATAGATTTTTCCGGTTATCACTTCTTCATTTAGGCTTGTTATATCATTCATAATAAAATATTTATCCTTTGTTTAATGCTGCATTTTGCGATCAATCATTTTATTCCTTATTGTAATATGTTTTGAGGTCACAAATTGTGACCTCAAAACTTGATGTTCCAAATTGGCACTTCAGGTTTTATACATTAAGATGCCACAAGCACATAGGTGTATTTTGGCGACACAGACGCTGATCTCAGAGGTTCAATTACAACTTCGGCACATTCCTTTTCAGGTTCGGGCGTTGTAACCGCATACTTCTCCCGCAGAGCCGCCATGTCCATGCTGATCTTGCTGTGCAGAATTTTCGCATAGTGTTGGGTCTGCTTGATGGTGGTGTGTCCAAGCATTTTGGATACAGTTTCTATCGGCACGCCGTTGCTTAGTGTGATGGTGGTGGCAAAAGTGTGCCTTGCCAGGTGAAAGGTGAGCGCCTTTTTGATACCACAGATATCGGCAATCTCTTTCAAATAGGCGTTCATCTTTTGATTGGAAAGCACTGGCAACACCTTGTCCTGGTTCAGGCACTTTGGATGATGGGTATATTTATCCAGCAGTTGCAAGGCTACGGGCAGTAACGGTATAGGGCAAGGGGTATCTGTTTTCTGGCGGGGTGTAAAGATCCACTGTTCGCCGTCGACGCCGGTTTCAATCTCGGAGCGTTTCAGCTTTTTTACATCAGCATAGGCCAGCCCCGTATAACAGCTGAATATGAAAATGTCCCGTACCTGATTCAGGCGGCCATTTTCAAAATTCTTTTTGATCATCGCATCCAGCTCCCAATCGGAAAGCGGTTCACGAATGACGGGCCTTTTAGTCATTTTGAAATTGGCGAACGGATCACCCGGCAGCCATTTGTTCTTTACACAGATCAGCACGATCTTTTTGAAGTTAGCCAGGTACTTCATGGTGGTGTTATGATTGCAGACACGCACGGTTTTCAGCCAGAAAGCGTATTGCTCTATAAAAAAATGATCAAGTTTGCGGATAGACCTGTCCTCGGCCTGGTACTGCCACCGGATAAAGGCTTTGGTGTGATCGTAAGAAGTTTGATAACGTTCTAAAGTACCATCGGCGTAGTCGCTTCCAACCAGCGCCTCCATTTGCTGATTGTGACTGGCGAAGATTTCCAGGATCATTTTCCGGCCTTCCTGGCCGGTGAGCATACTTCTGAGAAGCTCAGCCGTGATCAGTTCATCATCTTCAATCAGCTCTTTACGGGCCTTAAATACCTTGCTTTCTAAAGTATCCAGCAAGGAGTTTACCTCCCGGGCGTCCTGCTTGACGCCGATGGCCCTGCACTTTTCCTGGTCCCAGCGGTCTTCCCACCACCGCTTTTTGGTGGACAGTTCTACCGCATGCCCGTCCACGGTTATGCGTAAATAAATGTACTTTTTAGGTTCGAATCCTGCCTGCTTCAGAAAATACAGCAGGGAAAAGCTTTTTTCCATGATTTTGCCACGATTAAGAGTGAATAAATGTCGGAATACAGCTATCGGGTATCAAGATGTTCATCTCATGTACAACTTGATAATCAGTAAGTTATACAGTAATTCGTGGCAGTTTTATTAAAAATAAAAACTGCCACGATTCTGCCACGAACTTATGGGCATTTTTGGTGTTTTTTGTGCATTTGATAGAAAAACAAAAGCCTGTAAATTATTGATTTACAGGCTTTTGTTCATTTTTGATGACACGGGTTGCGGAGAGGGAGGGATTCGAACCCTCGATACCCTTTTGAAGTATACACACTTTCCAGGCGTGCTCTTTCGACCACTCAGACACCTCTCCTTTTATCAGTTGGAAACGTTATAATAGTTGTAAATGTTAAAACTATCGCAATTACAACAAACCCTTCTGCAACTCCCGCAAAGGTAAAATAATATTGCTTTTTATGAATAATAAAAAACCTTAATGAATTCATCATTCTGAAACTTCGCAATAACTGCAATAATTCTAACTTTTGTAACCTCTGCAACAACCAATAAAAAAGCGTCCACGGCAAAAAGCCGTGAACGCTGCATGAAAACTAAACTTATACAAAAACTATAATCACTATTATCTTATCCGCTCATTATGTTTGTGGCGATAAATGGTCTGGCTGGTGCGGTTTTCTTCGCGACGCAAATGTCTGCGTTCTGCAACGCTCACATGGTCGTCGACGCGGGCCATCCGTTTATCCCTGCTAATTTTCCGTTCATCAGCACGCATATGATGGGCTTCGTTGCGGGTAAGCTGTCCACTGCGAACGCCGTGGTTAATACGACGGTCCTGAATGTGTTGCCTGTGAGTTATAGCAGGGGTTCGGGTTTGCGCTTGTGCCATTGAGGTGATGGTTAATATGGCCACTAGTAAACCTCCAAATATTTTGATCTTCATAATGTTTTTTATCTAATGTTGTTATTGTAGTAGAGCGAATTTGTTGTGAAAGGTTTAATGGGGAGGTTGATTGGGTTGATTAAGTTGGATTAAGTTGATTGAGTTAGAATAAGTAACAATTTCTATCAGCCTAATAAACCATTCACTCAATCTCAACTTAATCAACCTAATCAACTACTCACAAAGCAAAATTTACCTTATGTTTGTGCGGACAGCCGGTTAAGCGGCGCAACACATAAAAAAGCGTGTATTTTAATGCTGAGCATCAACGAGATTAAAAAACCAATTGCGGCTGATATTGACGTTTTTGAAGGGAAGTTTAAAGCTTCTATGCAAAGCTCAGTTCCGCTGCTTGATCGTATTACTCACTATATTGTTAAGCGTAAGGGGAAACAGATCCGGCCCATGTTCGTATTTTTTTCGGCCAGTATTTGCGGTGGCATCAATGAATCAACCCACCGGGGTGCCGCCCTTGTTGAGCTGTTGCATACCGCTACCCTGATTCATGATGATGTGGTTGATAACTCATACCAGCGGCGCAGCTTTTTTTCGATAAACGCTTTATGGAAAAACAAAATAGCTGTTTTAGTAGGCGATTTTCTGCTGTCAAAAGGCTTGCTGCTCTCCATGAAGAATGACGATTACAGGTTTCTGAAAATAGTTTCTACAGCAATGGAACAGATGATTGAGGGTGAGCTGCTGCAGGTGGAGAAGGTACGCCGGATGGATATAGAGGAGAAGGTTTACTATGAAGTGATAAGACAAAAAACGGCCAGTTTGATAGCCAGTTGCTGCGAGTGCGGAGCAGCATCGGCAGGGGCTGACGATGAAACCATTGAAAAAATGCGCCTGTTTGGCGAAAAAATAGGCATAGCTTTCCAAATAAAGGACGATATGTTTGATTTTGGCACAGATGATGTCGGTAAACCGCTTGGAATTGATATAAAGGAAAAAAAGGTTACCCTGCCGCTTATATATGCGCTTAATAACAGCAAAGCTGATGTTAAGAAACAAATGATAAACCTGGTAAAAAACCATAATGACGACCCGGCTAAAATTGCCCGCATTATTAGTTTTGTAAAGGAAACCGGCGGACTGCAATATGCCGAAAGCCAAATGAAGAAATACCAGGATGAGGCATTTGAGATCTTAAATACATTCCCAAATGGTGATTCACGCCTGGGGCTGGAGCAGTTAGTAAGGTTTACGACCGAACGCAATAAATAATGAGTAACGAATTAATTTTTATTTCGGGTTTCATTGTATTCATTTTAATAATGCTTGCGCTTGACCTCGGCTTGTTTACAAAAACCGACAAGCCGGTAAGCCTGAAACAGGCAGGAATTATGAGCGCGGTTTGGATAGGCATGTCGCTGGGTTTTTATACCCTGATCTTAAATTTCGGCCACCTGCTGCACCATATTGATAGTTTTGCCGCCCTGCAGCAGGTCAACATTGATAACTTTCATCACCTTAAGCTTAACCCTAATGATTTTGCTGGGAGCCTTGAGCTTTACCGCAAAAACCTGGGCCTGGAGTTTATCACCGGTTACGTTGTAGAGTATGCCTTATCGGTTGATAATATATTTGTCATTGTATTAGTGTTTACAGCTTTTGGCGTTAACCCGAAGTATTATCATAAAGTGCTTTTTTGGGGGATCATCGGTGCTGTATTAATGCGCTTTGCCTTTATATTCCTTGGCTCTGCACTTATCACCCGTTTTCATTGGATCCTTTACCTGTTCGGCGCATTTTTGGTTTATACCGGCGTTAGCATGTTTATTAACCGTAACCAGGAGGACAAGATAGACCCGGAAAACCACAAAATAGTAAAATTAGCATCCAAATATTTTGCGGTGCACCCGCAGTTTGAAGGGAATAAGTTTTTTGTTAAGATAAACGGTAAAAAACTGATCACGCCGTTATTCCTGGTGCTGCTTATCATTGAGGTTACTGATCTTGTTTTCGCGGTTGATTCAATCCCCGCTATATTTTCAATAACTAAAGATCCTTACATCGTTTTCTTCTCCAACATATTTGCCATACTGGGCCTGCGCTCCATGTTCTTTTTACTGGTTAATATTATTGATAAGTTCCATTATTTAAAGGTTGGGCTTGCGGTATTGCTGGCCTTTATCGGACTAAAAATGCTGGCCGCAAATTATGTGGATAGGATAGGGCTTACCACCGGCAACTCACCGTTAATAATTTTAGCCATCCTGGTGATAAGTGTGGTAGCATCTTTGGTGTTCCCGAAGAAAAAGGAAAAAGTGATTAGAGGTTAGAGACCGGAGATTAGTTCGTAATTTTGAATAGGAGATTTTTCAAATAACTTTCCAACCTTTAAACATTACAACTTTCCAACATTACCCACATGGCAGCAAACGATAACCCAAAGGTTCCTACGCTTTACGAATGGGTAGGCGGAATGCCCGTATTTGTAACCCTTTTCGATAAATTTTATGACAAGGTTTTGCAGGATGAGATCCTTGAACCTGTTTTTAAACATATGTCTGCTGAGCACCGGCTGCATGTGGCGCATTTTGTTGCCGAGGTATTGGGCGGGCCTAAAGTTTACAGTGAGTCGGAAGGCAGTCATTTTAATATGATAAAAAAACACCTTCAAAAATACCTTACAGAAGAGCACCGCAAACGCTGGATGGAGCTGTTACTCGAAACTGGCGATGAACTGGCATTGCCTGCTGACCCTGAATTTCGCTCGGCGTTTATGGCCTACCTTGAATGGGGTACCCGCATAGCAGTTATCAACTCAAATACAGACAGCATAACCGAAGATCCAAACGTACCAATGCCCGAATGGGGCTGGGGCGTACCCGGCGGGCCGTTTTTGGGATAGAGTGCTGATGTGCGGATTTTTGATGTGCGAATGTGCGGACGAGAAAAAAAACCGAAAAAACTTAGTTTTCACAACTTCGTAAGTTTTAAACCTTTTATCTTTCCGACTCCCGGACTTTTCCGACTTTTAGATTAAACAAAATCTCAAATCTCATATCTCAAATCTCACATCTCTTCTTACCTTAGCTAAATGCAATCGTTTGATTTCGGTCTCTTAAAAATTACGCCATTCTCCATCCTGGATATCATTCTGCTGGCTATTATTATATATCAATTATATAATCTTATACGAGGCACCATTGCAGCAAATATATTTATAGGGCTTACGCTGATATATGTGCTTTACTTTATTGTGCCGCAAGAGAAAATGCCCCTGCTTGCAGGCATCCTTAAAAAAGTAGCCGATGTTGGTATTATAGCCGTAATAGTATTGTTTCAGCAGGAGATCAGGAGGTTTTTACTGTTAGTAGGTAAAAATGCATCATTACAGCGTAATAAGGCATGGTGGCAATATTTTTTTGGCAAAGCACAAATAGAAAAGGATAACTATGCACGTATTAAACCAATAATTGATGCCTGCAAAAGCCTTAAGCAGACGCGTACCGGCGCACTTATAGTTTTTGCAAAATATTATGATGAGCAGTTTTACCAGAACAGCTGCGAAATAATTGAAGCAAAGATCTCAAAGCGTTTGCTGGAAAGTATTTTTCAAAAAAGCAGTCCGCTGCATGACGGAGCTGTGGTTATTGCAGAAAATAAGATAAAATCGGCCAGCTGTATTTTGCCACTTACCGAAAAAACAGATCTACCAACGCAATTTGGTTTACGTCACCGTGCAGGCATTGGCGTAACCGAAGCAAATGATGCCACAGCAATAATTGTGTCTGAAGAAACCGGCGAGATCTCATATGCCAAGCAAGGCCGCGTTAAAATGAACATCAGCTTTGCTGAATTGGAAAAGCTACTGAATAAGGATTTTTAATTTTTTGCGTTAGAAACAATATGCAATCGCTTTATTCATATGATACTTTAAAAGTACTGTTTAATATAAGCACCCGCTACTTATTATTTACCGGCACGTTTTACCTGTTTTTTTATGTATGGAAAAATAAACGGTACTGGTACTCAAAAATTCAGCAGCATTACCCGGATAAACGGCACATCTTCCGCGAAATAAAATATTCCTTTGTTACCGTACTAATATTTGGCGCAGTAATAGTGCTGACGATACTTGCTGGGGCTAAAGGCTTAACACTTGTTTATGCTCCGCTCAACAAATACGGGTACATATATTATTTTGTCAGCATTGTGCTGATGATCCTTTTGCATGATACTTATTTTTACTGGACCCACCGTTTAATGCACTGGAAACCGCTTTTTAAATGGGTACATAAAACGCACCACTTATCCATTAACCCAACTCCGTTTGCAGCCTATGCCTTTCACCCGGTTGAGGCAGTGGTAGAGGTCGGCATTATTCCGTTGATTGCATTTACTATTCCCCACCATGCTTCGGCAATTGCCTTGTTCGGAATTTATTCATTATTGTTAAATGTGGCAGGGCATTTGGGCTATGAGCTTTTCCTCAAAGGATTTGCCAGCCATAAAATATTTAGATGGCACAATACATCAACCCACCATAATATGCATCACAGACTGGTTAAATGCAATTACGGTCTGTATTTAAATTTTTGGGACAGGATTATGCACACCAATCACCCAGATTACGAGGAAAGCTTTAACAAGGTAGTTGAACAAAGGGAGCAGGGAAAAATTATCCGCGAAGCCCTGAAAGAAACTGCAAAACCAAACCTCACTTTTGCGGAGCCGGAGAAAGTATTGCCGGAGATTTAAAGGTTGGCAACCCCTGAATCGTTTTTTGCTGCAAAAGATCCCGGTAAACAGGGTTTATCCGGATTACCGGCATCTTATCATACCCATCTAATTGTGCTATGGGCATTTTTGAGCTTCCTTCCAAAATCGCTACCGGCATATTTTCGCGGAAGTAGCTTGTTTTAAAATCAGGATAGTTTAATTTGTTCGTATTTATAGCCAGCGTTTCATTTGCTTTTAAAGTTGATGTTAAAAGTTTCCATGAATCCATTTGCGATTTGATTGATCTGTCTATCGCGTTAGCCAAACTATCCGCAGGTTTAACCTGTAATTGCTGTGCTTTTAACTGGTAAGCACCGCTCAACAATATACATGCAAGTACTAATTTTTTCATGACGATTTATTGTAGACACGCGATGTTTCGCGTCTTTTTATAACAAATGTAATTAACAGAAATGTTAAATGACGTTAATTTTGACAGGTAAAATGTTAAAACCATTGGTTAAGTGGTTGATTAGGTTAGATTGAGTTGATTAGGTTTTATATTTGAAAACCGTAACTTATTCAACTCAATCTAACCTGATCAACTCAATCAACTAACATCACTTAGCATCATTCACCGCTTTAATAGCATCATCTGCTGCGGTTGCCGAAGCGGTATCATTCAGTTTTGTACGTGCAGTTTTTATGTCGGTTAATAAACCGGTTATAAAAGGGCCAATACCAAATTGTTTATATTTAACGCCAAGATCTTTTATTGCGCTGATACCCTGCTGTGCAAATTCGGGCTTATCAACGCGGCCTGTCATTGCGGCAAAGCTGCGGGTAAGTGCAAATTTACCTTGCGGGCCTGCATCACTATATTTCTGATAAACATATGGCCATTGTTCGCTGCCGCCATTGGTTGCATAAGTAGTTACAATAGCCTGCGTTAATGCACCTTTATTATCCTGTTCAAAGCCTTTAGCCAATGTTAATGATTGTGCCGGATCTAACAAGGCAATTGCGTTCAAAGCCGCACCCTGTACAGCATATGACTGACTGCTTAAAGCCTGTTTAA
Source organism: Mucilaginibacter sp. (assembly GCF_028288225.1). Taxonomy (GTDB): domain Bacteria; phylum Bacteroidota; class Bacteroidia; order Sphingobacteriales; family Sphingobacteriaceae; genus Mucilaginibacter. The sequence continues at coordinate 75,223 of NZ_JAQBOC010000061.1, forward strand.
ACAAAGTTAAATTATCCGATGCCTTTAATGCACCAAGCTTGGCTATAGCAGCGGCACGTACCAATGTGTTTTCATCGGTTTGTGCTAATGATGTTAATATAGGCAATGCCGCATTATGGATATCATCATTGCTCATACTTAATGCCTTGATGGCTTTAATGCGCAAGCCAAAGTATTTATCCTTTAAAGCAGCCAGCATAACTTTTTGCCCGGCTTTATCAGTCTGGTGGCTTGCGGCAAAAGTTATAGCTTCAAACCTGTCAAGGTATAACGGTGCATTAAAGTATTGAAATGCAAATTCATCGAGGGTTTTGTTGTCGGTTTTTTTGGCAAGCAAAGTTTTGTCGCCGTCAACATTTACCAGATCAGGTTTTGTTGCCGATGGGAAGCTAAGCGTATCAGCCTTATCATTCATCCAAACTTTATACCTGTTTTTTTTGCCGTTAGCATAAATATCAATAGCCATAGGCAATTTAAATGTTTGCCCTTCCTGTGTCTGCTGCAGGTAAACGGTTTCTGTTTTTGCAGCATCATCATATTTATAGCTGATGTTTAAAACCGGGTGCCCTGCGCCGTAATACCATTGGTTAAAAAACCAGTTCAGGTCAAGTCCGCTGGCTTCTTCTTCTGCTAAACGCAGCTGTTGGGCCTCGCCATTTTTGTAAGCATACGTTTTAAGATAAATGTTTAACCCTTTGTAAAATGCATCCTTACCCAAATAGTTGCGCAGCATATTTAAAATACGTCCGCCTTTTTGGTAAGTTACCACATCAAACATATCCATCTCACTGCTGTAATGAAAACGCACCAGGTCTTTTTTAGCAGCATCGGGCGAGTTTAAATAGTTTGTTAATGCATCATAGCTATGTGCATCGGCTTCATCCTTGCCATATTTGTGTTCGGCCCAAAGCATTTCGCTAAAATCGGCAAATGATTCGTTTACGGTAAGGTTGCTCCAGCTTTCGGCAGTAACCAAATCGCCAAACCACTGGTGAAACAGCTCGTGCGCAATGGTGCTGCGACCGGCATCATAACCTGCATCGATCAGCTCGCGCGGGGTTTCCTGTACATAATCGCCATGCAGGGTTGCAGATGTATTTTCCATCGCACCGCTCACATAATCGCGCACAACAATTTGCGAATATTTATACCATGGGAAATCAACCCCTAAAGTTTTGGAATAAAACTCGATCAATTCAGGTGTCATCCCGAAGATCTGTTTTGCATAAGGTGCATATTTAGGCTCCAGGTAATAGCTTACCTCTTTGTTGCGCCATTTATCCTTATAAATTTTAAAATCGCCAACAGCCATCATAAACAGGTATGGCGAGTGAGGCAACTCTTGTTTCCAGGTATCGGTACGGGTACCATCGCCATTAACCTTTTGCGAAGCCAGGCGGCCGTTTGATAAAGTAACATACTTGGCCGGAACGGTCATTGCTATCTCGTCAGTAGTTTTTTGTTCGGTTTTATCGATCGTTGGGAACCAGCACGATGAGCTTTCCGATTCGCCCTGGGTCCAGATCTGGGTTGGCTTATCTTTTTCGGTGCCATCGGGGTTAATAAAATATAAACCTTTAGCATCGGTTATAGCCGCGCTGCCGTGTTGTTTTATCTCGTTTGGCTTTGATGTGTAGTCAACGTAAATGGTATAGGTCTCGTTGTTGTGGTAAACTTTATCAAGCTGGATAGCTACGGTAAGACTGTCGTCATACTTAAATTTTAGTGGGATGTTTTTACCGTTTTTAACAACAGCAATGGTTTTCAAATCCATGCCTTTGGCATCAAGCCTAAGGCTATCAGTAGGATAAAAATGTGGTTTTAATGTGACCCATTCTTTACCATACAGGTAACGTTTTTTGTAATCGAAACGTACATCAAGCTTGGTGTGTATCAAATCGTTGATCCTTGCAGGGGTAGCCCTGTAGATTTTTAATGCCGGATCCTCAGGTTTAGCATCCTGTGCGTACGTTGCAGATACTGTCAAACCCATAAAAAGGCCTGAAAATATAAATGCTGAAAGGTTTTTGGTTGTTATCATATTGATGAATATAGTTTTATAGCTATTAAAAAATAAAATGAGGGTCAGTTGGGTTGTAATATTTAAGCTAAATTATAAAGTTTTTATTTAATAAAAGCTATGACGGGATGTAGACAAATAAGTTACAACCTTAAAAATTTTCTGATTTTTTGAAATGTAATAACCACATGGCATGTCAAAAACGCACGCAAACTGTACGAATGCGAACAATGTTTGAAAGATAACTATATGTAATTATTTGATAATTAGATATTTAATCAAATGGCATGTCTTTTATTACTTATAGGCAAACCAGGGACACAATTTCGTAAGCTATTGTAAGGTGGTCGAATTGAGTTTAGGCTCCTGTTGGTATTAAATTAAAAATCCCCCTAATAGGGTGAGGTAAAAATGAGTTTGCAGCAGGCAATTATGAATGGATGGTCATCTATGACAAACACACTAATGCCCAATGAAACAATGACTAATGACCAAATAAAATGATAAAAAACTATTTAAAAATTGCCTGGCGCAACCTTTTAAAGAACAAGGCGCATACATTTATTAATGTAACCGGTTTATCGGTAGGCATGGCCGTAGCAATGCTTATAGGCCTGTGGATCTGGGATGAATTATCTTATAATAAATACTTTCAAAATCACGATAAGATAATGCAGGTATGGCAGCATCAAACGTTTAACGGCAAGGTGGGCAGCCAGACTGCTATGCCAATACCCTTAGGCACCATGCTAAGTAAGGATTACCGCAGTGATTTTAAGTATGTAGTATTATCAAGCTGGAACTATGATCACATACTGGCTTACGGCGATAAAAAAATAACGCAGCAGGGCAGTTTTATGCAGCCTGAAGCGCCGGATCTGCTTACCCTGAAAATGCTTAAAGGAACAAGGAAAGCCTTAAAAGATCCTGCATCCATTATGCTTTCGGCTAAAGTGGCAAAAGCCATTTTTGGTAACGCCGACCCGATGGGTAAAACCATTAAGCTTGATAACCAGCAACTGGTTAAGGTTACCGGGGTTTATGAGGACCTGCCGCATAATACAAGTTTTAACGAACTATTAGTTATACTTCCCTGGGACCTGTACGTAAGCAGCCAGCAATGGGTAAAACAGGCTTCAACGCAATGGGGAGAAAATTCCTTCCAGATTTTTGCTCAGCTAAATGATAATGTGGACATAGGTAAGGTTGATGCCCGGATAAAAAAGCTTAAGGCAATTAATATTGCTGCGCAGGGCGATAATGTCGGTGCGTCTTTTAAGCCGGTAGTGTTTTTGCACCCCATGAACAAATGGCACTTATATTCGGAATTTAAGGATGGCATTAATACCGGCGGCGCTATACAATTTGTATGGATGTTTGGGATCATTGGCGTGTTTGTATTACTGCTGGCCTGCATTAACTTCATGAACCTAAGTACTGCACGGTCAGAAAAAAGGGCAAAGGAGGTAGGCATCCGTAAAACGGTCGGATCGTTGCGGATCCAGCTTATCGGCCAGTTTTTTAGCGAGTCGTTAATGGTGGTTGCATTTGCTTTTTTATTTTCTATAGTAATTGTTTTATTGATACTTCCATGGTTTAACCAGGTGGCAGATAAAACCATGGTCATTCTTTGGGATAGTCCTGGTTTTTGGATAATGGGCATCGGCTTTAGCCTCATTACGGGTTTAATAGCAGGCAGCTACCCGGCATTTTACCTGTCGTCTTTTCAGCCGGTTAAGGTATTAAAGGGCACGTTTAAGGCGGGCAGGTTTGCCGCTATACCCCGTAAGGTGCTGGTTGTATTACAGTTTACTGTTTCGGTTACCTTAATTATTGGTACCGTTATCGTTTTCAGGCAGGTGCAGCATACCAAAAACAGACCTGTTGGCTATGAGCGTACAGGCCTTGTACAAATGGGAATGAAAAGCGACGGGATCCACAAAAGCTTTGCTGCTGTGCGCAACGATCTGCTGCAAAGCGGTGCTATTATTGAAATGGCCGAGTCAGGCAGCCCCTTAACTGATGTTTACTCAAACAATAGCGGGTTAAAATGGCGGGGCAAGGCACCTGACCTGCAGGACGATTTTGCAACCATCCGGCTAACACCCGAATTTGGCAAGGTGGCCAAATGGAAAATTTTGGATGGCCGCGATTTTTCAAGGGAATATGTGAGCGATTCGTCAGCCATGATCCTGAATGAGTCGGCTGCAAAGTTTATGAACTTTAAACACCCGGTAGGTGAAATAATTGATTGGGGTAAAAAATTTACAGTGATAGGGGTTGTAAAGGATATGGTGATGTCATCACCTTATGAACCGGTAAAACCCAGCATATTTGTATTGGACAGTGGCATAGGGAACCTGGTTGATATTCGCTTAAATCCCAAAGTGAGCACGCATGAGGCCCTGGCTAAAATAGAAGCCGTATTTAAAAAGTACGATCCCGGCAGCCCGTTTGATTACAGGTTTACAGATGAGGAATATGCCAAAAAATTTGCCAACGAGGAACGTGTGGGAAAGCTTGCCGGCTTTTTTACCATACTGGCTATCTTCATCAGTTGTATGGGCTTATTTGGAATGGCATCGTTCATGGCCGAACAACGCACCAAAGAGATCGGTGTCAGGAAAGTGCTAGGCGCTTCTGTATTCAGTTTATGGCGTTTAATGTCATTTGATTTTATAACCCTGGTGAGTATTTCACTACTGATAGCGATACCTACAGCCTATTACTTTATGCATGGCTGGCTGCAGGATTACAAATACCGCGCAGATCTGTCCTGGTGGATCTTTGTCTGTACCGCAGCCGGCGCCATCATTATTACAATACTTACCGTGAGTTACCAAAGCATTAAAGCTGCGCTGATGAACCCGGTAAATAGTCTTAAAACGGAGTAGGCAGTTATGAGTAGGCAGTTGGCAGTTTCAAATGTAGGGGCGAATTGCATTCGCCCTATGCTCCAAACAAGATTGCAACATGCTCAGGTTATGAACCATAAAGCACCAACGAACTAATGACTAATGATCAAATACCATGATAAAAAACTATTTTAAAATTGCCTGGAGAAACATAGTAAGGCATAAAGCATATTCGTTTATCAATTTATCGGGCCTGGCCATCGGTATGGCTTCAAGTATACTGATATTGCTTTGGGTGCAGAATGAGTTAAGCTACGACCGCTTTTACAAAAATGCAGATCAAACTTACCGCATAACATGCGATGCCAGTGGTTTTAAAGCAGCAATAAATACTGCAGGTATGCCCGGAGGCCTGAAAGCGAAAATGCCCGAAATAAAAAATACTGTAAGGCTAAGCCATCTTTCCAGCAGTTTGTTCGAGGTAGATAACAGGAAGTTCGAGGAAAAGCGCGTGTTTTATGTCGATTCTACTTTTTTCCAGGTGTTCTCATTTCAATTGGTTAAGGGCAACCCTGCAACAGCTTTAAATCGTATTGACGGCGTGGTGCTTACGCAGGAGATGGCCAAAAAGTATTTCGGGCAGGAAGACCCTATAGGCAAAGTGCTGCGCAAAGACAATGGCGGCAACGTAGTGGTTACCGGCGTTTTGGCTAATATCCCCGCCAACTCTCATTTACAATTTGATTTTCTTTTGCCGATGTCGTCAATCGTTCAAAGCACTGATGACTTGAAGAACAACACTTGGAGCAACTTTAATTTTTATGGTTATGTGGTGCTTGATAAAAGCTTTGTTCCATCACCGGCCGCTTTTTTAAAGTTCAATCAAAAGATGAATGCGATTTATAAAGCGCATCAGCCTGACCAAAAAATAATTTTTCAATTACAGCCCTTAACCGCAATTCACCTTGCAGCGCCTTTGCAAGTGGATTTGGAAGGGCATGGAAACTCGCAATACGTTACCATTTTCTTTATCGTTGCTATTTTGGTACTCGTAGTTGCCTGTATAAATTTCATGAACCTGGCCACTGCGCGTTCAGCCCGCAGGGCAAGAGAAATAGGGCTGCGTAAAGTATCGGGCGCTATTCGCGGGCAACTCATTTTGCAATTTTTAAGCGAATCTGTATTGATATCGTTTTTCGCGTTGCTGCTGGCACTGGCAATGGTCTGGCTGTTTTTACCGGTGTTTAATAACCTGGCCGATAAGCAGCTCGCCATAAATTTTTTAGACGCAAAACTTTGGTTAAGCCTGCTTGGTATTGCGGCTCTTACCGGGCTTATTTCGGGCAGCTATCCTGCTTTGTTCCTTTCAGGCTTTAACCCGGTTAAGGTGCTTAATGGTAACATGAAGTCGATGGGGGGCAATCTTACCTTCCGTAACGCACTGGTGGTAATACAATTTGCCGTTTCTATTTTGTTGCTTGTAGGCACCGTTACTATTTACAACCAGCTTAAATTTATCCAAAACCGCAACCCGGGTTTCGAAAAAGCTAACCTGCTGTATATGCCCATGAATGGCGATATGTGGAACAAACAGCAGGCATTGAAAACTGAGCTTAAGCGTAACCCGCTTACTGCTAATTTTGCAATTGTTAACGATTTGCCCATCAATTTGATAGCCGGTACGCTTGATGTAAAATGGGAGGGCAAAGACCCAAAATCGCAAATAGTTATCCCGTCGATGGATGTTAACGAGGATTTTATTTCGGTATTTAAAATGAAAATACTGAAAGGCCGTGGTTTTTCAAGTGCATTTAAAACTGATTCGAACAATTATGTTGTAAATGAAAAAATGCTGGCTGTAATGGGGCTTAAACCTGACGACGCAATAGGAAAACCCCTATCGTTTAATGAAAACAAAGGCTACATTATAGGTGTAGTTAAGGATTTTAATTTTAAACCTATCCAGCAGGCTATCGAGCCGCTGGCATTAAGGTTTAATAAGTATGGCGGTTACATAATTTTACGAACCCAACCCAAAACCACCGGGGCAACTATAAAGGCCCTTGAACAAGTAAGCCGCCAGCTTAACCCGTCTTATCCGTTTAAATATGATTTCCTGGACCAGGATTTAGCCAGGATGTACAAAGGCGAGCAGAAAATGGGCAGCATATTTAACCTGTTTGCAGGCCTGGCCATCTTTATTTCGTGCCTTGGCTTGTATGGCCTGTCGGCATTTATGGCTGAACAGCGCACCCGCGAAATAGGCGTGCGCAAGGTTTTAGGGGCTTCGCTGATGAATATTGTTTATTTATTGTCGACCGGATTTACCAGGTTGATATTGATAGCCATAGTTATAGCAATACCGCTTTCGTGGTTTGCGGTTAACCATTGGCTGGAAGGCTTTGCCTATCATATCAATGTCGGGTGGACGGTCTTTGTCCTGTCCTCCATAGCTGCATTAATCATTTCGTGGGTAACGGTTAGTTATGAATCTATAAAAGTAGCCATCGTTAACCCGATAAAGAGTCTTAGAAGTGAGTAAGATTAGTCATTGGTCATTAGGTCATTGCCTGTGGAGCCACTAAAAAGATGATTAATAGCCGTAGACCTGCAAACCAATGACTAATGACACAATGACAAATGACTAAATAAAATGATAAAGAACTATTTAAAAATTGCCTGGCGTAACATTGTAAAGAACAAGGCTTCCTCATCAATTAACATTGGAGGGCTTTCAGTTGGTATGGCAGTAGCTATGCTGATAGGGTTTTGGATATGGGACGAACTCTCATTTGATAAATATCACCAGAATTATAGCCGTATTGCCAGCGTTATGGAGAACCGTACCGTTAATGGCGAAATTTATACAGGAAACGCTATTCCGTTGCCGCTCGGTGCTGAAATGCAGAAAACCTACGGCAGTGACTTTAAACATATTGTTATGGCATCCTGGAATGATACCCATACGTTAAGCTTAGGGGATAAAAATGTGGCCTTCGCCGGAAGCTTTATCGGCGAAGAGGCGCCGGAAATGCTATCGTTAAATATGCTTAAAGGCAACCGGACTGGTTTAAACACGCCCTCGTCAGTATTGCTATCGCAAACGGTAGCAAAGGCTTTATTTGGCGATGCTGACCCGATGGGTAAAACCATAAAGCTTGATAATAAAGCTTTTTTTAATGTTTCGGGCGTTTATGCCGACCTGCCCCGTAACACCAGCTTTCACGATGTTACGTTTATGCTGCCCTGGCAATTTTATGTTAACAATAAAGATTGGATAGACCGTGACCCCGCTAATTGGAATGACAACTCCTTAATGCTGTATGTGCAGATAGCAGATAATGCCGACATGATTAAGCTATCTGAAAAGATGAAAAACGTAGTACTTAAACATGCCGACCCAGGGCTTGTCAAAACCAAACCTGCAGTTTTTCTGCAGCCCATGAGCAAATGGCACTTGTATTCCGAATTTAAAAATGGCGTAAATGCGGGCGGGGCAATCACCAATGTTTGGTTATTTGGTACAATTGGGCTGTTTGTGCTGCTGCTGGCCTGCATCAACTTTATGAATTTAAGCACTGCCCGCAGCGAAAAGCGGTCGAAAGAAGTGGGTATCCGTAAAGCCATCGGCTCATTAAGGGGCCAGCTTATCAGCCAGTTCTTCTGTGAGTCGCTTCTGATTGCTGTGTTGGCGTTTGCCTTTTCGCTTGTAATAGCAGCGCTGGCAATGCCTTACTTTAATAATATCGCCGGTAAACAAATGTCCATTTTGTGGAGCAGTCCGTTGTTCTGGATGATGGGTGCAGGGTTTACCCTGTTTACAGGAATAATTGCCGGCAGCTACCCTGCGTTTTATCTTTCTTCGTTCCAGCCGGTTAAAGTGTTAAAGGGTACTTTTAAAGCCGGCAGGTTTGCGGCGCTTCCGCGCAAAGTGCTGGTAGTTATCCAGTTTGCGGTATCAGTTGTGTTAATTATCGGCACCATCGTTGTATTTAAACAAATACAATTTGCCAAAAATCGCCCGGTAGGCTATACCCGCGATGGCCTTGTTGATATACCGCTTACCAATGATGACCTGCATAAAAACTTTAATGCTTTCCGCACAGATTTGCTTGCATCGGGTATGGTTTCCGAAGTAACAGGTTCCACAAGTTCGACCACGGGAATAAATAATAACAGGGGAGACGTTAGCTGGACAGGTAAAGACCCGGCAATGACGACTAGTTTTGCTAACATTGCCATAACCAGTGAGTATGGCAAAACAGTAGGCTGGCAATTCACCCTCGGCCGTGATTTTGAGAGGGCGAACATTAGCGATTCTATAGCGGTGATATTAAACGAAGCCGCTGTTAAATATATGGGGCTTAAAAACCCCGTTGGCAAATTAGTACAAGCTGGCAAAAGAAGCTTAAGCATTATCGGCGTTGTAAAAGATATGGTAATGGCATCGCCTTATGAACCGGCTAAACAAACGCTTTTTTATTTGGAACGTGGCGGGTTTGATGATGTAATTGTGCGGGTAAATCCCAAAGTGAGTACCCATAATGCACTTGAGAAAATTGCGGAAGTAAGCAAAACCTACTCCCCGTCAGTGCCGTTTGCTTATCGTTTTGCAGACGATGAATATGCCAAGAAATTTGCAGATGAGGAACGGGTAGGCAAGCTGGCGAGTACATTCGCTGTGCTGGCTATCTTCATCAGCTGCCTGGGCTTGTTTGGAATGGCATCGTTCATGGCCGAACAACGCACCAAAGAGATCGGTGTCCGGAAAGTGCTGGGTGCCTCCATATTCAGTTTATGGCGCTTAATGTCCTTTGATTTTATCATCCTTGTGGGTATTTCATTGCTTATAGCCATACCTACAGCCTATTACTTTATGCACGGCTGGTTGCAGGATTACAAATACAGGGCCGAGCTATCCTGGTGGATCTTTACCGGCACAGCTGTAGGGGCTATTATCATCACCATACTTACCGTGAGTTACCAAAGTATTAAAGCAGCGCTGATGAACCCGGTGAATAGTCTTAAAACAGAGTAATTAGAGACCAGAGATTAGCTAAAAATGCTTCAAACTATCAACCACGAACTATAAAATACTAATGAACAATTGAATTAATAAACTAAATCCAGCTGCGGCTCGGTGATAAATAATTTCTGCAAAATGCTACATTTAACATAAAGAAAATATGCTGATGCTGTAACTAGTTTATAGAATTTATCGTCATACTGCTAAACCATAAAAATCTTCACAATGAATAAGATCTACTCTTTTTTAATACTGCAGGTAATTATTATTTGCGGCTTAATTAACTATGCCGGCGCTCAGGATCTGCCCGGGAAACGGGATTCTATTAATTCAGCAATACTAAAAGAGAAAAGAGTTATCCAGGTAGTGTTACCGGAAAAATATAAACCCGGAAGCGCGGATAAATACGATGTGGTGTATGTGCTTGATGGCGACTGGAACACAAAACTGATGACGCAGGTTCAGCAGTTTATTGAGGGCGAGGGGGGCATGCCATCAACAATTGTTGTTGGCGTTTTAAATACCGACCGCAACCGTGACTTTTTACCTACCCATGTTGATGACACAAAAACATCAGGCGGGGCCGATAAATTTTTAAGCTTTTTGAAGGATGAACTGATCCCTTATGTAAATAAAACTTATCCGGCTGATGGGGATAATATTTTGTTCGGGCATTCATTTGGCGGCGTTTTTGTTGCTTATGCGTTGTTGAATGAGCCACAACTTTTTAAATCGTACATCGCCGCCGATCCAAGTTTTTGGTGGGATAAGCGTATTATGCATAAACAGATTAAAGACAAGGTGGCATCGCTGGCCAACTTAAATAAAAGCTTTTTTATAACCGGACGCGAAGGAGAGGGGATGACCGGAATGGGGATCCCGCCGGTAGATAGTATGCTTAAAAAGGATGCACCTGCTGGTTTAAGCTGGAAGGTTTCAGGTTATCCCGATGAAACGCATGGTTCGGTAAGGCTTAAAAGTATGTACGATGGGTTAAAGTTTAGCTACAGTGGTTATAATCCAAATTCAATTCAGTTTCACCCAACCAATGGTATTATTTTGAAAGATAAGCCAATCAAGGTCTGGTATTTTGCCGATACGTCCAAAGTACATTACACTACCGATGGCACTGAGCCTGAATTAACTTCGGCAATAATGAAGCGCGAGATCATTTTAACGGCTCCCGGTAAAGTAATCTTAAAGCAATTTACCAGTTGGGCCAAATATGATAGAGCGGCAAGCGGGGATTTTAAAGCAGGAGAGTTTTTACCAGCGGTAGCGAAAATAAAAAATAGTAAGCCGGGTGGCTTTCATTATGCTTACTATGAAGGAACCTGGGATAAGCTGCCCGATTTTAAAACCTTAAAACCAATTAAGCAGGGTATTACCGACAGCAGTTTTAATATTACTAAATTACCCCGGCAAAATAATTTTGCCCTGCTTATTGATGGCTACATAGAGGTAAAAGAGGAAGGCTATTATATTTTGGGATTAGACTCTGACGATGGCTCAAAATTATACTTAAATGACCAGCTTTTGATAGATTATAACGGATTACATGGTACCCGTGGCGGTAAATCATTCATATTGCCATTGAAAAAAGGGTTTTATCCAATCAGGGTTGAATACTTTCAGAAGGATGGCGACCGCAAGCTGGAGCTTGAATACGTAACTCCTGGTAATATTGAAAAAAAGCATTCGGTTGCAATTCCGTTAGAGCTGCAGTATAGTAAGAATTAGAATGTTAACCCCTCGGCTGTAACTTCACAGCAGGCTGCCAGATAATAGTTGACGGTATGGCTACAAGGTAAACAAAAAACCCGGTTTGCAGCGCAAGCCGGGTTTTATTTATTAGGTATAAAAACTCTTTAGCAATATTGTTCAAACGCACCAATAAGGTTATCAGCAATCATTTGTGCCGGACGGCCTTCAATTTGATGGCGCTCGATAATATGAACCAATTTGCCATCTTTAAATAAAGCTATAGCTGGTGATGATGGAGGATAAGGCAGCATATAGGCACGTGCCTTATTAACAGCATCGGCTTCCATACCTGCAAAAACTGTTACCAGTTTATCAGGATGTTTTTCACTTTGTGCCGCCATACGTGCAGCAGGGCGTGCATTGGCTGCAGCGCAACCGCACACTGAATTTACCATCACAAGCACTGTGCCTTCGCTTTCAATAGCTTTGGTAACTGCATCTGCATCTTTCAACTCTTCAAAGCCAACCCTTGTAAGTTCTTCCCGCATTGGGGCTACTAAATATTCTGGATACATCTTTCTCTTTTCTAAATTTCAATACAAAAATAACAAATGATTACCAGTTAAATTTTAAAAATAAGAATAATAACAATTTGCTGACGTTTGATAAGGGTCCAAATGTTGGGAAAGTATGAAGGACAGGAAGAAGAAAGGTTAATTTAATGAGTTATTTCATAACAAAAACATCATTTTGTTTTTTTAACCCTATTAGTTATCTTGCAATCCCTAATTAAATAATCACGATGAAATTGAAGCCGTCTGACGTAAGCACAGTTATTATAGTAAACAAAAATAAAGAAGGTTCTCAAACTTTACAGATCAAAACAAAACATATTAGCCGGATTAAGCATTACCTGCTTAGTGTTTTAGCTGTTATTACCACTCTTACACTATCTGTAATTTATTTGAGCCATAAAAATCAGGAGCGCGAAGAAGAAAATCAATATCTTGTAGCACAGTTAACAAAGCTTAAAGGCGAAGTACCTCCCGCTAATATAGAAGAAAAAAAGGCTGCCACGGCCCAAAACTATATACAATCTATTGAGGTAAAACTTCAAACCATTAATAATTATCTTAAAAAACGTGGCTTAAAAGGCTTTGCAACAAAAGCAGTTGGTGGCAATGGTAATGCCGAGGCCACTAAACTTAGCGACGAAGAAACCTATTCATTATACGATGAATATTTAAACCGACTGGTGCATACCGTAGCATTTACGCCGATGGGCTATCCCCGTGTTAGCTCATTAACCTCTTATTTTGGTTATCGCAGTGATCCCTTTAATTCAGCAAGCGCGGAATTTCATCCGGGTATTGATTTTAAAGGCAACCGGGGCGATGAAGCTAAATGCACCGCCACAGGCAAGGTTGTTTTTGCCGGGCGCTATGGCGGTTACGGCAATTGCGTGCGGATAGAACATGCCAATAATTTTGAAACCTTATACGGGCATTTGTCGCGTATTACGGTAAAAGTTGGTCAGGAAGTTGCCGTTGGCCAAAAAATTGGCGAGGTAGGCTCAACCGGGCATTCAACAGGTAATCATTTGCATTATGAGGTGCGCAAAAATGGCAAGGCAATAAACCCTATTAAATTTCTTACACTTAATAATTAATAACCGGAACAAAACAATGGCATTATTTTCAAAAAAGGAAAAAGTTGCGTTGGACCTGCAATCCATATCAACATTAATAAGTGATGGGTGTATTTTTGATGGAAATCTGAAAGCGCCTTCCTATGTTCGTATTGATGGGCAGATAACCGGGGATGTAATAGTTGATGAAGGCCTGATTTTAGGCGAAAATGGATCGGTAATCGGTAACATTATCACCAAAGAAATGGTTGTTTACGGCGATGTAAACGGCAATATCCAAACCAATTCTCTCGAAATTAAAGCAACGGGTAAAGTTACCGGCGAGATAAGGACCCAAACCCTTACCGTTGAAAACGGCGCTGTTTATAACGGAATCCTTTCCATGACCCAAAACAATAAGTTGGCACAGGCTAATAAGCTGCCAAAGCATGAGCAAAAGGTTATTGAGGTTTAGGCGGACAGTTCATTAGTTCATTAGTGCAAAGTTCAATACCTTCTTATGGGGGATTAATTCAACCAGAATTCTGAAACGATAATGAGCCAACAGATGATCCCGCAGGACAATACCAATGAACCATTAAACTAATGAACGTTCCGGACTTGCCATATGACAACTTCGTAATGCAATAGGTCCAACTTGTACGGGCAAATTTCATTTTGATGAACCTATGCCTTACCTTTGGAAAAAAACAAAAAACTATGTCATCAGTAGAGACCGCTTATACCAAATACAAGGTAAAAGACTTTTCATTGGCTCAATGGGGTCGAAAAGAAATTGAATTAGCCGAAGCTGAAATGCCTGGCTTAATGGCTTTACGTAAAGAGTATGGCCCGTCAAAAGCATTAAAAGGTGCTCGTATTGCCGGCTGTTTGCACATGACTATCCAGACTGCTGTGCTGATCGAAACATTGATCGAACTAGGTGCTGAAGTTACCTGGTCATCATGTAATATATTTTCAACGCAGGATCATGCTGCTGCTGCCATTGCTGCTGCCGGTGTTTCTGTTTACGCCTGGAAAGGCATGAACGCCGAAGAGTTTGACTGGTGCATTGAGCAAACCTTATTTTTTGGTGAAGACCGCAAGCCATTGAACATGATATTGGATGATGGCGGCGATTTAACTAATATGGTTTTAGATAAATACCCTGAGCTTATTGGAGGTATTAAAGGTTTGTCAGAAGAAACTACTACAGGTGTACACCGCTTATATGAGCGCGTAAAAGCCGGTACGCTTCCAATGCCTGCCATTAACGTTAACGACTCTGTTACCAAATCAAAATTTGATAATAAATACGGTTGCCGCGAATCATTGGTTGATGCCATCCGCCGTGCTACAGATGTAATGATGGCCGGTAAAGTGGCTGTTGTTTGCGGTTATGGCGACGTAGGTAAAGGTTCTGCCGATTCATTACGTAATTCAGGTGTACGTGTTATTGTTACAGAAATTGACCCTATATGCGCTTTACAGGCAGCTATGGAAGGCTTTGAAGTTAAGAAGCTTGACACCGCTATTACCGAAGCTGATATTGTAGTTACCGCAACGGGTAACAAAAACATTGTTCGCGAACAGCATTTCCGCGCTTTAAAGGATAAAGCCATTGTTTGTAACATTGGTCACTTTGACAACGAGATTGATATGGCCTGGTTAAACGGTGCTTATGGCAATACTAAAATTGAAATAAAGCCACAGGTTGATAAATATACCATTAATGGTAAAGATGTTATTGTTTTAGCTGAAGGCCGTTTGGTAAATTTAGGTTGCGCAACTGGTCACCCAAGCTTTGTAATGAGCAACTCGTTTACCAACCAAACTTTAGCTCAATTAGAACTTTGGAACAATGGTGATAAATACGAAAACAAGGTTTACACCCTGCCAAAACACCTTGATGAAAAAGTTGCCCGTTTACACCTTGCCAAAATTGGTGTTGAGCTGGAAGTTTTAGACCAGGATCAGGCTGAATACATTGGCGTAACGGTTGATGGGCCGTTTAAACCAGAGTATTACCGTTACTAATTGAGGTAAAAGCTTAAAGCTTAAATATATGGGAGCGGTGCCAGCCGCTCCTTTTTTTTGTGCTGCCGCGAGTTTAGCGTAGCGTAACTCGTGGTGCGGCATGTAGTAAGCTTTCAGCTTACGAGCCAAAAAGCATTTTATTGGTATTTTAGTATTAATACTATGAAGCTGAGAGCTTCAGCACTGCTATACGACGAGTTAGACGGTGCTAAACTCGCGGCAGCGGTGGGGAAAAGCTCTTGCGGCAGTATGGGACGCGGCAGCGGCGGTTTCTTAAATTGCTTTTAGTTATCCTTTAAGCGGCAGTTTATTATGTTCTAAATATTCTTTTACTTTATTATAATTTGTTATAGAATCAGGCTGTACGTCGCTTAGCGTCCTTTTAATAAGTTCATCGTAAATGGCAACCAGCTTTTCATAGTTAGGGTTATTTACAAGTTTTGCCACAATCAACCCTTTCATACAACGTTCATTGGTAGTGCTACCGATGTAAGCAGGGCTATGATCAAATGGCGGATTATTCATAAAATCGTCAAAGGCTCCAAGTGTACTAAACCTTTCAAAATAGGGTTTAGCTATTTTATTATAATAAATGTTTAGGATATCTACTGCATTAATTATATCATTATCTTTGACCAGCCATATACCCATACCGTCACCTTTTACTATTTTTCTTCCGTCCGGACTATAATATATTCTTTCGATCATTTCTTGGTTTAATGTCAAACCATGAGACTTGCCTAAAATTGATTCGTAGACATTTTCTATTCTCTTCTGCTTGATAAATAACCGTACACTCAATTCATAACTTCTGCTCCATGAAGTAAGTGGCATATTGAATATATAAGTATAATCTCCTTTGCTGCAAAAAAACTCGTTATCTGTTTTTTTATACAAAAACCCATTATCAGTCATCAGCTTTCCAAAATGTATTAAAATATATTCTTTGATATCTTTAACTTTTAACGTAATCTCTTTCATTTTAATTTATTAGCCGCCACCGGTAGTTGTTTTTAAGTTTGTTCTTTCTACTTTTATACTATTTGTCTTAATGTCTTGTGTTTTTGCCACTTTATATCTTTTTGAGCCTTTAAATTTCCCTCCCCGCTGCCGCACCACGAGTTACGCTGCGCTAAACTCGCGGTAGCGCTGCCGCAAACAATTCAAAATCATCAATATTCATTAAGATAGAACCGGCCTCTTTACTTGCTCCGTATAGTTTATCAACCTTTACGGGCTCTTTAAATGTAATAAGCATGTTGCCGCTGTTTTTGCTTATGCCGCCCTTAAAAAAGGGATCGGCTGAATGATAATCATAAAGGATTTTTTCAATTGAGTTGATATTACTTATGTTAGTGCAAACCCGCCAGCGAAGACCTGTACGCAAAATTATCTGTTCATCATTTATCAGCACCTTTCTTTTAATAACCGCAGACAGATCAGCAATAAAGAAAATAACGCCATAAAGCGATAGGACGGTAACTATATTGGCGGCTATATGGCTCCATTTCATTAATAAAAAATGAAATGCAACAGTTTCTACCATAACTGCCGTTAGTAAAATGCACCAGATAGCAACGTATCCAAACTCTTTGTGGGTACTGAAAGAGCTGTTTGTTTTTATTGCAAGCGTTTCCTTGCGCCAAAAAAGCACGCCATACCTGAGTACGGCTAACTCTGACGCTATTATTTTTACAGCTGCGGATTCACCTATAACTTCGGCCATAGCAGCGCGTAAATTATAAATAGGATCGGTTAATAAGAGTTGATTGGCTTTATACGCTTTTCGTAATGTATTAAATTTAGAAACCGCATAAATAATAAAAAGAAGCTCGGCTACTGCGGTAAGCTTCCGGATCTGCAATATATAGTCTTTTTGATGTTGTGGAAGTACTAAATAAGCAAAGCTGCAGCAAAAACTGACCACAAATGCCATTCGCCTTACTGAAATTTTTAAAGGGCGTACTATGATAAAGTAATAAAGCGCAGGAAATGTAATTACAAAATCTGCCAGCAAACCATTGGCAACTTTATTTTTAATGGTTAGCGGTACTGTGTGAAGGATGAATGTTCCGCCTAAAAATATCAATAAAGCTAAAACGGTGATCAGAATAATATTCCGGTTTGATTTGAGTAGGAGTGCTGCCATAAATTAAGTAAGGATAAGATCTACTTAGACTTAGAGCATTGAACTTTTCATTTGTTTCAGATTATTGCGATTTATATCAGTTACACACCTAAAAATGTCCGTTCTTTAAAAACAAAAGTTTGTTGTTTTTGCCAGGGTTATGTTTACGATAAAAACTGTAAGATTTAAGAGCTTTGCTATTAATCGTTTTAACTTTACAACTATGTATTGCACTTTTATTATTGTATGATAAAAGAACATAATAACCTGTATTTTTATATCTTGAACGGTACTTAATTAAACATGACAAACGATTATTATATTTTAGTAGATGGTGAGCAAAGCGGCCCATTTAGTTATGATGAGTTAACTGAAATGGATCTTGATATCCACACAAGGGTGCTGTCCCCATTAGGCGATACCTGGCAGGACGCCTGCGACCTGCCAGAATTTTATCCTTATTTTGAATCGAGAGGGATCTATTTGCCTACGGGGGATAACCTGGCTTCATTTGGATGGCGGTTTTTAGCCTGGATTTTTGATTACCTGGTTGTTTCTTATTTAACCAGCTTTGTGGTTAAGGTTTTAGTATTAAAAAATGTAATTCCGGTTGTACAATCATACGAAGCCTTGCTAAAAGCGCCGCGTGTTTTATTGATACTGCAGCTTAGCTTCAGTCTTACACTAATACTTTACAATTCAATTTGTGAAGCATCACCACTGAAGGGCAGTATTGGAAAAAAATTATGCAGGCTGGTTGTTGTTGATATTAATGGTATGGGACTTAGCTATTTAAATTCGCTTTTACGGAGTGCAGGTAAAGCAATATCTATCTTTTTTCTTTATACGGGGTTTTTAAGCATCTTTTTTACTGAACACCGCCAGGCATTGCATGATATGCTTGCCAAAACCTATGTAGTAAAGCTATAGTTTTTGGGATTCATAGTTGATGGTTCATAGCAGAAGGTGTAGTGGCTATGAACTACTAAAATAATCTATCCTTCACCACCAACGTACCGGCAACCATATCGTGCAGGCATTGCTGCTGTTTGTTGAAAAAGCTGAATAAGTAACCTATAAAAAAGGTGAGCACTGAAAGTAATTTGGCCAGGTTTCTACCGGCTGCGTGGACCGGGCTTATCCGGAAGCCCTGCATATCACAAACTTTTATTTTTAGGATCTGCTTGCCATAGGTTGCCTGTTTTGCAGAGCTTTCCATTATTATATGATAAATGAACTTTACTAAGGGTATTATGCCGAAAAGGCTGAAAACCATTACAAGGCGGGTAGCTTTGTCACTAACAAATAAGGTAACAATAAATACAATGATGATACACACGCCCGAAACAAAAAACCAATCGAGCGCAGACGCCATCAGGCGCTGATCAAAACTACCAAAATACTGAAGAACAAGCGCCTCGCGGCTAAAGCCTAAAAGTTCGCGTAGCTCAGCAATTTCATGAGCTTCTTTATAGTCGTCCATAGCGGCGGTTTTTAAAAAATCGCCCGGTTTTATTTTGCGTTGTTTTAACTGCTCAATGCTGAATGGCCCTTCAGGTTTGCCATTAACGACAAGAAAGTACATATTGGAGGGTTCCATACTTATCAAAGTTAGGTTAAAACCTGTGTAAAACGGAAAGGTTGTAACGTTTATTTAACAACATTACAACCTTCCAACATTTTAACTTTACAACGTTATTTAATACCTGTTTACCGTAAAGCCAGACAGGCCGCCGCTAATATGTATATGTATTTTGTTTTTGGCTGATGAAAAACCGGGAGTTTCGTAATTATTATCGCGGGTCTTATTAAAACCTTCAAAATCATTGCCAGATAAACCTGAATCTGTTTCAATGCTGCATGCCGCACTTTCAGGAATGCTCACCTCTACTCCAGATACGCCTGTTGAAATATCAACATTAGTTAGTAATAACGGTGCACCTAATTTAACATTAAAAGATGCCGCGCCGCCATGCAATTTAAGTTCCCTGACTTTAAATTTTGAAAGGTCGAAATCAACGCTTGCAGCTCCGGTTTCTACACTTATGTCCCAAACCGGATTTGGATTTAACCGCATATCTGCCCTGTTTTTGTCCGAATCGAAATTTAAACCTTTACGGTCCTTCATTTTAAAATTAACCACGTAAACAGAATCCTCTTTACTGCTTGAGAAAGTATAACGGCTATCGCCATCCTTTGTTGAGGCGCTGAACAACTGATTGGTGGTATCAGATAAATTGTAAGCAGTACCGCCTCCGTTTATGTTAAGGCGTGCAAGTTTTATGCTGGCATTATAAGGCTCATTAAATGCACCCTTGCTGCTCATTTTAAAATCAGACCTGCTGCTGTCGTTATCATCATCATAACCGTTGTTGCTGTCGTTATCATCAAAATCATCGTTACGGTAACTGAAATTATGACGGGGCCAAAAGTTATAACGTTCGCCAAAATTGCCAAAAAACAACAGGCCAAGGCCAATTACCAATACGCTTATTTTTATAACTGTTGCCCAAATTGATTTGTTATGTGCAAATACAAGGTTTACACCGGCAATAACTAAAAATATTGGCCACAGGTGAAATATATTATACCAACGGAAATGCAGTAATCCAAAATTACCCAGCAGGATGGCTGCTCCTATAAGTACCAGTATAGTGCCCGGAATTATTTTATCGTTTTTCATCTTAATTTTATTTTAAGGTTAGCTCATTTCATGAGCCTGTAATTATAAAGTTGGAGTGTTATCAGTTGTTGGTTTTTCCGGATCTTCAGCAGATGGCTCTTCGGCAGACGGTTCTTCAGCAGCAGGATCTTCTTTTTCCGGTGCAGTTGTCCAGTCTTGTTTTTGCCAGGCTTCTTTTCTTTGGCCCGATACGATCAGTGAGCCGCCAACAATAACCAATATTATTGGCCATAACCTGCCAAAATCAAAATCGGGGATAAGATCAAATTCATCAATCAGGATTGCTGCTCCAATCATAATAAGCACCAAACCTATGATGACACCTGCATGAGATTTTTGTTTTGGAGTAGTATTCTCTACCGGATTGCCACCAAATGGATTGCCACCAAACGGGTTATCACCAAATGGATTGCCACCGAAAGGATTACCTGTTTGCTGTGGGTTATTAAACTGACCACCAGGCTGCTGAGGCGGAACGGTATAATCTACCGTAGGGTTATTGTAATTGTTATACAGGTAACCCTTTTTAGGTAATACTATCCATAAAATAATATAAGTACCAAAGCCCACACCCATTATAAAAAAGGTGAAAGCAAATAACAGGCGCATAACAGTAACGTCCATGTCGAAATATTCTGCCAGGCCCGAACAAACACCACCAAACACTTTGTGGTATTCATCACGATATAGTTTTTTGTTCATTTTATTTTGTTTTTAGAGTTGATTTATATTTGACCGAATGCCGGTTTTATTATTATTTCATCAACATTGGCCCCGGCGCTCATTTTATAAATATTTACAATAGCCGATGCAATGTCTTCAGGCAGTACCATTTTATCTTTATCTACCTCCATGCCCTTCCACGAGTCCGTTAATGTTGAGCCCGGTATAATAGCGGTTACTTTTACCCCGTATTGCTGCATCTCAGTCCGCATTACTTTATTAAGACCTAACAGCGCAACCTTTGTTACACTATATGTACCTGCCTCAGCAATAGGGTTTAAAGATGCTATAGAACAGATGGTGAATATGTGCCCCTCGCGTGCAGCTATCATAGTTTTGCCAAAATAACGGTACAGCTCATAGGCAGGCATCAGGTTGGTGTTTACATGTTTTTCAAGCGTTTCGTCTGCATCATCCAATATGCTGGAGTACTCATAAATGCCTGCATTATTTACAATTATGCTAATAAAGCCCAGTTGCTGCTCTGCCGCCCTTGCAAAATCCTGCAACTGCTGTTTTACGCTTACATCCACTACGGCGGTAAAGATCTTTATATTGGGATTTATAGCTGATAACTCATCTTTAAAGGCAACAAGGTCTTCACTGTGCCTTGAGCAAATGGCCAGGTTAATCCCTTCCTTTGCGAAAGCTATTGCTGTTGCCCTGCCCATGCCTTTTGTTGATGCTGTTATTAGCGCGTTTTTCATTTGTTTTTTATTTAATGTTTGAAAGTTGAAATGTTATATGTTAATACCGTCAAACAATAATATCTAAAATCCCAATGTTATTATAAATCAAATCTAAATTTAATATTAAGAGGCCGATTATTGCTTTTGGTAAAGCAGGTTAAATTTTCGGTAAACCGGGGTAAAAGAGCGGTGAAAAAAAGTACCCGCCCGGGTTTTCCAAAGCGGAAACAGGTGTAATTCCATTTCGTAACTTACAGCGTTAGATGCAAATCAATATTTCGGCTTCGGTCTAAAGAAAAAATAGGTTTGGCTGCTATAGCTAAAAATAATAACCAAGGCTGTAGTTAAAACTTTTGACGGGGTAGGATACCATCCAAAATAATCGACAAATAGTTTTAAAAGCAGGTAATTAAAAACAACACATATAAATACAACTACCAGGTATCGCATAAGCTGACTTCTGCGCCTTAACCCCGATTCCAGGAATACTACATAACGGTTAAGATAAAACCCTGTTGGCAGGCTAAAGCAAAAAGCAAATATCAGCGATGCAATATGCGGGCTTAAGGTAAAATGGCCGATATCAAAATTGTGCTTTTTAAAAATGAAGTTATAACCAATTGAAAAAAGGCAGATATCAAATAAGGTATTTGCCCCACCACTGGCAGCATACCGGAAAGTTTGTAAAGGAATAATATTTTTAAAGGGCGTATAAAAGAAATCAATAGCAGATAAAATGAATTGCCTTAAGGAATGGTGGATGTGTTTCATTTTACGCTGTATTTTTCAATTAAAATTTTGCCAAGGGTAATATTGCCCAAAACTAACTGTTTGTTATTTAGTTGTAATAACAATTATACGATCAATAATTTTATCACTGAAAAGGCATAATATTAATTAAGAGAACAGGCTTAATGCACTGTATTGCTTAAAACCGTATTTTTAGCACAATTTTAATTATTTAAATGTTTCACAGCTTAGGAAAATATATACTCTTACTGCATTTAAGTTTCCGCAAACCCGAAAAGTTCAAAGTGTATTGGACTGAAGTTATGCGCGAAATGGTATCTGTAGGGATTGGCTCATTGGGTATTATCAGTATCATATCCCTGTTTATAGGCGCAGCTACCACTATCCAGGTTGCTTTTCAGTTATCCAGCCCGCTGGTGCCACGCAGTATTGCAGGCAGCATCGCCCGCGATTCAACCATACTGGAATTTAGTCCAACTATTTCATCACTTGTATTGGCAGGCCGGGTGGGTTCAAGTATTGCATCGCAGATAGGCACTATGCGGGTTACCGAACAAATTGATGCGCTTGAAATTATGGGTGTTAATGCGCCGGGCTACCTTATTGCTCCCAAAATTATTGCCGGGATGACCATGGTGCCTCTGCTGGTTATTGTTTCCATAGCCCTGGGTATTACAGGCGGCTGGATTGCCTGCGTGGTATCAGGCGACGTTAGCCCGGCCGATTATATCTCAGGGGTACATAGCGATTTTGATGGCCTGACAGTTAGGGTTGCACTGGTTAAGGCAGTTGTTTTTGGTTTTATCATTGCTTCCATCTGTGCTTACCAGGGATTTTATACATCAGGGGGCGCATTGGAAGTGGGGCAATCCGCTACCAAAGGTGTAGTATACAGTTGTGTAATGATTTTATTTGCCGATTTGGTTATTACACGCTTAATGTTATGATCGAGGTAAAGGATATTTATAAAACATTTGGCGATAATGAAGTACTGAAAGGTATTAGTGCAAAATTTTCGCCTGGTAAAAATAACCTTATTATTGGTGGCTCAGGCTCAGGAAAAACCACTTTACTTAAGTGTATTGTTGGCTTGCATGATCCGACCAAAGGACAGGTGTTTTTTAATGATCAGAATTTTACGGAAATGGATTTTACCGAGCGTGTGCCGATCCGTACCGAAATAGGTATGCTTTTTCAAAACTCAGCATTGTTTGATTCCATGACGGTAGAGGAGAACATTATGTTCCCGTTAAACCTGTTTACCCAACAATCAAATGCTGAGAAGCTTGAACGGGCTAACTTTTGCCTGGAAAGGGTTAATCTTAAGGGGAAAAATAAATTATACCCATCTGAGCTTTCCGGAGGGATGAAAAAAAGGGTAGGGATAGCGCGGGCTATCTCTATGCAGCCAAAATACCTGTTTGTTGATGAGCCAAATTCAGGCCTCGACCCCAAAACAGCCATCCTGATAGATGAGCTAATAAATGAACTAACCGAGGAATATGAGATAACTACCGTTGTTGTTACACACGATATGAATTCAGTTATGGGAATAGGCGATCATATTGTGTTTTTACATGAGGGTAAAAAATGGTGGGAAGGCTCAAAACAGGAAATTGCACATACTGATAATAAAGAACTGAACTCGTTTGTATTTGCCAGCAAATTTATGCAGGCAGCGAAAGGGAAGCTGTAAATTAGTTTAAAGTAAAGAGTCTTTAGGCAACCTCTAAAAACTCAGTTGAAAGAATAGTCATTATAATCAGTTGTCATTGAGTATCTTGCATTAATGAAACAATATAAACGTCATAGAGATTACGGTTTTTTTGACCAGGACATCAGATTGACTAAGCTGAGTG
>NZ_JAQBOC010000088.1 GCF_028288225.1 Mucilaginibacter sp.
AATCGGCAGTTGCCTGGCAGCCCAATTTATAAAACTGGGACATTCGGTCGCTATTGCCAACTCCCGTGGCCCGGAATCCTTACAAGAGCTTGCCGAAGAAACAGGCGCGGAAGCCGCTACGGTAGCATATGCGGGAAAAAATAAGCACTACATCATCGTAGCCATCCCTCAAAAGAATATTCGCGATATTCCAGAAGGCTTGTTTAATGACCTGCCGGAAAACGTAGTGGTTATTGATACCGGGAACTATTACCCGGCTCTCCGCGATGGGGTGATACCCTCATTGGAGCAAAGCGGCCTGGACAGCTTATGGGTTCAGCAGCAACTGGGC
Organism: Mucilaginibacter sp.; assembly: GCF_028288225.1. Classification (GTDB taxonomy): domain Bacteria; phylum Bacteroidota; class Bacteroidia; order Sphingobacteriales; family Sphingobacteriaceae; genus Mucilaginibacter. The sequence continues at coordinate 332 of NZ_JAQBOC010000088.1, forward strand.
GTTCCGGTGGTTAAGGTATTCAACTCCATTTTCGCGACCAGCCTGAACCTGCCGGGCAGGCCGAAAGGTGATAAAGACCGTATCGCTTTGGCGGTTTCAGGTGATAGCGCCCAGGCAAAAGCGATTGCTTTTAGACTGGTAGACGAATTGGGGTACGATCCTTTTGATATCGGCACAATCGCTGACTCCTGGAAACAGCAACCGGGCAGCACGATTTATTGCAGGGACATTCGGCTGGATGAAGTCAAAAAACGCGTTGATGCCATGGGAACGAATTGGTCTGAGATGCGCGACACCATCATCGGACAACATCAGGCTAATGAAGCAGCCATGGCGGCCGATTTTCCGGCTTGGCTGAAGGCCTTTAAGGATTAGAAAACAAACCAATCAAAACAGCTGATCCATAAGCCAGGTGCCTTGCATCCGGCTTTTTTTTAATTCAGGTATTGCATATTTAAAAACTATTAGTAAGTTTGCACTTACCGTAAGTTAATACTTACTAATAGAAATATGAATAGTCAATTAGCTTTTAATGCGCTGGGCGATCCAACCCGCCGGGCAATCTTCGAAAAACTACAGCATCGGCCAATGGCCGTAGTGGACATCGCCGATGGCTTACCCATCAGCCGCCCCGCCGTATCACAGCACCTCAAAGTACTGAAAGAAGCCAAGCTGATCACCCTGAAAACGGTAGGCAATAACAATATTTATGAACTCAATCGCGACGGGATATTAGCCATGAGAAATTATTTAGACCAGTTCTGGGATGATGCCCTAACCAATTTCAAAGCTCTGGCCGAACAAACCGAAAAAGACAAAAAATAATATGCAAACCATCAATCTGACCTCCATCAAAAAAGAATTTACGGTCGAAGCCTCGCAACAGACCGCCTTTGAAGTATTCACCCGCAAAATAGATTTGTGGTGGCCGCGCACCCACCATATCGGCAGCGCCGAGATGACCGAAATGGTCGTCGAACCGCACGTGGATGGCCGATGGTATTCCAAACATACCGACGGTAGCGAGGCAAATGTCGGTTATGTGATGACCTATCAGCCTTATGACCTTCTCGTATTGGCCTGGCAGATAGATGGTGATTTCAAATGCAACCCTAACCTCATTACTGAAGTGGTTACCGAATTTATTCCCGAAGGACCTACTACCACCCGCGTCAAATTCGAGCATAAAGACCTGCACAAACTGGGCAACGGCAAAGTCGTGGAAAGCATGGACCAAGGCTGGGGCGAGATCATGAATCTGTATAAACAATTCGCCGACCAATGAAAATCGCATTAAGAATCGCAGCCGTCCTCATATTGTTGCATACATTAGGGCACACCATGGGCGCGCTGACCTGGAAAAACGCGCCGAACGTCCGTGTGGCTGCCGTTGTTACTGGCATGGAAAACGAACACTTTGATTTCATGGGAAGGTCATTAACATTAGCCTCCTTTTTTAATGGCTATGGTTTTATCATGATCGGCGTACTCTTGCTGATCAGTATTTTACTGTGGCTGTTGTCATCAGCGCCGGTACGCAGCATGATACTTTTATTGGGCTGTTTCTGGTTTTTATGGCCATCACGGAATTCATCTATTTCTTCCCATTTGTCGCTGCGTTCTCGCTGCTCGCCGGGATCAGTACCTTATTTGCTTATCAAAAATCAAAAGCGTTATGACTAAAGTAATCTTCGGCAATCATTCCTCGATACTGGTTCCGCGCAAAGACCGGGACAATATCAATCTGTTTTATGTTGAAGTATTGGGCGGTCAGCTTATGCAGGCCGATCCCGACCGCGACTTTATCCGCCTCGGCGACAACTTCTTTATCGCCTTCCTTTATGGCGAAGTGGAAGACGCCAGCGAGTTCCACCGCAGCGCCCGCGTCATTTGGCTGGAGCTGAAATCCGATAACGTAGCGGCGACACGCAAAAAAATCCTCGACTCTGGTTTGGTTCACCAACTGGATATACCCGATCCGCACCTGTATTTCCAGGCACCGGGCGGGCAATGCCTGCGGCTCGTAGATATAGACGAAGACCTGTCCTTTTATGAAGGAACGGGAACCGGGCCGGATATGGTCAAAATTAATGAAGCACTTAACAACCTATAAATATGGCACATGCAATCAACTGGTTTGAAATTCCAGCCAAAAATTTAGCACGGGCGAAAGCCTTTTATGAAGCGGTACTCGGTATCGAAATGATCACCCCGTTTCCCGATATGAAATACGCGATGTTCCCGGCGGATATGCAGAACGGCGAGATCGGCGGCGGCCTGCTGGAAGAAGAAGGTTATGAACCCTCACAGCAAGGCGCATTGATCTATTTGAACGGCGGCGATGACCTGGACATTCCTTTAGCTAAAGTGGAAGCAGCCGGCGGCAAGATCATCCTGCCCAAAACTTCCATTGGCCCAAACGGTTTTATGGGGCGTTTTATTGACACCGAAGGCAACCGGATCGCTTTTCATTCGATGAAATAAGTCGTGACTCTTTAAAACTGATAACTATGAATAATTACGAAAAATTCGTGCAATTACACCACCAGGAAAAACCGTTGATCATCGCTAATGCCTGGAACGTAAAAAGTGCACAACTCATCGAAGCTCAGGGCTACGCCGCTATAGCGACCTCCAGCGGGGCTATCGCGGATTCATTAGGCTATGCCGATGGTGAAAAGATTCCGTTCAGTGAACTGTTGTATGTAATTCAACGAATAGCAGCCTGCATCAGCATCCCCTTGTCTGTTGACCTGGAAAGAGGTTATACCGATGACCTGAACGAATTAAACGACAATATCCAAAAACTCATTGACCTTGGTGTAGCGGGCATCAACCTGGAAGACGCACAGGGTGAAGACATTTACTTAAAAAAGCTGACCAGCATTAAAAATTATTTAACGCAGACCAATCAACAGTTGTTTATCAATGCCCGGACGGATGGATTCTTGCAAAAACTGGAATCCCCGCTGGAAACAACTTTGAAAAGGTCCAAATTATATGCGGATGCTGGCGCGGATGGTTTATTTGTCACTGGCTTACAAGACAGGTCGCTGGTTAAGGAGATCGCCGCGTCGGTCACGCTGCCCGTAAATGTGGTTGGTGTGCCCAAGCTTGGCTCCATCGAAGCGCTGGCTGAAAGCGGTGTAAAGCGGATCAGTATGGCGGTGCTGTTATATAAAGCAACTTACGGGCAATTAGAAAAGCTCGTCCAGGCTATTCAAACGGAACAATCATTCACGCCCTTATATTAACTTTGTTTTTAGCTGCTAAGAAGGCGCACCCCACCCGAACATCGGTTAACAATACCCAGGACAAACAAAACCACCGTTTTTTAGTTATTTTGGTGGTTGATTGAAGAGCGATTTGAAAAAGGATTTATAACTGGCATTAAAATCGGGCTTATTAAAAACGCCATCATTCCGGGCTAAATTGACCATGTTATTGCGCGGATAAGTGTCGAGCATCAGTTTTATTGTGCTAATTTGATAATAGTCCTAGTAGGACGTTTGTTCATCAAAGACACTGCCTAACGCCTTTAAATCTTCTACAAAGCGATGCGTGAAGCGTCCCTCACGGGCTACAAAATGAAAGCCCCTCAAGTCGGAAGATTTTAGGGGCTTTTTGCTTATATTCGATAGTTGGAGGCTGTCGGCATATTCGTCCGAAGTTATAAACTTCGGACAGCGATGGGTGTGAATCGATTTTGCATAAATTTGAGGGGATTGGCGCAATCATTCTAAGGCAATGTATGCGCCTTTCCATATTGAATTTAGGGGATTAGCACAATCAGCCCCCATTTCTATAGCGACTAAAACCAAGTTATGCGTCCTGCTTGGCAGCAGTGCTAACTTGAACTTTCTGCAAGAAACGAACAGAAAAAAAATAATCACAATTAAAAACAAAATTATGAGAAAACTAATTGCAGCAATCAATATGACACTTGACGGGTTTTGCAACCACACGGCAATGATTGCAGATGAAGAAATACATCAACATTATACTGAGCTGTTAAGAAATGCAGGCACCCTTTTATACGGAAGGATAACATATCAACTTATGGAAAGTTATTGGCCATCTGTCGTAAAAACACTACCGGTAACAAATCAAGGGATGAATTTGCAGTAACAATAGATAATATCTCAAAGGTTGTTTTTTCCCGCACGCCGAAAAGTGTTGATTGGGGAAATACAAAATTGAAAAAGGAAGTCACTAAAGAAGAAGTTTTAAAACTCAAGCAACAGACGGGTAAAAACATTTTAGTTGGCAGCCCAAGTTTAATAGTGGCCTTAACGCATCTTGACTTAATTGATGAATACCAGCTTAGCGTTCAGCCAATTATTTTAGGAAGCGGCTTACCATTATTTAAAAACGTGAAGGATAGAGTTAATCTTAAACTCTTAAAAACAAAAACATTTGGTTGTGGTGCAGTAACTCTTTACTATGAGCCGACAAAAAAATGAGTGCATAGTTGAAACGACAGATCTTCGTGACGACAGTAACACGAACGCATAACAAAAGTATTGCTGCAAGTGGGGCTGGACATTGAATTGACGCGTTGCAGCAAAAATATGCATGTGCAAAATCCGGGTATAAGTCTCACCTTTATTGGGGATATGAATCAAATGCGCCTGTCAATAATATTGTATCATGTTTAACACATCACCCCTACATGATATTTCTATGAAAACACAAACTCGTCGTCCACTTGGTGGATTTGAAAGGTTTTTTTGGTTGTTTAATCTGGAAAGACCGGTACATTTTACTATGGTAGCAGAAATTACAGGCAACTTACCGGTTACGGCCTGGGAAAATGCCCTGGCAGCTGTGCAGCAACTGCATCCTTTACTTTCTGTAAGCATTAATCTTAATGAAAATAACGCCCCTGAATTTGTAACCCAACCCGGCGCCACTATTCCGTTAAGGATTGTGAAAGCCACATCCGAAACAGCATGGATAGCAGACTTAGAGCATGAGGCGATTAATAGATTTCATGCCGCCTCTGCTCCGCTTATAAGGGCTGTTTTGTATGAATATCAAAACAAATCAGTTATTGCCCTGATTGCCGATCACGCCATAGCTGATGGCCGGTCTTTGTCTTTCGTTATCCGCGATCTGCTGAATGCAACGAACGGGAAATATGCCGAACCTTATGCCATGCCTCCATCGCTTGATGATTATACCGACCTGCCTAAAAACGCGCTTAGTCAGTTTCCGGCAAGCGATGCAGACATTGCCTTACTCAGCCAACAGCCGCAAGCCGTTAAGACAACCCCGCAGATCCAGCTTTTGCAATTGTCGCCAGAGCTTTCCAGCCAGGTCATTAAACGTTCCAAACAGGAAGGTACTACGGTTCACGGCGCTTTGAGCGCTGCCCTGGCACTGGCCAGTAAAACCTGGAAACCCCAGCCAATTCGTTTATTTAGTCCCTCATCAGCCCGCGAAACCTTGGGTGCCGGTGAAACCGTCTGTCTATCTATTGCTGGTCGTGTAATTCCTTTTGATATGGAGAAGATTAGCGCCTTCTGGGATATTGCCCGGTATGCCAAAGAAAGTTTAGCCGGCGCCAGTTCAGAAGAAGAAATTTTGGGATTTGCCCGGGCAGTATTCGGACTTATAACGAGTGGTGTAAATGCCGAAGGTACAGCACAGTTTACAGATACCGTCCTGGCTAATGAATATATGATAACCAATGTTGGCGCTCTACCGTTTGAAAGTACCTTTGGAAAGCTAAAATTAGATGCCGTATGGGGGCCTATCACCATAACCGGCTATGAGGGCAGCCAAACCGTTGGCATTGCAACCATCAACGGCTCTATAAATATGGCGCTCACATCACCCAGCCATATGCAGGTTAAACCGGTTCTTGAATTTATGGAGCAGATTTTAAGTATGGAATGCATCCCGTTGAACAGTTTATCGCAGGAACAAAGTTTGTAATAACAGCCCTTATATAATCACAATGGCGGCATTTAAAAAGTGACGCCATTTGTAATGGCATGAAAAATAAAAACAGTGCAGGATGGAGCAGTTGGTAGCTCGTCGGGCTCATAACCCGAAAGTAGTAGGTTCGGGTCCTGCTCCCGCTACCTGATGTCTCGTCCTAAGAAAAAAGGTACACAAATCCTTTATAAATCAATACTAATCTAATTATACATCTCTCTGATTTGTTCACCGCAAAATCAGTTCGTCATAATCAACAATTTCATCAAGCTTAGCGCTCAAACATCGCTGCGCTCTTAGGCGTTACTTTGCCTACTCTTTTATCCTTGCGCGAAACAAGTTCGCAAAGCTGTATCGCGGCGGTTTCAAAATCATCGTGGCTGTCGCTGAGCAGCAGCCATGCTATATCAAAGGTCTCGCCCTCATCGAATACAAAATCAGTAATGGCCGGAATCTTCGCTTTCAAACTGGCGTGATCTTCCCGCTTAGTGGAGATCCAAATACCATTGTGCTGCGGGTTCTTTCCGACCCGCCGGAAGATCAATACGATCTTTTGATCGAAATAAATATAGAACATGCCAATAGCCGGCTTGACTATTACGCCGGCAGGTAAATAATCCAGCAGAAAATCGAACGGCACTGGCTTTTTCATGGCTCAGGAATAAATGTTATTCTTCAATAAGTGCAATATAGCTTACCTGAATGAAAAACAAAGGGCCTTTCATTTAGTTTGAAGATCTGACAGCCAGTGAAATATTGTCGCAACACACCCCTAAAATGTCCCGAATCCCCCCGCCCTGGCAGCAAAAAATCATTTAATTTTGAGATAGTTAAACAACGCTATTAAAACAATTAACGCTTACGAATTTTAACTATATATCAACACCAAAATCATTTAACTATGTTACCCATCAAACCACACCTCTGGTTCGACCAGGAAGCAAAACAAGCAGCTGAGTTTTACGCATCATTCATGCCTGACTCGGCCATCAATTATGCCAATCATTTTCCAATGCCCGGCGGCGATTGCGAAGTGGTAGAATTTACCGTTGCCGGCCAGCCGTTCTTTGGTATCAGCGCCGGGCAAGGCCTCGGGATCAACCCGTCCATTTCGTTCATGATTAACTTTGACCCCTCGCACGATCCGGATGCCGCAAAACGCATCGGCGAGGTTTGGAACAAGCTGATCGAAAATGGAAAAGTGCTGATGCCACTGGATAGCTATCCCTTCAGCGAACGCTACGGCTGGGTAGCTGATAAATACGGTGTATCCTGGCAGCTCATCCTGACCAACCCATCCGGTGAAGAAAGGCCTGTGATTGTTCCATCGTTGTTGTTCACCGAACCGGTGGCCGGTAAAGCCGATGAAGCCATCGACTTTTACTGTTCCGTGTTTAAAGACAGCAAACGTGGTAATACGGCCCCGCGCCAGGAGGATCTGGGGCCGGACAAAGCAGGCACACTCATGTTTGCTGATTTTTACATCGACCAAACCTGGCTGGCCGCCATGGACAGCGCGCATCCGCATGGTTTCAGTTTTAACGACGCGCTGTCGCTATTGATTCCATGTGAAACCCAGGAAGAGATCGATTATTACTGGTCGGAACTTGCATTTGATGGTGAACCCGGCCAATGCGGCTGGCTGAAGGACAAATACGGCGTATCATGGCAGGTAGCCTCCACCGTCATGTTCGATGCACTCAAGAATGGCAGCGCTGAACAGATCGCACGCGTTACGCAGGCTTTTATGACGATGAAGAAAGTTGACATCGCAGCCCTACAGCGCGCCTACAATGGTGAGTGATCAATTAATTTTGCTTACCTTGGTCTATGAGTATTACGGAATTCATCAGCGGAGCGCCCAGCGAAAGACAGGTCGTTTTAACCGCGTTGCACGAGGCTATAATGGCGAACGACCTGACGGTTATCCCGGTCGTGAAGCCGATGATGGGTAAGGAAATGATCTTATACGAGGAGCGTGGTTATATGAAGTACGGGCTGGCCAGTACGAAGCAGTATATGTCGCTGCATTGCTTGCCGATGTATATGAACCCGGCGCTGCATCAGCAATTTGAAAAGCTGTTGCCGGATGCTAAGTTTCAGAAAGGCTGTATCAATTTTAAAGATGAAGCCGGTATACCGGTAGCGGTCATGGCCAAACTGATCGCTGATTGTTCCGCTATCAGTATCGCAGCGATGCTCGAAAAACGAAAAAAATAGATCACCTATGAGCTGGACCTGTCCGAAATGTGAGCGAGAGCTACCAAAACCGGAGCAGCGCCACTATTGCGCGCGTGTCAGTCTCAACAGTTTGTTCGCAGGCCGACCGGCCGAACTGGTGCTGGTATTCGATAAGCTGTTGGCCGAGGTCGCGGATTGGGAGGGCGTACTCGTCGGTACTACGCCGAACTGCATCGTTTTCACCCGGCGGCTGACCTTTTTGGTGATCCGGCCGATGAAAAAGAAACTGGACCTCAAGTTCTATTCAAAAGTACCGCACCCAGAAAAACCGGTGCTTAAAAGTACCGCTGCCGGGAATAAGTTCGAAAACCATATCCGCATCTCGTTGCTGGATGATCTACGGCCGGCTTTATTTAACCACCTTCGGGAATCTTATCTGCTGTTATGATCAAAAAACAATCAAATAAATAATGACAGTATCTGAATACATCAGCAGTTCACCTGGCTAAGTGTCCGAAAAGATAAATTCGATAAAATTTCCAAATCTTAAACTAAACGGTTCGAGTTGAGTACGATTCCCGCTACCTTTTAAAAAGTCAAAAGCCTTTTAGCCGAAAGATTTGAGGCTTTTTTGTATCTTGCCCTCGTCGTTTGCGCGAATGGAGACACTCGCAATTATTTTTCGTTTAAGCGTGACACTTAACCGGGCACTCGTGTGACGTATCTGTTTTTTTTTTAAAATTTTAAAATAAAAAAGCAACCATTAAATTTGAGCAGTGTAATTAAAACCTTAACCGAATAATCATAACTCCTAACCTTAACCAACACCAACATGAGATCAATTTTCATTGGCATTAAAAATGATGCTGCAAATTATGTAAAAGCAAAACAGGAGGCATTGCTGTCCTATTCAGAGGGGAATGGCCAGTTGTTGCCTGATGTATTGTCATCAATTGTACAACAAGCCTTATCACAAATCAAAGGTCCGCCGCCTCGCATTGCCACAAAAGAAGAGTTTTACCAGGTAAACAAAGAGCAAATGACGCAGATAGAGGTGGCCCAGCGCTGCGCCATACAGGGGCTGGTTGAAAATGCGCCACTTATTGAAGGCGAAGAGGTAGAAGAAGATTTTTTTAGTTACCTGCTTGAGCCTATTGACGGCTTGCCTGTAAATACCGGCGTTTTGCAGAGAAGGACCAATATGGCCGAAATCCTGTACATTTTCGACCTGGTATTGATAGATAACGGCAACCTTGTCCACCTCGATCCGCCACCGCCGATAGAGCCTCCCGGCCCGCGCAGGCTGTTGAAGCTTAGTTTTACCATTACCGGTAAGATGATAAAAAGCCTGCTGAAGACTGCCGGGACAAAAGTAGCAACTACCGCCCTAAGCAAAGTAGGCGCCGTAGTGCTCAACATCGTGATGAAGGAGTTGGGCATGGAAAACGACAATGAAAAGATGCTGAGCGAAATAAGGAAAGTCATAAAGGAAGAGATAGATAGCGCGGAGATCACCAAAATTGAGGGTACTATTGACGGCACTTTACAGTTCCTGAGTGTAGAGTATAAAAATCAAAAAGCAAATTTGGACCTCAGCAATGTAGTCAACAGGAGAGCCCTGTTGACCGATCTGAAAAATTTTTCCAACAAGTTCTATACCGATGTTATCGGTACCTTAAAGCAGGACAGGTATGCCGTTCGGGGGCTAAAAACCTTTATGTGCGCCGCCCCGGTGCATTTGCTGCTTACACAGGAAATGGCGCTTGTAGACCCTGATTACATGAACCCAAATGAGTCGGGCTTCCTTCAAACCCTGCGCGACAATGCCACTATTTACCGCAACCATGTACAAAATGCTTATAACAAAGCGATAAACGACAGAAATAATATGCAGGTGTATACCGAACCGTTTGTTGATTCGATGGGAAATAGCGCGGTTAGGAAAACCACATGGTGGTGGAGGGACAATGTAAGCAGCCAACGCGCAGGGCAGTTTATGGATACCAAAAAGCCGGAAAGATCAGCATCACAAAACGCTCATGAATCGCTGGAGCGGCACCGGAATGATGTGCTCAATAAAAGGCGCGAAGAGCTCGGAAAACCGCAGGAAACCTTCCTGGATGTGATCGGCGACCTTCAAAATTTTTCCTTCCCGAAAGCGTAGGAATTTTTGAATTATGCAAAAAGCCCGGTCAATTGGTCATGTGCGTTTTTTTCTGTTGGTGACTTTTACGCTATGCCTGTAGTCTGCCCGTTGTCCGAAGTTTGTAACTTCTGACAGTTATACCTGTAGACTGCGTTTGCACTGATGCGAACAAATTTTTTAATAATGTAAAATCCTCCAAAGAGTTCGACATTTCGCCCATTCCTTCTATCGAAGCAAGTCAGAAGCCTCAAGTCGAAAGATTTTGAGGCTTTTTTAGTTTAAGTGCTGTTTGTAAATTAATGATACTTTGAGAATACCGGCCACAGGCTGAACCGCCAAAATAATTTCAGGCCATCATGTAGTTTTTTACACTTTCGATATACTAATTGTGTATTAATAACTTAGCAAAATCATTCGCTAACATGCAGAATATTACTGAGGATAAATTTGTAGAAGACATCAACAGAAATAATGGAATCATTCATAAGATCTGTAATATCTATTTTCATGATGCTGACGACAGAAAAGATGCACGCCAGGAAGTACTATACCAATTATGGAGGTCATACCCCAGTTATAAAGGAGGCGCCAAATTTTCCACATGGATGTATAAAGTTGCTCTTAATACAGCCATAACTTATTCAAAAAAAGGCAACCGGGAGTTTACAGCCGACCTGCACACCGGCCATTGGGACCAGGTTGCCGACACCAATGACCAGCAGCATATCAATGAAAGAATGGAGTTGCTTTATGCAGCAATCAATACACTAACTTTAACAGACAAAGCAATAACCCTGCTATATCTTGAAAGCAATAGCTACGATGAAATTGCTGAAATAACGGGCCTTACCACAACTAATGTAAGTGTCAGGCTGGTACGGATCAAAAGAGCCCTAAAAGAAAAACTGAAAAATATTATTTAATAAAATATATTATGGAAACATTAGATGAAGCCAGAAATTTCTGGCAAAAAACAAACCAGGAATCTAATCCCTCCCCGATAATTAAGGAAGAGGTAGACAATGTGATTAAGACAAGGGTAAAAATGGAGCAGAAAAATGCTGCACAATACTTTTGGCTGTCATTTGTTTTTCAAATCGTTATTTATTCTTTCGCCTGCTACCTGATCATCAAATATTGGGGTGATGGCAGGATGATGACATTAAGTGCTGCCGGGATTTTATTATATATTCCACTCACCATTATTTTAATGAAGAAATTTCAAACCTTCTTTAATCCGCCGCCACAAATTTTTGATATACGTACTGGTATCAAAAATCAATATCAATCATTAGATCAATTCTTTAGCTTCAAGAAAAGGTTTGACCTAATATCCATCCCGCTCAACTCCATTATTTTAACAGCAATATTGTTTAAACTTTATGTACCCGGCGGGATCGAAGGCCACCCGGCCGGGGCGGTAATGGTTTGTTTAGGAATGCTGGTGATCTATAGCACAGCAACCTGGTTCGAAAATAAAAAACATTTTACAAAACCTCTCAAGCGGTTCAGATTCATTTTGGAGGATATAGAGAAGCTGAATTAACCTCGCAGTTGGTAGCTCGCCGGGCTCATAACACGAAGGTCGTAGGTTCGAACCCTGCTCCCGCTACCTGATCAAGTCTTAAGTCAAGAGTCTTAAGACTTTTTTATTGGGCTTAATTAGCTACCCATCATAAGCTATCCGCATAAACTTCCGTACCTCATCATTTATATCTTCCTTATGCAGGATCCTGAAATGATGGTACACAGTATGTCTTTTAGGCACCTCCTGGATTCGCTGAAAACAAAGGTTATCATTATACCGTTGTTTAAAAGGAAATACCACATGAATAAAATTTTTGCCTGCTTGCGTAATATAAGCTACCCGCTTGTGCGCATTGGCAATACTGACCATTGTTTTGTGCGGATGAATGCTAACAGGGCCGATTTTTTGCAATTCAGCTATAAAATGATCGAACAGCATTAAAGCGTGCGCGGACTTGATGATAGAAAATGCGGATAAGTGCCTGGGATCATCCATGTCATGTTCATATAGTATCAAAGCTAAATATAACTGCGCAAATGGATGGCATCTAAAATCGTTTCGATACAATTCACCTGCTCCACTTCGGATACATGGAGTGTGTATGCCATTTTTATTCGACCATGGCGGTTTAAATACCGAAAACGTTTCGCTTGTTACCACTTAAGGAGAAGATCTGACAGTTGAAACCAAGCCTTATATTTATAATAACATTATTGAGCTGTGAAGGTGGCTTCGTGAGGTTCTAATATTGGTTGATCATTTTGAAGATACTTTTTTAATTCGGCTGCTGTCTGCATAAGTAAAGATTTGGTTTGCGGAATTTCTGCCAGGGCATTTAAACATCCAAAATCATGAATCGTACCATTATAACGGATGGAAGTCACCGGCACACCTGCTTCCGCCAGTTTTCTGCCATATGCTTCGCCTTCATCTCTTAGAACATCATTTTCAGAGGTAATAATAAGTGCAGGGGGTAATCCTCTTGATTGATCAACAGTAGCCTTTAAAGGTGATGCATAAATCTCCTTTCGCTGATCAGGGTTGGGTATGTAATTATCAAACATCCATTTCATCATCGAAGTAGTTAAAAAACGCTGTTCCCCAAACTGCTGATAAGAAGCAGTTTCAAAATTAGCATCTACAACCGGCCACATCAATACCTGCAATTTAATTTCAGGGCCGTTATTCTCCTTAGCCAGCAGCGCAGTTACGGCAGACATATTCCCGCCAGCACTATTGCCCACAATGGCTATATTTTTACCGTCAATATTAATTTCTTCACCATGTTCTGCCACCCATTTCGTAGCTGCGTATACTTCATTTACAGCCTGTGGATATTGTGCCTCCGGTGAAAGTGTATAGTTAATAAATACAGCGGCGAAACCAGAAAGCACTGAAAGATCACGTACTATTCTTTTATACGTATCATAATCGCCTAATATCCACCCGCCGCCGTGGATAAATATAAACGCGGGCAGCTTTTTGTTAATAGCTAAAGGCCTGACAATATTCAGTTTAATCGTAAAGCCGTTAGTTGTTATCGTTTTTTCAGATTCCTCAATTCCTGAAAGATTAACATCTACTGAGGCCTGTACAGCAACAAAAACATTTCGGGCATCCTGCCTGGGCATAGTTTCAAGCTTTATTCCTGCTGAATTAATATTGGTTAAAAAGGCCTTAACCTCAGGTGAGAAATGAGGGTCAACAGCAAAGTCAAGAGCCTGTATTTTTTCTTTGTTTGTTTCCATGGTTGGTAATAGTTGTTTGTTATTAGGCAAAACTATAGCCATTGATCAAATATATCAATCCCCAAAAGTGGGGGTAATACCTTAAGTACACCGAGATACTCAAAACACAGATGTCTAAGGGAGCAAGCTGCTGATTGACAATGGACACGAACGACATTTCACTGATATTCAATACCCAATATTTCGGATGCTTTTGTTTTGTACAACATAGCTTTTTTAAAAATTATTCGGCCACATCGGTGATCATTTTATTAACGATCATCCATCGGCTATCGATTTTATGAAATGACAGGAACTCATCATAATTAAACTCGTACATTTTAACATGCACTTTGGAAACAGCTATAGAGTTAACCACATCAACCGAGACGATCGTTCCTTTAAAGGGTTTGCCTGAATCTTTCGGGCTTTGGCGATTCTTTACACCGTCGAGATATTGATCCAGCGTTTTGGCGTAAGGCTGCCCCTTCACATCCCCAAACAATAATGTGCCGGGATTTAAAATATTTCCCAGGATATTAACGTCGCCTTCATATATACCTTTGAAGTAATATTCTTCCAGCGCCTGGGTGATCGCTAATGAATCTTGCTGATTAGTTTCCATTTTCTTTGTGTTTTTAATTACGCAAAGTACGGCAGGATATCTCGGGTAGCCGTGTGACCTATATCACATTTAAAGTTATGCATGATCTATGTGATGCAGGTCACTTTTCAGGCATGAAAACTTACAGAGCTCAAAGTCTCCTGAAAAAATTCAAACATTGATCCTCGCGGTTCAAATTTTTCCAAAACAATACTTATCCCAATAAGAGAGCAATAGTTTTTGCCCCGATTTTGTAAAACGGCAGCCTAATCCGGGGGTTGGTGTAAATTCTCCGAATACAGCTCCTTTATCAGTTGCATAAAAATCAATTCTAATAAAAATTTCATAGGCTTTACTTAATATTTTTGCCTGTGTAAGCATTTCATTTAAACAAAGCGGGGGCCTTTCATATTCTCCTTCCGGAAAAATTTTGTTTAATGCTTTCAGCTGTTCCCAGTTTTCGGTGTAAAAAGTACAAGTCCCTTTTTGAGGACTTATTCTGTTAGCAACTACGATACACCCCACTTCCCCGTTAAAACAAAAAATCTTATAATCTTTCGGAATTTCATATTCTCCATTCTCGCTTTTCACAAATTCTTCAATTAAAAACTCAAGATTGCTGTTAGCATCAATTGCCTGTTTTAAAACACGCTTTATATCATCAGAAGAGTATGTTTTTTTATCGAAAAGATTATAATGGTTTTTCATTAAAAAAACCGATTTAGCTGAATGGCCTATTGTTGGGCGGATAACATAATTTTCAGGCAACAGATCAAAGTTAATTTCATCCACATCCGATCCTTGCCAATATAATTGCGCCACCCTGCAGTTGTGTTTTTCAGCAAATTTTCTTGAATTGTATTTATTACTCAATTTTCTTTGCCAATTTTTCGCATTTTTCCATTTTTCAATAGGATCATCAATGTTCATTACTGTGTTTCTTACGTTTTCACAATCAGGATCTTGCCAGAATTCTTTGTGACGGGCTAAAATCCTTGCAGAAAATGATCCTCTATGGTCAAGATAGTTTTTTATATATTTTAGCACAACTTCTTGAGTTTTAATTGGTGTACAAATATTTTGTTCCCTATTATTTAATAATACAGGCTTCAAAAAAGTATCTTATGGTGGCAATAACACGAAAATTAATTTTCACAGACTCCGCCTGTTAATGTTGCAGCATATCCAGGCTGGTCTGCAAATTCAGAGAATATAATTATATTAAAAGTAAGTATAACGCAATTCTTTGGTTTAACTACATATTATATAGAAAATTAATTGAAAGATATTTCATTACCTATCTAATGACTATCAATCAGTTATGCTTTACTCAAAAATATCAAAAAAACTAATTAATCTATAAACAATATATTTTTTCAAGTGTTAAAAGGCAAGAAGATTTTCCGTAGTTCTTACCCTAATTTATCATCCGGTATTTCCGTTCATTTCAGCTGTTCTAACACACGCTGGGCTTGAATAAATAGATATATATAACTAATGTGTGGGTAATTAAATTTAATTAACATGAAAAAGGGAAAATTAGTCATCTTAATGATTGGCATGGTAGTATCCGGAATAACCAGTGCAAATGCGCAAAGCAAAAAAGAAAAAATTGAGATGTTAACACGAAAGATGGATAGTCTTGAAAAAACGTTGTCTGTCAAAAATGAAAGTTTAGTTCAGTTACAAGTAAAATTAGCAAAGCAGGAAGGTACAACGGATGCCCATAATGAAGAAATTAAACGACTGGAAAATAAAACTGACAGCCTGAAGGAAATGCTTATTTCCAAAAATATGACTATTGAAAGCCAGGCATCTAAAATCAATCAATTAAATTTAGATATTAGTGGATTACAGACCCAGCAGAAAGAGTGGACAACTAAAAATGATTCCTTGACTGTAGCGTTAAACTCCCTGAAACAAAAACCAAGTGATACCGGGATAATCCTTAATGATGCAAAACCGGCAGATCCGTTGAAAAAAGAGGATCCAAAAGCCGGGAATACGGTTTCCGGTAATAAGCCAAACCCAATAATAAAAAATTAGCAATTGGAGTTTTGTTAGACGCTCCCTTTGTTAAGTCAAAAGCCTCAGTCTAAAGATTTGAGGCTTTTTTGTTTGTTGTACAAACAGAATGCTTAGGTTATGCTGTGCTAACCCCCCGCTATTAAGGCCTTCGGCCATAATTCTTAAGTTTCCGTTGGGGCTCTCCTACCAGGCCTTATACTTACCTCGTTCCACTTTTTTACGTTTACGCCCATCACAAGGAGCCACAGGCAAAATGATACTTCCGCAATACCTGAAGCCGCCAGAAAGGGAAAGAAATGCTTTGCGAACTCAGGCGCCAGGAAATTAGCAAAACTGTTGACCAGGTAGCACAGGCCCTGGATGACCAGCAGCACACCTATTATCCGGGGAAGAAAGGTCGAACGGAAAATCAGATACCCCATCGCAAGACAATAAAAGCCAAAAAATACCAGGGCGGTGCAAAAGCCATATTCAAAAAACTGGAGCGACAAGTAGGACCAGGCCTGCAACTGTTCTGGTGTGAATGCGCTCAGCTGGTGTCCGTTCCCCAAAAACACCAAAGGCGCAAAATGAGCGAGCAAACTCACACTCTCGATAGCCGTGCCCACAACACTAAACAATACCACCAGCAAAGTGAGATTCCTGTTCACTGGCTTAAACAATTTATAAAAGATGAGTATTAGCGGTACATTGCACGCGCAGTAAAAGATTTCGACCGCGAAACCCGCCCGATAAAGCAGTTCGTGCGCCTTGATGTTGTGCGCCGTAGCTGCGGCGTCCCCATGTACCACCAGGCGGTCGCGAACAATAATTTCGGCGAAGATGCCGCCGAGGATGACAATCAGGTATAATAATCCGGCAGTGCGGGCATAAATCTGCGGCGAAGTTTCAACGGTATGATTTGGGTTCATTTTTGATCTTCTAACCTTGATTTGACGATCTCCATTTGAAATTGTTACACTGTTCTGATTATCAATTATATGAAGCAAATTTCCTTAAATCAAATATTAGCTAAAAGCTTTGAGTTTTCCAATAAATTATTCGGGTTTCGTCCTGTTGGGCTACATCAAAATAGTGCGGGATGAAGAAGTTGGTAGCTTGTCAGGCTCATAGCCCGAAGGTTATAGATTCGGGTTGTCCCCGCCATCTTTTAAAATGAAAGTCTGTTCTAATGCTGAACTTCGTCCCTAAAACGCTTCATTTAAATTCAAAAAGAATCCACGCGATCCATATTTGCCAAATGCATAATCCAGGCACAAATTGGTACGTGTAGCCTTATTAAAGAGCACACGTAAACCGGCACCATAACCCGGTTGCCATTGCTGAAATAACTTTGTACCGGCTGCGTCATTAGCAGTTTGCACATTTAAGAAAGTAACGCCGCTAACAAACTTGTTACTTAGTATGGGAAAACGGTATTCTACTTCCGAATAGTTATATTGTGTGCCTTTAAAATAACCTGAGGTATATCCCCTTCCGCTACGGAAGCTTCCATCTTTACTCGTTCCGGGCAACTCCAGGTAAGGTACATCACCGCTAACCAAATAGGACCCCCAATTCCAAAACGCAATAACATGTTCCGGATTGACGGTAGAAAGACTAAAATATTTCCTGAAATCAGTGGTGAATTGTACAGAACTTTTTGAGCTTGCCAATAATTTTGAATTAACACGGAGGCCTGCATCCGCATAAATCCCTTTATAGGCACGGTTTTGATTATCGCGCGTGGTGTATTGTATGTTGAAGAGTAAACCGTCTGCCCTGTAATCGTCCCGGTTAAACCCGTGCTGATCACTATAAATATTGTAAGGAGTTAGTTGATTTGTTGAATCCCTTCTGTCTTCAATTTTCGTTCTTATATCAAATGATGCCCCTATTCCGACGAAAAGGTTTTTTTGAACTTCTTTATATACTTTCTCCCTAATATTAAAATATAAAGAATGGAAGACGTATGGTTTCCGGGAAGGATCTGCTAATACCTGGTCAGTTTCGCTTCCTCCCGGATCCCGGCCTATGCCCAATCCCTCATCAGGGGTAACGGTCTTCGCCACAACCAGGTTGCCCTGGAAGTTCCATTTGTTGCCGGGTGTATAAACATTATGA
The DNA here is from genome assembly GCF_028288225.1 of Mucilaginibacter sp. Classification (GTDB taxonomy): domain Bacteria; phylum Bacteroidota; class Bacteroidia; order Sphingobacteriales; family Sphingobacteriaceae; genus Mucilaginibacter. The sequence continues at coordinate 18,592 of NZ_JAQBOC010000088.1, forward strand.
TTGATGTAAAAATAAATAATCCCCTTGGTTGTAATCGAAGCTGATGTTGCTGCTACTGATAAGAGCGTATTTGGATCATTCCCCAATTTTCTGCCTGCCACCGCCTTAATTCCCAATTGCGAGCCAATAGTTGGATTTGACGCAATATTGGGCACAATGGTAATGCCTGACGGTTTTTTATGAAGCGAATCGCGCTTTTTTTTTGGATGCAAAATATTTCGCATCAAATCACCAAAGTCATACTGCTTAGCTAGAACTTCTGCCTGCTTAACCCTTACAGAATCAGCACGTAAAGACTCTGTTTTCAACGAATCAACAGGAGTTTGTACCTGGCTATGAGCATAACCGTAAATACCTGTAAATAATGTTGATAATAAAATCTTTAGTAGTAAAGAAAAACTTCTACCGTCTTGTCTGCGCTGCATTTGAGGTGATAAATATTAAAAATCCAATTTATTACCTATTTTTTTAATAAATACAGATCAAATTTTAAACCCTGAAACTATTGAAATGTTTTACGCTTATACATATTGGTGCAGTTGTACAAGCATTGAACGGCGGGATATTGGTTTGAAGATTTGCAGCAAGAATGACTGCAGAGCATGCAGCATTCGCTGCATTTTCAGACAGGATCTGTCAAAACAAAAGCTGTTCTCATAATAACTATTTTACCAATCTTTCGTTTTATTTCCCGCAAAAAAATAATGGCAGCCACTTCAATAAGTGACACAAAAAAGAGTTTTGATCTTCAATCGCGTAATGAATCTTTTATGATATTATCCTTAATGATCAAAAATAATTTGACAAATAAATAGTCATGTTTTACCAATATGTATAAATACGTAAAGCATTTTACAAAAAGTGCACATTTATACAACCAACTGCCATTTAAGCTGAAATACTGCGAGTAAAACATCTATTTTTAATGTGTTATTAATATCATAGGTTAATTTATTTAGCTAGAACAATAATCAATTTTAGTTATCTGAAATTGTATCTCATTAAAAAATTATATGCTTTTTAACTCTTTCAGCTTTGCGATTTTTTTGCCGATAGTATTTGCCCTTTACTGGTTTGTGTTTAGTAAGAATTTAAGATTGCAAAATTTTTTACTGCTCTGCACCAGCTATATTTTTTATGCCAGTTGGGATTGGCGTTTCCTGTTTCTGCTCGTTTTTTCCACCTTGTTAGATTATTTTACCGGGATTAAAATGCAGGAAACAAAAGATCAGAAATCGCGGAAGTTTTGGTTTTGGCTTAGTGTTTCAATAAACCTTGGATTTTTAGGGGTATTTAAATACTTCAATTTTTTCGCCTCCTCATTTGCTGCATTCTCGGCAAATTTAGGCCTGCATGTAAATCCATGGACCCTAAAGGTTATTTTACCGGTTGGTATTTCCTTTTATACATTTCACGGCTTGTCATATGTTATTGATATCTATAAAAATAGGATTAAGGCCGAAAAAAACTTTATTGATTATTCCTTATTTGTTAGCTTCTTTCCCCTTTTAGTAGCAGGACCAATTGAAAGGGCAACACATCTTTTACCCCAAATAAAAAAAGAAAGGACTTTTGATTATCATAAAGCTGTTGATGGGTTACGGCAAATATTATGGGGCCTGTTTAAAAAAGCAGTTATAGCTGATCAATGCGCAGAATTTGCGAATATGATTTTTGCAAATTCTGGTTCACATTCCGGCAGTACATTAATTTTAGGAGCAATATTTTTTGCTTTCCAAATTTATTGCGATTTCTCCGGCTATTCAGATATGGCATTGGGAATTGCAAGGCTACTCGGCATTGATTTGTTACGCAATTTTGCATTCCCTTATTTTTCAAGGGATATGGCTGAATTTTGGCGGAGGTGGCACATCTCATTATCAACATGGTTCAGGGATTATTTATATGTGCCCCTTGGTGGCAGTAAAGTCGGAATATGGAAAAAAATAAGAAATACCTTTATTATTTTTTTAGTAAGCGGCTTTTGGCACGGTGCAAACTGGACCTTCATTGTATGGGGGGGGCTAAATGCTTTATTTATAATGCCATCAATTATATTTAATACCCATAGAAACAATCTTGAAATTGTAGCCAAGGGCCGCAACTTGCCAACACTAAATGAGTTTTTCCATATGGTGCTAACCTTTTTAATGGTTCTGTTTGCCTGGGTATTTTTCAGGGCAAATACCCTTGGCGAGGCCTTTGCTTATATAGGCAGAATTTTTTCAAAATCAACTTTGACTTTCCCTGATATAGATACAAACAGATCACAGCTATTAAATACCATAATTTTAATAATTGTATTTGTAATAATTGAGTGGAGCGGACGGGAAAATGAATACGCCATTTCAACATTAGGTAAGCTTAGAAAAAGAAGCTACAGGTTAGCCTTTTATTCCATATTGATTTTAACAATCTTTCTTTTTATGGGAAAGGAACAACAATTCATTTATTTTCAATTTTAATTTATGAAAAGCTTTTTAAAAAATATCTTCCTTTTTATTTTAATGAATATATTGTTGCTATGCTGCGTTGTGATTATACCATACTATATTATAAATAAAAAATCCAATTTTGTTATTAATAAAAAATATAAAATAATAGTTTTTGGACATTCTCATCCTGAATGCGCCTTTAATGATTCATTAATTCAAAACTTTAAAAATTTATCCCATTCTGCAGAACCCTACTTTTATACCTATCAAAAAATAAAGATGGTTATCGCTCAAAATCGCCGGATTGAAACCGTTTTAATTGAATTTTCAAACAATCAGATAGACGAAAAAATGAACGATTGGACCTGGGGTTATAAATATATGTCAAATATGTTTCCGCAATACGAACCGTTTATGGACAGGCCCGATATTGATCTATTAATAAAAAACAATTCTAAAGACTTTTTGAATTGCGTTTCAATTTCAACCAGGCAGAATTTATTTAGAGTTATAACCTCAAACTACAACTTTTCGGGCAGTATTGGCAGTTATTTAAAAATTGAGGGATCTGACACCGGCTCATTAAAACAAGCATCAAAAACGTCGTTGGATAATAAAGCCTCATTGGATAGTAATGATAAAAAAGGCTACAATTTGTCAATGATGAATATTGAATATCTTCGAAAGATAATTAATTATTGTAAACATGAACATAAAAAAGTGTTGCTGGTTAGAAGCCCACAACACAAAGATTTTGAATTCAGGAAGAACGAAAAGATTTTTTACCAGATAAAAAATAATTATTTTTCTGACGTAGATCTCTTGGATTTTAACAATTTCCCCTTAAAGGATGACGAATTTGCAGACTATGGCCATTTGAATTACAAAGGTGCATTCAAGTTTTCAAACTACTTTAACTCAATACTAAAATCAGGCATTTTAAGCACCAGGAACAAACAATTATTTATTGATACATCAATTATTGCATTAAAAAAGAAAACCCTTTTAACCCCTCTTACAGTAGCATTTAAGGGAAATTAATTAGATGAACGACTAGCCCTGGTTTGAAAAAAGGCAAGGATGCCAAAAATAGTTTCTGCCTGCCCCATTTAATAACATCCGCGCTTTTACATTTTAAACACACCTTTTTTTGACGATTTCACGAAACAAAAAAAGCAAATTGAAATCAGCTTCAATTTGCTTCACATATCAATTTGTATTACAGTTATTTACAATATTTCACCAACTATTTTGGCAATTATATCACAAAAACAATAAAGGAGACGATGGCTGTTTACCATAACGGAATACTGCTCAGAAGAGTATGTCCGTAAAAATTAACAAAACTGCAAACTGTAACTTAATACTGCTTGAGTAAAATCAGACAGGGTAATTACAATAAAGCCAGGTGGCTTTACTGGGTTAATTTATTTTTTAATATGAACAAGTAAAAAATGTAATACGCATACGGTTCGTAATTTTAGATAGTAAATGATATTAATACAAAAAACATCATTGTACTTTCGCCTTTATATTTCCCCTCGCTGCTTAATACATCATTAAATTTTTCAAGCAGTTTTATATACCTGTCCATCCAATAATATATGGCATCGCGTGGCTGCTCTTTTGTGCTTAAAGCCCCGGCAAAGCGGTCGGTATTCACCGTGTTAACTTTATTTGCAAATTCTTCCGGAAACTCTTTTGAAAAATCATGCCCTATCACAAAGCCGATCTGGCAAATAATATCAATATTAAGTTTCTTAGTTTCAAACCAATTATACAAAGTGCGCCTACTGATGTCAAGTTTCCTTGCAATTTCACTAATGCCCATTCGGTCTCGCCTAACAATACGTTCAACTATTTGCCCATAATGAAGGTCGACACGTACAATGGTTTCAGCTGCGCTGTTCTCATAATCAATTAAACTACTGTCTGGGTAATCATTTTTGCTGTGCATAGCTTTAATTTGGTTTGGTTGAAATAATTTTAATTTTAACTAACTATATTATAACAGTTTAGATTTCATTAAATTTTATATTTCAATGATAAAACCTATCCTGCTTGTCAATAACGTAAAAACATACTTTTCTATAGTTTATTTAATCGGGACATAAATCTATTTATAATACAACATAAGTTTCAACCTATAAAAGGTCAATAAATACCTGTAGAAGGCATTGCAAATGAACAACTTAATTAAATAAATATTACACTAAGCTTTTTTTAAAGTTAAATAATTTAAAAAGTTTACAGCGCGGGTTAAATCATAAACAGTCAATGTTTAGGATTGCCTTTTAATTAAGCAACTTGCTACATAATCCACCAGGCAACAATCAGTAGGGAGAGTACATCTGAAATTTTTAATTTTTATAACTTTTATTTTTTGAGCACAGGCAATTCCGGATTTTGCAGTAAAATAAATAAAAGGGATTTGGTTAGCATATAAACTGGCAGCCATGTTTTTATAAACGTTGTAGGCGTTCATACCCGGCATTATAATTTCACAAATTACAAGATCAGGCAATTGTTTTTTAAATTGTTTAATAGCATTAATGCCGCTATCTGTTTTTGACACATTATAGCCTTCAGTTATCAAAAGGCTGGCTATATCTTCCCTGGCACTATTGTTATCCTCAATAAGCAAGATATTATTCACGATGATTACTTGATAAAGGGTTGTTAATTAAGAATTATATTTAAAGCTGTTTATTTTCTATTTAAAGCCTCATAATATTGTTTTGTGATATCATGAAAAATCCCCGACAGCTTTTCACACTTGCCGTTATAAAATTCCGGATAGCCAATAATCCTGATTCTTTTTAAATTTCCCCTGGCGGTTATCATATCAACTTCAATATCAAATGAGCGTCCTTGTTTTAAGGCTTCATTAAATACCCTTTTCCCAATTTTACGGCTTTCTCCTTCTTTATAAAACTTAATGGATGTTGTCATATCCGGAACAAAATCTTCCGACACTTCCATTATCTCTTTTAAAACTTTATTCCATACAGCGGTTTTTGTTCTGAAATCCATTGTCCAGGTTCCGATACGGGATATCTCACTTGTTTTACTTAAAATTTCCGAGGTTTGTTTGTCTTTCTCTTCCCTTAATTTAAACTCAGTAATATCCTCTGTATACACTAATAACCCTCCAATATCACCAGCGCTTTTATACCACGGCCTTATATCCCATTTTAACCAACAGGTTGATCCATCGTCCTTTTCAACTAAGGCTTCATCACATGTATTAATATTGCCTTTTAAACAATCCAAATACATAGCTTCAGAGTTTAACTTTGTTATAGGTAAAATATCATAAACACTTCTGCCTATCAGGCTGGTATTTTGCAAATTATAATCCAAAATCCACTTTTGTGAAACTGCTAAAAAACGCATATCCTTATCAAACATAGCAATGGCTATTGGAGCTTGCTCAATAAAAGTTTTATATCTCTCATCATTTTCCGCCTGCACATCACTTATAAGCTCTTTTGTAGATCTTTCTTTTAAATATCTTTGATAACATGCAGAAAAATTTGATGGATTTGAAAAATTAAGCATTACAGCCATCTGGTTTTTATTGCAGAGCTTTTCACTGATATATTTATCGGCAAATTCCATTTGCAGGTTTCTATAATACAAGAAAATAGTAGTTTTGTATTTTGCTTTAAAATCTCTTTTAAGTTTTGATTCAGAAATAAAATGTTTTTTTGCAAGTTTTGCTATACTTGGAAATGCGGTCAGAACGCATGATTTTAAGGTTTCAACTACTTCTTCAAGTAATTTCGCGTTTAAAAATAAATTACCAGGCACTTTTTGCGGGGTATCATGCAAGCTGTTGGATTGCGTAGTATTCAAAGGGCTTATATCAGCAACATGAACATAAAAGCCTTTTACTTCGCTATCTTCAACGTCAGGTATATATGTTGCCCTCGAATTCCTTATTACTCCGGACGGCGTAGATATTAATAGTTCAAAAACCTGCACCTGGCCATTTAAGGCTCCATTAATATAAGCTAAATTTTTTTCATATAATGTTGGCCCTATAACATCCCTGATGTGCATTTTATTGATCATATCATCAGGCGTAATTCCAAACCAATCAATATAGGCTTTATTGGAAAATCTGCAAATAAGATCTTTATCCCAATAGGCCAGTATAGCGTTGGTATGTTCGGCCACGTCAAAAACTATTTCACTAAATTTAATATTATGATCTGAGGCCATAAAATTTCTCCGTTTAGTTTAACGCAATAGTTATTGATGGATTGATGGATTGATAGACATAATCCTTTAGGGAGGATATTAATGTTTATCATAAAATTATCGCACAATTTAAAAATGCAAATAAATAATTAAATAAACTACACTTTTATGATATTAATCATAAAAAAAATTAATAATATCCGTTTTTTATACTATCTCTATATCAACCAGATTTAGGTTTAGGTCCAGGTCTAGCCTTTCGAACTTTGAATTGTTGCTAATAAAGTCTGGCAGGATGGCTTTCATTTTTATTACCATTAAATCAACATTATTGAGCAGGTTAAGTTCCAATAGCTCATTAATAAGGCTATTAACTTCGGGATAACAATTGGGTATTGTTTTCGAAATTTTAATGTCTTTATTATAAGTAGGGATCACTTCCTCCTCTTCATTCAGCAACTCTTCGTATAGCTTTTCTCCCGGCCTTAAACCTGTAAATACAATTTTTATATCTTTACCAGGTATTAAGCCTGCTAATTTGATCATGTTAGCGGCCATGTCGACTATTTTAACAGGCTCACCCATATCAAATAAAAATATTTCTCCTCCCTTGCCCATCACCGCCGCTTCAAGTACAAGTTGCACAGATTCAGGAATTGTCATAAAATACCTGGTAATATCAGGATGTGTTACAGTAACCGGCCCCCCTTTTTCAATTTGGGCTTTAAACCGGGGAATTACTGAACCATTTGATCCAAGTACATTTCCAAACCTTGTGGTAATAAATTTAGTTTGATTTAAAATATTATTATGCCCGGTATAGTAAAGATTTTTTTCAACTAACATATTATTTAGTGACTGAATGTACATCTCTGCAATACGTTTGGAAGCGCCCATAATATTGGTAGGCCTAACGGCTTTATCGGTAGAGATCATTATAAATTTTTCAACACCAAACTCAAGAGAAATATCAGCCAGGTTTTTTGTTCCCCAAACATTGGTTAATATAGCCTCGGTTGGATTGTTTTCCATCATTGGTACATGCTTATAGGCTGCAGCATGAAACACTATTTGGGGTTTGTATTGATCATATAAAGTTCTTATCCGATTAGCATTCTGAATATCAGCAATAAATATCCTGGTTTTGTTTGTACTAAACCCGTCTTCTATCTCCAACTGCATTTCGTGCAACGGTGTTTCGGCCTGGTCACATAAAACTATATATTCCGGATTATAGCTTAGTAATTGCCTCACCAGTTCAGAACCAATAGAACCCGCTGCTCCGGTAACTAAAATTCTTTTACCGACAATGTTATTAAGAATATGTTCCTTGCATAAGTTAATGGGTTTGCGCTCCAGTAAGTCTTCAATTTTCAAGTCTTTAAATTGTTTAATATTTGGCTGCCCGTTAATCCACTGGTTTGAAGGAGGAACCGTTATCACTTTAATGCCCAGTTCGATGCATTTTTCTACGGCCTGTTTTTTTCCATCAATTTTAATATCTTCGGATGTAATAAGCAAAGTTGTAATAAAATATTTGCGCTTTAAACTCTCTATTGCTTTTATAGGGTATACCTGTGTTTGCTGAAGGCACTTATAAACCCTGTCTGTGCCGGTATCAATAAAACCCTGAACGTTTAAACTGTAGCCTTTTTGAGTCTCAAGCGTATTTTTAATTAATATTGATGCATTGCCTGATCCATAGATCAAAACATTTTCTTTTTCCATTTTATGTCCGGGCTCCTCCAGATATTTAAAAATATCTTTTATAATTATGCGCATACCCATTAATAATGATGAGGATATAAAAAAGTTTATTAATAAAACCTCCCCAAGCCCCTTTAAATCAATTTTAAGATAAGGCGCAAATAATATATGATACAATAGCACGAATACAATATTGCTTACCAACAGTGCCACTAAAATCCGCAGCATATCCCTGGTGTTAGAATGCCTTACTATATGCGTGTGAATGCGCAATAGCAAAAATATTACCACAGCATTACTGCAATAAAATAACATATAATAAATATGGCCTTGTTTTGTATTAAGGTTTTCTTTTAGAAAAAAAGATAAATAAATAGAAAATAATACAATCATCAGGTCAATTGAAAGTACCACCCACCTTGAATGGAATTTCTCCTGGAATAATAAATTTCTGAGATAAATCATAAAATTAAGGATTAAAATCAGGCATACCTGTATAATGGAAAAAAATCTATTTCGGCATTTTCATCAATACCTTTTTCATCAAGAAGTTGTTTATAAATGGCAGGATTGGCTATAAATCGCCAGGTATTAAAATCTAAACACTGAGTTGAAAAGGATGCTTTCCAGTCAAAAAGCCTGTCGTGCTTAAAACCCAGCCCGCCGCCCAGGTTAAAGTATTTCATCCCCATTTTTCTTCCTATCCGGGTAATTTCATCAACCAAAAACTTTGTTGGGCTTTTGTGAAGGTATTCTGCTTTTGTACCTACCAGGTGAGCCTGGATTATGCCATTTGTAAAAGTAATTATAGTGCTTGACATAACTGTGTCACCATTATATACCATAATTATGCGGGCATCATACTCATCAGTATTTAATATTTTATTAAAATATTCTTCATTAAACAAGTAATAGTCCGTTGCGCCAACACGTCGCATAGTTTCAGTATAAATTTTCACAAATGTAGCTACGGCACATGGCCCATTTTCTTCCTTTACATGGTAGCCCATTTTCCAGGCATGTTTTATAGCATCCATAGTAGACTGGGTATATTGTTTACGTTGGTCTTCAATACTTACCGATAGATCAATGATAACTGTTTTTCCATTTTCATGCACTCCGCCAAACTTATCAAGCAGTACTTGTTGCTTATAAAAGGGATGCATCCGGGCAAATACCGAAACATAGTTTTCTTTTAAAAGGAACCTGGTGAAAGCAGTTTTAAACTTATCAATAAATGCTTCATCAACTTTTTCCATAATTTTGTTTGAAATTGGCCCCGAAAACCCATAAACGCAGGTAAGATCATGGTAGGTTGACCCTGGGATATCTCTTTGCAGCAGAGGGAAAGCTATATAATCGTCATCTTCTTCATAAACAAATAAAATTGGAATATCTGATGTTTCAAGTGAATGAAAATGCCATGTATGATAAAAGTCATATTCGGCTGCATTCCTAACATAATACCTCCATTCCTGCCTATTGTGAATAGTTAGTTTTTTTGTCATAAATTTCAGGTATTGTTTGCTTACAATCAGTTGTTTGATTTTTCTAAGGCAAAGAACTTATTTTTTGAAATACTCATGCAAATAAGGTCATTTTCTTTCCCAGTAATTACAAACCCAGCCTTTTCATAAATTGACAATGCAGAAATATTTGCAGGGTGTACCTTTAAATAAATGCGGTCCAGTTGTAAATCCCTAAAACCATAGCTTATCATTTGTACAGTTGCCTGGTAACCTATGCCTTTGCCCCAAAAAAGCTTGTTTCCTATAAAAAGGTGTAATTCAGCACAACCATCTTTAATATCTAATAATTGCACATTACCTATATATGTATTCAATTCTTTAACACAAATTGCAAACCTGGCCTGGTTGGGTTTAGCAAGTTGTTCTTTAAGCCATGCAGTTTCGGCTTCAGGGCTGATAAAGTGTGTTGGTTTAAACCCTGTATAAATCCACACCTTAGGATCATTGCGCCATGAATAAGAAATTAGAGCATCTTCTACGACTAATGGCCGAATATATATTGATATAATCATACAAAATGTCTTAAAATGTTTAACATATGGAACATGTCCTGAAGGCTATACCGCTGATCAATAGGAAATGGTACCAGGCACCGTGCAAGGTAATTCTCATACATCCCTTTTTTAGTCCATTTAAACACATTGGGCCAATAGGTGGCAACAAAAATTTTTTTCTGTATTAAATGAACCTTCAGGTGGCTGTCGTTACTTAAAAAGGGGTAAACCATTGGAGCGCAATTTTTGGGCACGTTAAATTTTAAAAGATTAAATTCTGCTAAATGCTTATGCAAAAAATTAAAATTCCGCTCTCTTTTACCAGCGCATTCATCATAATTAATACTTGAAAGAATTCTTTGGGTTAACTTAGACATTGACCTGATCTCATTATTTTCCAGATCTTTATTATTTGTCTGATAATCCTGGTAACCACCTTCTACCCCAAATTCAATACTTTTAATAAGGTGAGAAAACCGGTTAACTGAAATATCTACCGGCAATTTTTTGGGTAATTTTTTTTTTATTTGGAGATAAGCGCCGTCTGAAACGCCAAAAAACTTACGACAAGAGTAAAACGTATCAACGCCGGGTAAGGGCTCAGAAAAAAAAGCCTGCGAATTATCAATTATAAGGTTTTTAATCTGATTACTTAGTTCTATTACTTTTTCTTGTTTAATTCCAAAATAATTAGTGTACAGAAACCCGGCGTACTGCTCAATTTCAAAATTAATTATGGGGTCAAATTTTTCATCGATCGAATAAAACTGATGCTTTATTTCAAGTTTTTTTATCGGTTCCAATAAAGCATCACAAGTGAAATAAGGTATATAAATTTTGGAATACCTTTTTTGTTTCAGAATATATTCCAAAGCATTACGCCCAGTGTTTAATTGAATGAGATTAGGATAGTACTCGTTTCCAGTTGGCAGTTCAAGCTCTAAATAACCACCAATAGGTTTTAAAGCAGCGTTATTTTTTTGCATAGCGATAGTTGAAGCTGATAAATTAAAAGTCTGTTAACCTTGATCGCGTTGATACATTCGCAAATGCGGGGGTTGATAATATTCATCCAGGTTTGCGGGGATGCGTGCATTATAACCTATTACCTGTTTTAACTCCGGGCTTAAGCCGGCTACAAAATCGTATCCCAAAAACCGTGAATAATCCATTTGTTGTTTAAAAAACGGACGGCTATATCCCAAAGTTAAGGCCCTTCGTGGTTCTGAAGTATAGTTTACACCCGCTGCATGCCAAATATTTGAATCAAAAAGAATTATACTGCCTTTAGGTACAATTGCCCGCTCTGCATCATGGTAAAAGAAAGTTTCATCGGGCTTATGTGAGGTTTTATGTGAGCCCGAAAGAAAATAGGTTGCCCCATTTTGATCAGTGAAATCATCCAGTGTAACAATCATCTGAATCAACAATTTGGCATCGCTCATATAGGTCCGGACATCTCTATGCGGGTTGCTTACATAGGTACCCTCGTCTTTACCGCGTATAATAGCATTAATACCATTAAGTATATAATTTCCTCCTAAAAAATAGGTTATTTCGTCATGGCAATACATTTTTTCGAGAAACGGAATACTGAAGTTATTACGATCTAATAAATGGTGAAGGGTACCATCCATGTTTTCACTGATACCATTTTTTTCCTGGATGCTTCTCCTATATTTATAACCGCTTTCCAAATCATTATTTATTCTTTCAATAAAGTCTGGTTCAACAGCATTTTTATAAACAATCCATCCATAATCCCGTATATAAGTTTTGAAATTATTTAATGTCCTTTCAGAATAGCCAAATTGAGTTTCCATAATGAAAGGGCAGATCAGGTATATAATATTATTTACCTGTTTTATTTTAATTGCATAATGTTTAACATTTGAGCATTCACCAGGTGAACATCAAATTTTCTCTGTGCAAAGGTTAGCCCGTTCAATCCGTATTTAATAATATCCTTAGGATTGTTGATGAAAGCTTCCATTTTTAAAATAAGCGCGGGAACGTTTTTCACAGGAATTAAAAAGCCATTTGTTTCAGTAGAGGAATCAACAGTTTCTCTGCACCCAACAGAATCACTGGTAATTAAAGCCCTGCCCATAGCCATACTCTCGAGCAAACAACGAGGCACGCCCTCTCCATAATATGACGGCAGCACCGTAACTGAGGCTTCTTTTATATACGGCCTTACGTCATCAACTTCACCCAAATAATGGATGGTTTTGCCAAAGTTTATTTTTTTATATAATTCGGGGCTTATAGCATCAATGTTATTATCATAAGCCCCAATGAGTTTAAATTTTACTTCGGGGTGCTTTAAATGGATGAACCGTGCAGCTTCATAATATTCACGGATCCCTTTTGCATTAATTAACCTGGATATCATCAGGAAATTGATATTTTCAGTATTTGGCGGGTTATAGGTATAATGTTCCAAATCAACCCCTGAACCATTAACTACGAATGCATTATGTTTATTTGTTAATATTTTTTTATGAAGCAATGTTTGATAATCGTCTTTATTCTGAAAAATTATTTTCAGCCGCGGACTTTTCGCTAAGCTAAATTTTAGCATCAAACGGGTAATAATACTTACCAGGTCCTTTTTGTCAGTATTGGCGAAATTATAGCCAAGGCCCGAAAGCATTGGTGTTATTCTTTTAACCCTGCATAATTTTGCGAGTATAGTACCATATATTACTGGTTTAAATGTGTAAGGGAAAAAAATATCGGGTTTTAATTCTCTTATTATCTTATATAACTTAAGGATATATTTGACATCCGAAAAAATAGAAACATTACTGCCCTTAAGCCCATTTTCATAAATGCCAACATTTAAAGAGTTTAACTTTTCGCGAAATTGTAATTGTGTAATAGGTGGTGTAAAAACATATACTTTATGTTTTTTAGCTAACTCTTCTATTAGTTTACCTCTAAAATCCATCAAAGATTTTGATGTATCGCAGGCGATTAATATTTTTTGCCCTGTTTTTATCATACCAATAATAAATTAAAATTGTGACAGGCATATGGCGCCCTTCAAGCAGTGTAAATAACGAGATAAGAATTAAAGCAGAAAGGCTGACCTTAAAAGATTGGTACAGGGATAGGCTCAGTTTGTTGAAAAACTTTAGCAGTGACTAAAATAGGAATAGGAATGAAATCATTCCTGGCATCAAATAAGTTTATGAACCAAAAACCTTTAGTTCAAAGATAACCTAAACTGCCATAAGCAGCTTAGGTTATAAAATAAAGGGTTAAATGAAAAATTAATTAGATAAAATTGCTCCTGTGCCTTTTTGAACAAGTGATGGCACATTTGCAGCAGGATCAAGTACAGAACTATAAGAATAAGACGGTACCCAAGTTGAAATTGCGGTAGTTATATCATTAGATCCGCAATTTGAATAAACATTAGTATTTACACCGCTGAAATATCCCGGAGGGTCACCTGCCAAGTTGGTACTGATTGGTTGTTTACACCCTGAGAAATATTCATTGTCGGTTCTAACTGTTCCCCCAGCTCTTGCACCCAACGAATAACCACTGTTGTTTAAGTGGTAGTTATTGAAAACATGCACGCTGCCATAATTCATATCAGGTTCGCGTTCACTTACATTGTACCAAAAATTGTGATGCAATGTAACATGCAGGTGGCCAATATCACTTTCATGTCCTGCAATACCACCACTTATTAAGAATGACAAGTTTGTATCGTGGAATCTGCTCCATGACACTGTTACAAAGTCGGATGCACGGGTAATAGCAATATCTTTACCCCAATAAGCCCAACCATGATTACGGTCAGTTGCAAAGTCGCAATGATCAACCCAAACATGTGTAGTTGAAAATTTGATCATTAATGCGGCATCGGTTACGTAATTTCTAAATGTTATGTTCTGAACAATTATATTGTTTACAGTAAACATATAAAGTGATATGCCTTCGATAACTGCTCCCGGTTTACCAATAATTGATTTGTTAGATGAAACGTAAACAGTTTCGTCGCCCGAGCCCTGAATTGTTCCGCTTACATAAATAATTTTAGGTGAGTCACCTGCAACCGCTGATTTTAATTCAGACAGGGTTGATACAGTAACTGTTGAGCCGCCTGTACCTCCTGTTGTTGTTCCGTTAACCATAGCGTATCCCATCAATGCAGAATATATCCCGGTTTTTGTAGCTGTTGTACCAATAGGCGCAGTTGATGAGCCTGTACCTGTAGAAGTTGATGTACCGCTTGAGCCATCCAGGGTATAAGTATACTTTCTGCCATTGGTTGCCGGATTTGTGTTATCTGACGCGGAAAAAAATAAATCCTTATCCCAAAGACTAAAACGTCCTTTCCCCAGATCGCGAATGTCCTGGTGGACAGCATGTGCCGGGCCTATTTCCTTTCCGTTTTCAAAAAGCCGGAGAGTTGACGCTTTAGGGTCGGTATTGGAATCGCCAGATTGGCTTAGTGGATAGATAGTTTTATAGGCATATCCACCATCTGATTTTATTTTCGTCAGATCAACAGTAAAAACATTTGCTGCCGCAAACGAATTTTTTGAAACTGACAGGGTACTATCCGGCCCACCCGAGGGCGCTTCCCCATTTTTTTTACAACTACCCAGATAGATAATTGCGCATAACACCATGCTGATTACAGCCACTTTTTTAAAGGTTCTTGTTTTTCTTTTCATGCAATTTTTAATTTAAAGTTTCCCAAACGGCACACCGTAGAAAAAATTACAACTAAAAATTAAAATGAAAAGACTTTACTAAAGGTATAATAGGTTCAAAAACTTAGTTTTAACAACTATAAGCTATAAAAACAGTGTAAAATTCAAATGTAAAAAAGTGTATAATCTATACACTTCATGACATTAATATGACATTAAACAACTTTTTCACCGGGGACTAGTACTTCTTTTTTGATGTTTTTAACCCCATAAAAGCTCTTATACCACCTAATAAAATTTGAAACGCCGGTATGTATCGAAGTTGTGGGCTTATAGTTCAACATCTTATCGAGGTTAGATACATCGGCACAAGTTTCAGCAACATCGCCTTCCTGCATTGGCCTTAGTATTTTTATTGCTTTAATCTGTACCTTCTTTTCAATCTCTTTTACAAAATCAAGCAGACTTACCGGGGCACCTCTTCCTATATTGAATATTCGGAACGGTGCTGTTGAAGTTGCCGGATCTGGTTTAAGAGCATCCCAACCCGGATTGCTTTCCGCAGGCTTGTCAATTACATGAGTAATGCCATCTACAATATCATCAACGTAGGTAAAGTCCCTTTTCATATTTCCATTGTTAAAAACTTCAATGGGCTTGCCTTCCAATATTGATTTGGTAAAAATAAATAGTGCCATATCCGGCCGCCCCCATGGGCCATACACTGTAAAAAAACGTAATCCGGTTGTTTTTAAATTAAATAGGTGACTATAGGTATGGGCCATCATTTCATTGGCTTTTTTTGAGGCTGCATATAAAGAAACCGGATGATCAGCTATATCATGTTCATTGAAGGGCATCTTTTTGTTCAAACCATACACGCTCGAAGAACTTGCATAAACTAAATGGCTTATTTTAAAATGCCTGCAGCACTCTAAAATATTTAAAAACCCTTTAATATTTGAATCTATGTATGTTTCCGGATTAGTTAGGCTATAGCGTACACCAGCTTGTGCTGCCAGGTTACACACGGCATCAAACTGATGGGTTTTAAAGCAATTTTCCAACTGCTCCTTATCAAGCAAATCAAGTTTTATAAAAGTATAATTTGAGTAGTTTTCGCTTTTAACCGGCTTACCATAATCAAGGTTGGTACCATTAATGCCATTTTGCCATAACCTGGCGTATTTTAACTGAACATCATAATAATCGTTCAAATTATCAATACCAACAACGGTATCGCCTCTTTCCAATAAGCGCGTAGCCAAATGATGGCCAATAAAACCGGCTGTGCCGGTGATCAAGATTTTCATAAAGTTTAAGATTAAAATGTAAATTGAACCTCGACAGGTAAAGAGGTTTTAGAGATGCTGTTTAGTACCTTTAGCTATTAAACAGCATCTAAAGAATATTTATGCAGAATGTAAATTATTAATTAAAAACCCGTATAAAGCATGTCGGTCATAGGTGTTTTCAACAGGCATAAGGCCTGTTGAAAACTTATAGAGTGATCTGCAATGTGTTTTACACTTATTTCATTGTATAGGTGTATTTCCTGCCATTAGCAAGGGGATTTGTGTTATCAGAAGATGAGAAAATTAATACATCACCCCAATGACTGAATTGGCCCTGGCCATAACGACGAATGTCATTATGTACTGCATGTGCAGGACCTAACTCAACACCATTTTCGAAAAGGCGGAGAGTAGATATTGTGGGTTGCTGATCCGAGTCACCAACTTCAGGGAGGTGATACCCAATTTTATAGGCAAATCCGCTATCAGATTTTAAACCTATCAAACTTATAGCGCCATTTGAAACCTCCGTTGGGGGTGTTACTGGGGCTACTAAAGTTTTTTTACAACTATCCAATAAAATTATTGAACAAAAGAGCATAATTGACAATGCTGCCTTCAAGAGATTTTTTGTTTCCATGATGTTTTTGATTAAGATCGTATTTGGAGCTTTAGCGTTAAAGCTTAAAATTTCTATTGAAGTGCATTCAATATCGAATCGATAAAAAATCCGGGATTTCTGTTATGCAGAAATTGCTGAACTAGTTTTTTACTGGCGCTAACCCTTTTATTCATTGTTGAGCTTATAGCGAATGCCAGGTCGATTGCGTTATTTACTTCGGCTTTTGTGATTCCGGGAATATTTTCTATTTCACCGGCACACAAGGTTGAAACAACTGCCGGGTTTAAGATCATCATTTGCAATAAAACATTTGGAAAACCTTCTTTTAAGGAAGACACTACACATATTTTTGCATGTTTAAAGTAAGGCATTGGATTATCTGTCCATCCTTTAAGTATTACCCTGCTTTCAAGTCTGTATGCTGTTATTAATTTTTCAAGCATAATTTTTTGAGGGCCTTCACCAAAAATTAACAATTTTAAATCAGGATGCTTCTTCTTAATGTATAAGAATGCACGAATTAAAACTGAAAAACCCTTCTCAGGAATGAGTCTCCCGGCGGCACAAATAAAATCTATTCCCGCATCCGGGTCATTAAGAGGCAACCCTGCACTAAGCTTAATTTGCGCTTGATCTATGGGGTTTTCCTGGATTATAACTTTTTGAGCTTTAACAAAGGTTACGTTCTTTAAAAAATCATCCCGCATTAGTTTTGTCTGGCAAACAACCAAATTTATTGCCGGATAGCCCAGGCGATAAGCCAATTGGTAACTCCATTTTTTCAAGCCGTTATACCTGGTAAAAACAGAAGTGCACTCTCTTGCTATAAGTTTCGATTCCAAATATCCAATTCGTTTCAAAAATCCTAACCAGGCATTTAAATATGGATGGGTGCTAAATATTACATAGCCGGATCTATAAGGTTTTAATAAATTTATAAGCCCAAGGAAACCAGCAAACATGCTTTTATCAGTAACATATTTTATATCATGCCCGGCTGGAATTTTCAACCCCCTATCAGCTACTTTTTTTAAAAATAAAATAGGTGCTTTACTAGCTAGTGCAGCCATCAGCAACACACTTTCGGCCCCGCTGGCAACATCAGACATTGATACAAAAACAACTTTATTTTGTGCTGTTTGCATTAGTTAGGCTTTATTACGATTCCTTATATTTCTTACCATTTTTTTTAATGGGGTTAATGCACTAAACACTTTACGTTTACCATCAACTATGAGTAGATCACCTGTAAAATTTATAGTATGCAATCCTTCATTATAAGGCAACCGGGGCAACAATTGAAACACGGTTTTGTATTGAAAATCGGTTTCGCTGAGTTTAGTTATTTCATTTATCATGACCGATCCTCCATAACATTTCTCTGGATTTTGGCTTGGCATGTAAAGTTTTTGTTTAACAATAAATAGCCGCCCGGCAGATCTGCTCACAGTAGGGGCAACGCTAATTGGATTTAAGCCATGTGCTTTAAAAGGCGAATCTAAAGTATCTGAATAAAATAAATACAACTCCCTTCGATTTTCGGAAACACTTGTAAATAACCAATACTTATTTTCGAAAAATATAATTGAACTATCTACAAAGGGCCGGCCTTCCAGTATTACCCTTACTTTATTAAATTGATACGGTTTTTCTACATCAACCTGGTACAATGCAACTTGCTTTTCCGAAGACGTTTCAGGTATGCAGTAAATGTTATTTTCTGCTTTAAACAGGTAGGGGTAAGAAAGATGCGCTGAATGTTTTGAAATACCTTTTACCTTCTTTTTATCATTAAAGTTCATGGTATTTATCATCATTATCTCACCTTTTCCATTCCAAAAATTTAGTTCTTCATAATATAAGTGTATACTGCCATTTATATCAATTGCAAAAGGATCAGCAGCATATTCTACGCTGTCTTCCGGAAGCCAATTTATTTTGCCGTTAAGCTGCCGGGAACTAATAAAATTTTCAGGGCTTTGAGCCAGGTAACCAATATTCCATTTATCGTAAAAAAAAAGCTTATTAACAATCAAGTTGAATATTGCCCTGGTTTTCATACTTTAAATAATTTTGTAAAAAACCGCAAACCAAGCGCTGATATTGGCAAATAATCACTTTCTTTGATTAATTCCCCTCCAAAACTGTCTTTGAATTGGTTAATTCTTGCCAGTGCTTTATCTGATGTGCCTTGAGCATACCCGCCTAAATCATATATTTCAAAACTTTGCTCTTTAAAAAAACACATATCTTTAAAATGCAGTAACCGGTTTGCTCGTCCAATTATTGCCCTTAATTGAGTATCAGTTTCGTTTCGGAAAAGCGAGGCAGATTGCAATAATCTTATTCTTTTTAATGAGTCATCCTTCAGATAAGAATGCATTACGATATCCTGGTTGTTGTAAATAGCTTTTGTTATAATAATACGGTCCTGGTACCTATAAAAATCCTTGTTTAATTTGGGCAAATGTTTGGTAATGGCAAATGCATTATAAAAATCAATAAAATGTTGTATGTCTGTTTCGGTTTCAGTAATTACACCATCCTTTATTGCCCTGCGGATCTCATAAGTAGTGTTCTGATCAAAGCCTTGTTCAAAAGTTTCTTTTGGATCAGCGATATTAATTATTTTTGTAAAAAAGGGCTCTCTATAATATCCGGGAACTATACCGCTAAAAGCACTTTGCTTGTAATAACTAAGCAGAAAATTCCATTTTTTAGGTTTGTTAGCAAACCAGATAACGTTTACCGGCATTAAATGAAATGCCGTGCTTTTAATTGTGATCATAAAATTTTAAAAATACTTTTAAGCCGTTTGATATACCTGGGCCTGATTAAATTTTTGATTTTTCAGCCATTGGCTAAACACCAATAATTTCCATATTTGGGGAAACCGGTTCCACTTTCCTTCCATGTGCTGCTGTATCATTATAGATGTTTTTGCGACATCAATACCAGGGATGTTTTTTAGTTGACTTACTGATAGATTATCCAGCACATAATCTTTTAATTCGTTTCTAAACCACGACTCCAATGGCATAGTAAAGCCTGATTTGGGTCTTTCAAAAAAGTGTTTCGGAACATATTGATATAAAATATCTTTTAAAATTCTTTTTTGTACGCCATTATTATATTTGTAACAATCAGGGAGCTGTTGAGCAAAGGTTACAACACGGTGATCCATAAGCGGGGCCCGCGCCTCAATAGCAAATGCCATAGAGGCTCTGTCTACCTTCGTATTTATATCACCATTTAAATAAGTTTTAACATCAAATGCTGACATTTTTTGTAAAATACTTAGGTTTTTACCTGCCCAAATATTCATAAACGGAACATCCATGCCCCGCTCCGGTTGCTTTAGCCATGAATACTCCAGCCCGCCGAGCATAAGGGCATAAAGAAATTCTATTTTTTCAGTACAAATCCCCATAGCTATAAGTTGATTACGGTACCCCGGTAATAATGCAATCAAGCTTGAGAGCGCTCTCCTTAAAACAATCGGGTATTTAAAAAGATAGTGCACCGTTTTTATCCATCGATACCTTGTATACCCCATAAAGCTTTCATCGCCGCCATCGCCGCTTAAGGCTACTGTTACGTGTTTTTTGGTGTATTTACTTAACAATAATGTGGGTATTGCACTTGAATCTGAAAAAGGCTCATCAAAGTATTCACCAAAGTTTTCAATTAAGTCAAGCCCCTCTTTTGCACAACACTCAATTACATGATGATCTGTTTGTAAATGCCTAGCAATTTTTTCAGCAAATACACTCTCATCAAACCCTTTTTCATTAAACTTAATACAAAATGTTTTTACTCTGTTAATGTTTTCAGTTGCAAGCGCTGCAACTAATGAAGAATCAATACCGCCTGATAAGAATACACCAAGATTTACATCGGCATGCAGCCTTATTTTAACTGAATTTGCTAATAGCTGTTTAAGTTCTTGTTTGGCGGTTAAATAAGTCCCGTCATATTGGCCAATATTAAGATCCAGGTCCCAATATTTTGTTGTAGTAAACTCGCAGGTATTCAGATAAAAACTAAAAATATGACCGGCCTTAAGCTTTTTAATTTCTTTCCATGCCGACCGGGGCTCGGGTATGTATCCCCAAATAAAATATTCACTGATGCTGCGTTCGTCTAAATTTGTATTTCTTCCGAGGGAAATTTGTGCAGGCTGGCTGGCAAATTCAAAGGTAATTCCGTTATAAGCGTAATAAAAAGGCTTTTTGCCAAGCCTGTCTCTGGCTCCAAAAAACTTTTGTTTCTTTCTATCGTAAATTACAAAGGAAAACATCCCATTAAAATAGTCCACGCAGTTTTCTCCATATTCCAGGTAAGCAGCTGCAATAACTTCTGTGTCAGAATCCGTTGTAAATATATATCCCAGTGTTCCTAATTTACATCTTAACTGTTTATAGTTATATATTTCACCGTTAAAGACCAGTTTCAAATACTCATAGGTAAAAGGTTGATCCGAGCGATGGTCAAGATCTAAAATTGCAAGGCGGTTATGACCCAGAATAACCGAGTCAACACGTTCAAAACATGAGTAATCAGGCCCCCTAAATTGGGCCCGGGCTAACTTTGCCCTTACTTCATTGTCTGTATAATTAGCTGTAGAGCCGTAAATTCCACACATATAAAAAATTTAAATCAATGGTAATAGGAAATTTATTGAAGCAGGAGATTTTCATAGGCCCGCCCTATTGTATCAAGGGCAAACCTTCCATTTATATCTGCTTTAATTTTATCATGCTGCCATGCCTGATTACAAGCGCGTATTATCTGTCTTCTTAATGTTACGATGTCATCTTGTTCTGCAATAAAACCATTAAAGCCTTCGCGAATCAATTCTTTTACCCCCCCAACACGAAATGTAACAACAGGAACTCCAACTGAAAGTGCATCAAGGATCGCATTAGGGAACCCTTCTGTAAATGAGCTTAAAACCAGTAAATCATGTTTTGAAATTTGTGATGATACATCATTAATTTCTCCTTTAAATACTACACGATTTTCAAGATTGCTTGAGCTAACCTTTGCTTTAAGTAAAGTCATTAAAGGTCCATCGCCTACAATTGTCAAAACGTAATTCTGTGGTAATTCCTTTATAATTTCTAATAACCTGAATAAGCCTTTTTCTTTGGTTAACCTGCTAACAATTATTAATCTTTTTAAGCCTGATATAGATTTATCGTTTTTTAAAATGGTAGTTTCATTGATTGGATTATGTATAACTTTTAATTTGCCCGGGCGAATGCCGTATGAAGCTGATACTGATTGAAGCATTTCTTCTGACTGGCACACAATAAAATCAAAACGGATTGCGCATATTTTTGTAAAGAGGTTATAAAACCTGGTCTTGAACCCATAAAATAGTTTCATTTGCTGTGGATTGTTGGACATCCTTGCTATTAAATTGGGGATTTTAACAAAACAGGAAACAATAGCTGTTAAAATATTAATATGATCTGTGGTTGAAAAAACGGCAAATGGTTTTTCTTTTCTAATAAGTTTATACAATTTAAAAAACGATCTGGATGCTTTAATGGTTTTAAGATCAATAAATTTGATGCCTGAAATATTTTTATCAAAACATTGCTCAAAGGCATTCAGATAAATAACCGACACTTCATATTCCTCTTTATTAAAATATTGTGAAAGCAACCAATAAACCCGCTCCGAGCCGCCTGCACCAAGCGAACTTACGATAAGAAATATCTTCTTTTTCATATAAAATACGAGATAAGTGAAAGGCGAATTTTAGTAAACAACAGCTATGTCTTTAATGGGCTCATCTTCTATTTGATGAGCATCAATTTTTTGATACTGTAGTATAGCAAAATATAGAAATATGGTAGGCCCATCAACACTCATAAGCCATCCGTTGTGCGATAAAGCATTTAAAGACACCGCTATAAAAGAAAATAACAAGGCTACATATAATGCGTTTTGTTTTAACCGGATATTTTTCATTGTTTGCCAAAACGACTGTGCAATTTTGTAATAAATTATAATTAATATACCTAAGCCTAAAATTGGCCCCAGGTAGGTAATAAACATTAAATAGGCATTATGCGAGGTTAGTCCGAATGTAAACGTTTGATTTCTGTAGGTTACCTCCTCCCAACTTTTCCCGTAAAAAATAATACCAAAAGGATAGTCAGCTAAAATTTTCAGGTTTTCTGCAGCAAGATCCACACGGTTAAACTCATTAGCTTCCTTTGCCTGATTTTTGGACATGATATTGTTTTTTTCATCCAAATTTCCCTTTAACACATAGGTATAAACAGCAAAACCTAAAATTACAGTTGCAGCAATAAGCAACACAGCCTTAAACCGATAATAAATTAACAAGAATAACACTACCGCCCCCCCAAAACTTATAAATGCCGAACGATTCATACCTAAATAAATAGAGGTTATGCAAACACAAAAAACAATAATTTTCACTAAAAGATATTGCCTGAAAGTACATGCCGCAACAAAAGCAAAAACTGTGAAGGCAGCTATTTGATACCCAAAGGTGAACTGTGTTGTTGCCAGCCCTGCCGGGCTTTGCTTTACTTGCTCGTCAAGCATCCTGCTTCGCAGCGGATCAATTATAGATGGAAAAGGATGATCTAAAACCATTATAAGCATTGAACCCATCAATAGTATAAACATTATAAAAACTGAAAGATTAAAACGCTTTTTACTTAATCCGACAAAATAATTGAAGTATAGCGAGCAGGTTAAAATTGTAACGAATATTGCAAAAAATGCTATGTAGTCGCCCATGCCAACTATGTAATATAAAAATACAGCTAAAGTGAACACCAGCATTTCCTTGTAATATGTAAAATCAGAATACCGCAAGGGCTTTTCCAGAAAGAATAATAGCAGCGAACCAAAAAGTATAGGGGCCGGTACTTTTAAAAAATCTGTCATGAACATTCCAAATGCAAGTGTGTACAAATAGAAGATTATTGAAAAATAAAAAATGAACTTTTTGAGTAACATATTAACGGATGATTTTAATTAATTAGCCTTTTTAGTGTGTAGAGCATTATTTTAATATCCATCCAAAAGCTCCGTCTATCAATATATCCCAGGTTTTGAATAATTTTAGAAGGTATTATCTCATCTATATAAAATTTTTCGGGGTCATCAGAATGTGCTAGCAATTCATTTTCATTAAAATATTGAATAGATGCCCAATCTGTTATGCCTGGCTTAACACTCAGAACCCTGAGTTGCGTCTCGTTATATAATTTTACGTACTTATTAACTTCGGGTCGGGGGCCAACAAAACTCATATCACCAATAAGAACATTAAATAATTGTGGCAACTCGTCGAGTTTGAATTTGCGCAGCCAATAACCAACCGGGGTAATTCTATGATCATGATTACCGATGGTTAATAATCCAAGGTGGTCTGAATTAATAAACATAGTTCTGAACTTAAAAAGTTTAAATACACAGCCATTTTTTCCTACCCTATTCTGCATGTAAAATATTCCACCATTTGAGTTTAGCGTAATAAATACTGCAATTAAAAAAAACAAAGGGGTCAGCAAAAAAATTGATGCAAGTGCAAAAACGATATCGAAAATTCTCTTAATAATCATTTTTAGTCCTCCTATATTTATCACGCCTCAACTTTATAGTCCAAAGCTATAGCCTCGCTTTTTACATAACCCATTACAGCATTTACTGAGCCTATTACCGTTTCTATAATAAAATCTAATTCAGCATTGGTTAATTGGGGGTAAATTGGCAATGAGATCTCTCTTGAAAACTGCAAATAAGATGATGGATAATCACTTATTTTATACCCCAGACTTTTAAAGAATGTTAACATTGGTAATGGTATGAAATGTACATTTACAGCCACACCCTTACTAACTACATCTTCAATAATCTGATCACGCTGAAACTCCGATAAATTTTTAATTCTCAAAGCAAATATGTGGTAGGATGATTCGCGGTTGTCCTTAAGAAGCGGGGGTGCCATGAACCAATTCATTTTCTTGAAACCTTTACAGTATTTTAAAGCGATCAGCTTTCTAACAGGGAGAAGCGCACACTCGTATTTTTTAATTTGTGCTAATCCTATAGCGGCACATATATCAGGCATGTTAACTTTTAAGCCCTGGAAAAGTACATCGTATTTCCAACCGGCGCCCCTGGATTTAGCAAATGCATCCTTATTTTGCCCATTTAATGTATACATCTTTAAATACTGATACTCCTCGTAGGTATCAAATGCCGGGGGTAGATTTAAACAAATACATCCTCCTTCGGCAGTGGTGATATTTTTAACCGCATGGAAGGAGAAAATGGCAATATCACTTTGCTTCGCTGCGGCCAAACCGTTAATTGTTGCCCCAAGGGAGTGAGCCGCGTCCGCAATTAGTAATATTCTTCCTAAAGCTCTTTGTTTGTTGGATTCGGCATTAAACAAACTGTTTATTTCCGGCATCCTTATTATATTATTCAATTTTTCATAATCACAGGGCCATCCGGCAATATCCACAGCAATTATTGCTTTTGTTTTAGGAGTTATTGCTTTAAGCACAGCCTTTGATGATATACAAAAATCATCGTTTACATCTACTATTACAGGAGTTGCTCCACAATGCAACACACACAACGCCGTAGCACAATAGGTATAGGCGGGTACGATCACTTCATCACCTGCTTTTATTCCAAACCACTTCAGCATTAATATGGCTCCAGACGTCCATGAGTTAACACATATGGCAGCATCTGAAGAAGTGAGCTTTTTCACCTCATTTTCAAGCGCAATAACCTTAGGGCCTGTAGTTATCCACTTGGAGTTAAGCGTACTTACAACTTCGTCAATAACCGATTGATCGATATACGGTGGTGCAAATGCAATGTTCATAATTTTATTGATTAGTAGGAGTTTAAACTAAATGATAATGAGACACATTAGTAATAGAAGGCGAACATTTGATATTAGAGGCTTATACCCCGAAAGTGAGCTATTATGTCTTTTATAAAATCCTTTGTCAAGCGCATGTAGATAAAATATTGCTCCGTGAGGTAATCCATCAAAGTATAAGTTTTGTAGTTTAAATCAGAGATGGAGACAAACCGGGTATGGTATTTTGCTATAAATTCTTCGAGCTTATAAAATGCTTCATCAGAGCATGTTTCAGGGTGATAATTGAATGTCCAGGTATTGTTTGCTTTAACAGTAGCCTCAGGCAACTGTACCGGGATCCACCTGAAACCCAGCCGCGTATATGGTGATTTTAATAACCCATCGCTAATTGTTTGTATTTCAGAGTTTCTGACCAAAGCAATAAGGGTATTAGTATCAAACGTATGAGCGGGTGCAATAAACAATGAAGCTTGTACATTTTCACGCTTAAAAATCTTTACCGCAGCTTTTATCTTTGCTTCCTGTGTGTGCAGTGCTAAACCCGCAAATTCCGAACGTCTATTAAGTTTAAACAAACCTGAATTTTTATTCTGATACCGATGTTCAAAACCATGCATCCCAATTGTGTATCCTTTATCTTGCAGTTGACGGACCATTTGCCAATAATCCGGATTAAAACTTCCGCATGCGTTTAACTTAGGATCTTGATTATCAGGAATTACGGCAATTATGGGTTTTATCTCGTAACGATCAAACAATTTAAAAAAACGCTCCCATTTCTGCAGATCATTTGTTGGGCACAAATCATCTAAACGGATTAAATACTGCAACATTTTATAATTGATTTAAGGTTTTATTACAATAGCATCTTTAGGATGCGTTAAGATCCCATTGGTCTTTTTACCGATTTTTGAGGATTTATAAACCTGTTTTAAAATCAGATTCTCCCAATCCTTAAGAATTCTATCGGCATTATTAGTGTCATTAATATTTAAGGCGTGATTTCCAAGCTCAGCTTTTAGTTCAGGATCAATCATTATCCTTCCTATTGCATCAGCCATTGCTGTGATGGAGTTTCTTGGGATTAAAACACCATTATGCCAATTTGTAATGATTTCTGAAGGACCAAAATCACAATTCATTGCTACACACGGACAACCAAAACTCATAGCTTCAACCAGTGCATTTGGATAACCTTCGTTCCTGGATGGCAAAACAAACATCTCAGCCTGGCTGTAATAATCCTGCAAATTAGTTTTAGAACCTGGTAATATTACCCTTTCCCGTAACCCGATATTATAAACCTGGCAAATGAGGTTGGCCCTTTCCTCACCTTCCCCAATAATAAGTAAATCAATATCGTCAAGTCTGGCTTTAGCATAGGCTGCTATAAGCATATCAAAACCTTTAACATAAGCCAACCGGCCTACTCCAAGAATAAATTTACGATGATGTACTTTTTCAGAAGATACTGGATTAAATAATGGTACAGCATTAGTTATTCTATATATGTTATCAAGGTTTTTAAAGGCCTCATTTTGCAGCAAACAATCTTCAACTCCTTTAGCGCTAACCACAACAGCTGCTGCTTTTTTGTATATCAAGGCAGCTAAGCGTTTATGAAAATAACCAAATTGATTAACAGTACGATTGGGCGATGTCCTTTCAGAAACCAGGTAAGGTGTCCTGCTAATATTACAGGTAATACCGGCCCAAATATTTGCTGAAGTAATAAAGGATACAACGAAAACCGGTTTATGCTCCAGTAATAATTTTATTAGCTTATAAAAGGTTTGCAAAACATAGAAAATTCTATGCCCCGGAAAATTTTTATCGCGCTTTAAAATATAAATAACCTTTACGCCCTCATCAATTGGATAAGCTGGTGTATTAGTATTTAATGAAACAATAAATGTTTCAAAATTTAATTGGTTAAAATAATTTGCCAGGGATATTAAAACCCTTTCGGCTCCGCCCCTCATTAACGAGGGAATAATAAAGAATAACCGTTGCTTTTCTGAGACAGCAGGCTTTGTTTTCATTTTTGATATAACTCTTAAATACCTTAAAGCAAATATTTTACCGTATCATAAGCTTTGCGAAGCTGTTTATTACGTAACTCAAATAAAAGGTATCGCCTTATATATAAAAGCAATAGTTTTTTCTTTTGCAATGCCGGGTAAGTAAAATGTTTGATAATAAGGTTAAAATCACTGATCATTCTTTCCATTCTAATTTTTGCATTAATCATACTCCAAACGCCTCCCTCATGATTTCGATAACAGCTCATCACTTCCGGTATTACATAAATTTTGCTGTCGGTATGAAGTGTAGCAAAAAGCTTAAAAATTTTATCGCCCGCATAACAACTAAAAAACCATGGATTTGCAAACAGCTGATGAATTTTAGGAATATTCCGGTATAAAACACTTGCGGTTTTAGTTTCTTCTTGTTTCCCTGCAAGCAAATCAAAATAGGTATGTACTAATGGTGTTGGCTTTGGGTGTACATAAAGGGTATGATTGCTGGCATCAACTACCCGGGTATAATGGCAGCATATAACATAATCCTGATTGTTTTCTAAAAAGTCTACTTGCTTTTGCAACTTAAGCTTATCAGTCCAATAGTCATCTCCCTCACAAAGGGCAATATATCTTCCTTTACATGTATTAATACAACTAATTAAATTTTGGTGGATCCCTTTGTTACCGGCAGCCGAAACAACTTTTATTTTATCAGGATACTTGCTTAAAAATAACTTAACAATATTAGAGGTGTTATCTGTTGAACAATCATCGCCAATAATTATTTCAAAACGGAAGTTTGTTTGTTGTAGTAGAAAGTTGTCAATGGCTTGTGCAATAAACTTTTCATGATTATAAGTGAGGCAGCATATGCTAACCATAATCTCATCATTCATATTGTTCCATTTAATTTTACACTGGTAACAGGTGCAATTTGATTAGGCATCAACGTAACCGGCAGCTTTTGTTTGTTTTTTTCTCCATCTTCAAAATTTTGAGTCCGCAATAATAACCTGCAAATAAGATCCAGGTCTGAAAATGTTAGCGTGTGGTATAGCGGCAGGCAAACAATCCTGCATGCAATTGAATCACAAAAAGGCATATCCATTTTATTTACATAAGGCAGCGCCGATAATGAAGGATAGAAATATCGCCGGCAATAAACTTGTGCAAGTTCCAACTTATCTTTACTATCTTTCATCAAATCTTCGGTTTTAAAAACTATCGGAAAATAGGCATAATTGTATCCCTGTTTATTTTCAAGTTTTTGAAATTTAACGTCAAGATTAGCAAGGCGCACCAGGTAATGCTCGTATAACAGCTTCCTTTGTTTAAGTATTTCGTCAACATGTTTTAGGTTACATAAACCCATGGCTGCATGAAATTCACAATTTTTAGCGTTGATGCCTTGTTCTGAAAAGGTGTCTATGCCTGAATAGCCAAAATTACGCATCAAAGCCATTTTTCTAAGCAATTCTGGGTCACGGGTGAATACGGCCCCGCCTTCAATTGTATGAAACAATTTAGTTGAATGAAAGCTGGTAATGCTTATATCCCCATAATCAAATACTGATTTGTTGTCATACATCGTACCAAAACAATGAGCAGCATCATAAATTACTTTTAAACTGTATTTTTCTGCAATCTGTTGTATAGCTGTAATATCGCAAGGATTGCCAAAAACATGGGTTGCAAGTATAGCCGAGGTTTTTGGCGTAATTGCAGCTTCAATTTTACTCGCATCAATATTGAATGTTTCAGGATCAATATCAACAAATACAGGATTGCATCCCTGCCATACAATGCTGCTGGTAGTTGCTACAAATGAAAAAGGTGTAGTAATTATGTCACCACTTAGGTTTAATGCTTTTATTGCTACCTGCAAGGCTATAGTCCCGTTGGTTACAAACAATAAATGTTTGACTCCCAGGTACTCCTTTAGATTTAATTCAAGTGTATTTACCAAGGGCCCGTTGTTTGTTAGCCATTGCCTTTCCCAAATACTTTTCACGTAGTTTTCATACTCCTTTTCAGGAGGCAAAAATGGTTTGGTTACTGGTATCATCTTTTTAGAATTAATTGGTTAAAATCTTTTAGTGCAGAAATTTTTATCAATAGGCTAAAACCATAATAAAAAACCATATAAAATATGCAAACTATGCCAATTCGAATAACAGAGTGAATAAATAGCAGTTCAAGCATCATGTCGAGAAAGTAACAGCCTAAGCCTATAGTGCCGGCTAATAGTAAGATTGGGAGAATATCTTCTATTTGTTCCTTCATTG
Organism: Mucilaginibacter sp.; assembly: GCF_028288225.1. Classification (GTDB taxonomy): domain Bacteria; phylum Bacteroidota; class Bacteroidia; order Sphingobacteriales; family Sphingobacteriaceae; genus Mucilaginibacter. The sequence goes on from NZ_JAQBOC010000088.1 coordinate 48,764, forward strand.
GATAAGATATAAGCCGGCCGCTGTATGTGGAATTAATAAAATAGGCTAAGAAATTAAAACCGAGCTGAAAATATAACAATCCATAAATTCCAAAGGGGATGAAGAGAAATATCCCTATAACGCTTAGTACTTTTTTAATAACCTCCAGTTTTAAAAACAACGCACTTTTACCCGTTACCTTTAATATATTCAGATTATAAGCATGCAGAGGGTACATTATTCCGCTTATACACAAAATTTTAAAATAAGGAACTGCAGGTAACCATTTATCTGTAAGTAAAAAATGAAATAACGGCTGCGCAATAACACATAAAAAAATCAATATAGGAGCATTCCAAAAGATCACCTGTTGCATTAGTTTTTTATAAACTTTTTTTAATTGAGAAGCATCATCAGCTATTTCAGCAAACATGGGATAAGCAACCTTATTAACAGCTGCAGAAATATTTCCAATTGGCAATTGACTTATAGTATCAGCACGTGAATAAAAACCAAGCTGAGCCGCAGAAAAATATTTACCTATAATAATTGAATAAAGATTTTGATAAACAGTATCCAGGAAACCCGATAAAGTCATTTTATAGCCGAAATTTATATGCTTTTTAAAACATTCCTTGTCAAACAATAGCGCTGGCCGCCAGGGGGAGAAGATCCAATGCATAGCGGTTGATAAAAATGATGTACATAATCCCATCCAAACCAAACTCCAAACGCCATAGCCCATTTTTGCCAATATTATACCAAGTATACCGCCAGCTATAGCTGCAGGTATCTGCATATTGGTTTGTCTCTTAAATTTTAGTTCTTTAACCAATAATGTGCTTTGAACGCTAAAAAATGCATTTAAAATCAGGATCAATCCGTAAACCCGAACTATGGCTTTTAACAACGGTTGATTATAAAAGCCTGCAATTAATGGCGCTCCAAAAAACAGCAATGAATACAAAATGCAGCTTCCAATCAGGTTAAAATAAAATATTGTTGAAAAATCCCGTTGATCTGCATTAGTTGTGCGAATAAGTGAAGTTGTTAAACCTCCATCTACTAACATATTCCCTACTGCAATAAACAGGGATAGCATTGCAATTAATCCAAATTGCGAAGGCTCAAGTATCCTAGCCAAAAAAATCTGGATACAAAATCCAACGACTTTAGAACTTACTTGCTGCCATAATGACCATACCAAACCTGAAACAGCTCTTTCTTTATAATTCATATATGGATCTGTTATAATCGGGCGTTTACTATGCTATCCGGCAAAAAGGCTTTTAAGTCATATAGTACGGTATGCGGTTTACACAAGTCTTTAAGGTTCATTTCTTTAAATTCCTCGTGTGCCACAGCAAGTAAAATACCGTCATATGTTCTTTTTTTTGATTCACCGTTCTCACATATTACACCGTAAGCACGCCTGGCCTGCTCGGCATTAGCCCATGGGTCATGAATGTGTACTTTTATATTATATTCTTCAAGACGCTTAACTATATCAATTACACGTGTATTTCGAACATCAGGGCAATTTTCTTTAAAAGTAAAACCCAGCACAAGCACTTCAGAATTTATTAGTGATGTACCACGACATGTCATTTCTTTAATAAACTGGTCAGCAACATAAGCCCCCATTGAATCGTTAATACGCCGGCCGGCCAAAATAATTTCCGGGTGATATCCCGCCTCCTGCGCTTTTTGCGCCAGGTAATAAGGGTCGACCCCAATGCAATGCCCCCCAACCAGGCCCGGGCGGAAATTTAAAAAATTCCATTTTGTCCCTGCAGCCTCCAATACTTTGTGGGTATCAATTCCCAGTTTGTTAAAAATCATGGCCAGTTCATTAACAAATGCAATATTTATATCACGCTGGGCATTTTCAATAACTTTAGCGGCTTCTGCTACTTTAATTGAGTCGGCCTTGAAAGTGCCTGCTGTAATAATAGAACTATATAGTTTATCAACAATATCAGCAGTTTCCAGATTTGAACCCGATGTGATTTTACGAATATTGGCAACGGTGTGAAGTTTATCTCCGGGATTGATCCTTTCAGGAGAATACCCGGCAAAAAAATCAATATTGTAACGAAGCTTTGATGTCTTTTCTAACACCGGCATGCATTCATCTTCTGTTACCCCAGGGTAAACCGTTGATTCATAAATCACTATGTCGTTTCTTTTTAATATTTTGCCAATTAATAAACTTGCATTTATTAATGGCGTTAAATCAGGGCGGTTGTTTTTATCTACAGGAGTAGGTACCGTTACAATATATATATTGCATGCGCTTAGCTTTTCAAGTTCATCAGTTAAATATAAACCAACCGGTGTTGTGCAAACATCTGTATTTACAGCTTTTAATTGCGCCTCACTAATTTCTTTTGTGTGATCCAGTCCCAATTTAAGCTGCTCAATACGATGAGCATTAATATCAAAACCAAATACCTTATATTTCTTTGCAAATTCTACGGCTAATGGAAGACCAACGTATCCCAAACCTATAATACCTATTTTATAATTTAACTGTTCAATTTTCATGATCTTGTTTTGAATTTTGGATTGCTATACTTTTAAGAGGAATACGGGTTACAAGTGCGCAACTTATATTATCAAACACGATGAGCACATTTTTTCCCTGGATTTGCACTACTTTACCAAGCTTATTAACCAGGAGACCATCTTTTATCCTGACATTATCCCCTATGGCAATACCATGGAGGTTTACAACCTCTATATCTTTGTATATAGTGAGATTGTTTTTTATCTGATCAATAACATTATCGCGCACTATGGCAGGTTTACCCATATAGTACACAAAACCCATTACGCCTAAGGTATACAGCACCTTAGAGTGTTCATATAAATTAAGTCGTACAAAAACATATGAGCTAAATAAGGGAAGGCTAACATCCTTTTTTCGATCGGCCCATTGATTTTGAACTTCTCTAAGCGGGCAATAAGATTCTATTCCCTGCATTTTTAAAAGTTTATCAACCTTTTTTTCCCATCTTGGCCTGGTATAAATAACAAACCATTTTCTTTCGTACAAATTAGCCATATGTATTTTAGCTAAGTTTAATTGGGTTTCCATAAAATATAATGAATTGAAAATTATAGTCCTCAATACCAGGTTACTTACAGCTTCGCCATCTCACTTACATGATGCAGCTGTGGTAGAATATGATCTTTAAAAAACCTGGAGGAAAAGCATCCTTTTTATAGTTATTTAAACCATTAATAATGGTGCATCAGAGTTTGGGAAGAGTGTATAGCTTCGCCATTCCACTTACAGACCAAACTTTCCAAAAACAATAAATATTAAACTAACAATTTATCAAACCCGGGATAAGCCAAAACAAATTAGTTCGTACCCCTCCCGGCTGCATTACTATCATTACTATATGCTGAAGCGTACCCATACCCTCCATATGCATAAGATTGACGATTTTCCTTAGTGGCATCATTAAGAACAACCATTAAATTTTTCAATTTTTTATTTTCGTATATATCGCGTAAAATATCTAATTGTTCTGTAGTTGTATAATTGTAACGAACAAGATAAATGCTCAATTCAGCAAACCTGGCTAAATTGAAAGCGTCCGCAACAGCTCCAACCGGTGAGGTATCAACTATGATATAATCAAATTCAGGCTGCAGCTTATCAAAAAGCATGTCAACACGGCGGTCTATAAGCAGTTCAGCGGGGTTTTCAGGTAATTTACCACACCCCAATACATATAAATTATTAGATTTTTCATATGGTTGAATATGTTCAAGCAATTCTTCGGTATCACCTTCAAGAAAATCAGTAATACCTTTTTGCTGATTAATTCCCATAGTATCAAGCAAATCAGGCTTGCGTAAATCAAACTCCATTATTAAAACCTTTTTATTTAACATAGCAAGCGTTAAAGCCAGGTTAATGCTAAAAAAAGTTTTCCCTTCCCCCTTCATGCACGACGTAATTAACATTACTTTATGCGGAAGCCCCTGGTTTAATAGCCCGATATTGGTTCGGATGTATCTAAACAGCTCCGCTATATTTGTAGTGCTGCCCTTATATATCGCTATCGGATTTTGAGCTTCATCATGATGACACAACTCTCCTAGTACCCTTACTCCTGATATGTTAAGCAAACTCTCAGTAGATTTTACTTTTAAGTTTAGTTTTTGTCGTAAATAAATAAACAAAGCTGGCATTAAAAGGCCTAAAACACTTCCAAGCAAATAGGTTAATTGCTGCTTGGGGTATTCAGGAACCGGGTCATAAGCCGGTTTATCAATTAGCTGGGAAGTTGGAATGGTTGCAGATAAAGACAACGCTGTTTCTTCGCGTTTTTGTAATAAATATTGGTACAAATTAGTTTTAACACCTTGTTCTCTGCTGCGCTGTAAAAGGCCCCGTTCCAATGCAGGCACAGAACGGATCCTGGAATCATAATGCGCGGAATTAGATTTGAGTTGCTTATGTTCTATTACAAAGCCTTTTTTAATATTACTAAGGTTTTCTTTAATGTTAATGCGAAGACCTTCAATTTGATCACTAAGGTTTTGAACAAGGGGATTGTTAATATTCGCACTATTCAGCATCCTGTTTCTCTCAAGCTGCAGATCATTAAAGCGGCTTATTAATGTATTTAATACAGGATCTTTAAGCCCCATTGTACTTGGAGCCACATTGAATTTATTGTTGGAATTACTTAAATATGATTCAATGGAGTTTACTATGCCTAACTGCACATTTGAGCTTTCAAGCAATTGATTATACTCTGCAGACTTAGTTAAATTGACTTGTGCTCCTGCACCTACTTCTGCGGCTGAATTTTGCTGTTTATAGGTCTCGATATCACCTTCTGTGTATGAAAGTTCTTCTTCCATAGTTTTTAACCGTTTGTCTATAAATAAAATGGTATTTACAGCCATGGTATTTTTTTTCTTTACATTTTCAGCATTGTAGGTATTTATTATATTGGTTAGGATATTAACACCCCTGTCAGGTATAGCATCTGTCAAACTAATAATTATAGTATTTGATTCTTTAATAACAGGGTTTACCTGTAATAAGCCTTTACTATAAGCGGCGGCCTTTCTGCTTAAATTATTAAATTTAATATAAACTATCTGATCGTCAGCAGATATGCCAGGCCCTTTATTTACTATAAATTCGTAATCGGGATGCCGGATTGTTTGGCCATAGTTGTATATCCAGGCATGTTCTCCATCTTTCAGTAAAAAAGTGCTTTGTGAGTACGTTTGCAGCTGAAGCAGTTTGATGTATGCACTTTTAGCCAGTTTATTTACTTTAACAATAAAGGGAAGCTCTTTATCATAAATTTCCTTTTGCATAAAACCATTACCTTCAAAGTATGATGTTTCCAGGTCTAACTTTTTTAATGCAGTATATATAAGGTCCTTTGAACGTAAAACTTCCATTTCATTATCCACAGTTTTTGTTTCCATAAACATGTTTAGGTCGCTAAAAGCAGTTGCCTTAAGTATTCCGTCACCCTTTTTATCATCGGGAATTTGTAGTGTACTGGTAATTTTATATAAAGGTGTAGTATAATTTAAATAAGCCCACGCAGCCAGTAAACTAACAAGCAAAGTAATCACAAACACGTACCAGCGTCTTAGGTAAGGCCTAAGATTCTCTCTGAAATTATTGGCGGGCAAGGCTTGTTTTAAAATAAAATTTGTTTCCATGTTAGCTAATTTTTAACATTAAGCAATAGTTATATCATCTTTTTAAAAGCACAGCAGCCAAAACTGCAACGGCGGAAATAGAAGCTATAACTAAAGGCAGCAGACGTGTATTCTGGCTATATTCTACCGCTTTTGATCTATCCGGTTCAACATAAACAATGTCATTTTGCTTCAAATAGAAATAGGGTGAATTCATCGATTCCAATTTATTCAAATTCAGCCTTTTCATTAATTTGGTTGTACCGTCGTTGCGTATGATCAGTACATTTTCTCTTTTGCCATATACCGTCATATCGCCGGCCAGGCCTAAAGCTTCAAGAACATTTACCTTTTCATCCGGAATTATAAATGACGAAGGCTTATTTACTTCCCCTATAACGGTAATTTTGAAATTTACAAGCTGAACTTCAACAACCGGGTTTTTTACATTTTTATTCAATTCTGAAGCAATGGACGTTTGGGCATCTTCAATTGTCATCCCTTCAATTTTAAATTCTCCAATAAGCGGTAATTGAATTGTTCCGGTCCTGCTCACTTTATATCCGTAAATTTTTGGTGACCCATCAGTTGAGTTACTTTTATTGCCAGAAAAAAGAATATTTGATTCCGGGCTTAAGCTGTTCACCGTAACATTTACAATGTCATTCTCTTTAATTCTAACTTCCTGCTTTTGAGGATCATTAACTACTGTAGCATTTGCCATGTTACTAAAATATACCAGGTCTCTTTGAGGGGCGCAGCCTGTTATAATTAACAGGGAAATTAAGCAGCTACGGTGGAAAAATCTTGTCATTAGTTTCGTAATTAAAGTAGGTCTTGATCTATTTATAAATCAAATTTATCTATTTGAAAGTCAGTTTAATACAGATTTAAGTGATTGAATTTAAATTGTAAAAAGGTAACATAAGGTATACATAACCTGTATAATTGACTTAAACTAAGTTTACAAACTCTGTAAAAAGTGGTGTAAAAAATGGTTATTTACGCCCGAATTGAACTAACTTTAATCGACAATCTGAAGCGGTTTATTTAGAAATCAATTAAAAACAGCGTAATTCTTCATAATAAATGAAAAATTCATTAAAACATTTTTAACCTTTTTAAGAGAATTTTAAAGGTTATTAAAACAAGGAGGGGCGAGTTTTATTATGCGGACCTATAAAGCCATTGTATAAACCCTATATTAACTTAAGTTTTTAGTTAATATAGGGCGACAATATATTTCAGGAGCACATTTTGTAAAGACCGGGATGGTCAAAGATCATTAGCTTGTGCAGTGTATATTAATACTTATTATCAGATACTTATTCAACCGTAACTGATTTAGCAAGATTGCGGGGCTGGTCAACATTACACCCGCGCATAACGGCAATGTGATAGGCCAATAATTGTAAAGGGATGGTTGCTAAAAGAGGCAAAAAGGCTTCATCGGCATCGGGTATTTCAATACAATAATCTGCCATTTTTTTAACTTCGGTATCACCTTTTGTTACAATAGCTATAATTATTCCTTTCCTGGCTTTAACTTCTTGTATGTTGCTTATTACTTTTTCATACGAAGAATTTTTTGTGGCTATAAAAACAACTGGCATTTGCTCATCAATTAACGCAATGGGGCCATGTTTCATTTCGGCGGCCGGGTATCCCTCCGCATGAATGTAAGAGATCTCCTTTAATTTTAATGCGCCTTCTAATGCAACAGGAAAAGCACTGCCCCTGCCCAGGAACAGGCAATTACCAGCATCTTTAATTTGTGCGGCAATTTCTTTAATTAAATCGTTATCAAGTAAAAGTGTCTGAATTTTCCCTGGTATTTCTTCAAGCTCGGTTAGTAAGCTGGCTAATTTTGATGCCGTTAACGTCCCTTTTTGTTGTGCAATGTATAAAGCTATCATTGTTAACACGGTAACTTGTGCGGTAAATGCCTTGGTTGAGGCCACCCCTATTTCAGGGCCGGCATGTGTATAAACACCGGCATGTGTAATTCGGGGTATTGACGCACCTACAACATTGCAGATTCCAAAAATTGTTGCACCTTTTTCTTTAGCTATTTCTATTGCCGCCATAGTATCAGCAGTTTCTCCCGATTGGGAGATGGCAATTACAATATCTTTTTCATCTATGATTGGATTGCGGTACCTAAATTCAGAAGCGTATTCAACTTCTACTGAAACACGGGCAAACTCTTCAATTAAATATTCTCCGGCTAAACCTGCGTGCCATGATGTGCCGCATGCAACAATTATTATACGGTTTATATCCTTTAACTTATCTGCATAGGCTTTGATCCCTCCTAACTCTACTTTTCCGGTTGCAGGATAAATGCGGCCTCGCATACAGTCTTTAACTGAGCGGGGTTGCTCAAATATTTCTTTTAGCATAAAGTGCTCAAAACCGCCTTTTTCAAGGGCTTCAAGTTTAAGTTCCAATTCCTGTATTAACGGGGTTTGAATTACATTATCCAATTTTTTTATTAAAAGCTCTTCACGTTTTATCAGCGCTATCTCGTTATCTTTTAAATAAATAACATTTTTAACATACTCAACAATCGGAGTAGCATCCGAGGCAACAAAATATTCTCCATTGCCTACACCTATAACCAGTGGGCTTCCTTTTCTGGCAGCAATTAATTGGTCAGGATTTCCCCTATCAATAATTACAATAGCATAGGCGCCAATTACAGTATTAAGGGCTAACCGAACCGCTTCCAACAGGTCAGTCTGTTCTATATTTTGAATTTCTTCAATAAGATGTATTAAAACTTCAGTGTCAGTTTCGCTTTTAAATTCATGCCCTCTGTTAATTAATTCCTCTTTAAGCGTTAAATAGTTTTCAATTATGCCGTTATGAATAATGTGCAAACGGTTATCATTTGAACTATGCGGATGAGAATTAATATCAGACGGCGCCCCATGTGTTGCCCAGCGGGTATGACCAATGGCAATATGCCCGCTTCTGTCTTTATCTTTGGCAAAGTCATCAAGAACTGAAACCTTACCTGCCTTCTTAAAAACGTTAAAACCATCAACGTTAATAATAGCAATACCTGAACTGTCATAGCCACGATATTCTAACCGTTTTAAACCTTTTAATACTATTGGCCATGCATCACGATAGCCTACGTAACCTACTATTCCACACATAATTTTTTAGATTAATATTAATTAAGCGGTTTATAATTTTTTTATAAATCAAAGTTATTTAATTGATTATCTACACGATGCGGCTTAATACAATTGAAACTAAAATTGTATAAAGTCACAATTCTTAGGCTGGAATGTGTAAAAGATTTTTAAATCAGTTTACAGGTTCTGTAAAATCTCTTAGGATCATAGTTAATTAATGTATTTTTCAATTAATTTTTTGTTTCCCGAAAATCAGGAATGTGTCTTGTTTAGCAGGCAATAACATGACCATCATCATTTATCAGAGCAACATAATTACACCATTTACAATAGATTAATTATTGAACATTAAATTGAATGTTATGGAAAGTATTCTTATTATCAACAACAATTCTCCCAAAGCAAACACGCCCCAATTTTTGCTTAAAAAATAGCAAGTCAAACCAATTAAAAAGGGTTACCAGGCAATTATTTAAACAAATTTTCTGATGATCTGTTGATTAAACTAATGAGCTTACCAACTTCAATGAACGCCATGGTTTTGGAAAGTCCGGGCAAGCCCCTGGTTTATAAAGAGGTGCCTGTTCCCACGCCTTCAGCAAACCAGGTATTGATAAAGGTAATCGCATGCGGGATCTGCCGTACAGACCTTCATGTAGTTGACGGTGAACTAAATCACCCTAAGTTACCGCTCGTTCCTGGTCACGAGATCATTGGAAAAGTAGTTATTCAAGGCAATAATGTTCTCAACATTAAAGTAAATGACATTGTTGGTGTACCGTGGCTGGGGTATACCTGCGGCATTTGTAAATTTTGTAAAACAGGAAAGGAAAATCTATGTAACAATGCAGGCTTTACCGGTTATACAATTGACGGCGGGTATGCTGAATATACAGTTGCGGATGCGCGCTTTTGTTTTTTACTTGATGATGAACACAGCAAACCAGGTGCAGCACCCCTGCTCTGTGCAGGCCTGATAGGTTTCCGGTCCTATAAAATGATTAACTCCGCAGCAAAAAATATCGGATTGTATGGATTTGGTGCAGCAGCACATATCCTGATACAAATTGCAGTGTCACAGGGCAAAAACGTTTTTTCATTTACTAAAGATGGGGATACAACTACACAAAACTTTGCCAAAACACTTGGCTCTAAGTGGGCTGGCGGAAGCTCCGATGTTCCGCCTGTTAAATTGGATGCAGCAATAATTTTCGCACCCGCAGGTGAATTAATTCCAATGGCATTAAAAAACCTGGAAAAGGCAGGACAGGTTATTTGTGGCGGGATCCATATGAGCGAAATTCCAGCCTTTTCTTATGATTTATTGTGGGAAGAAAGGTCCGTTCAATCTGTAGCAAACCTTACCCGAAAGGACGGTCAGGATTTTTTTAAAGTCCTGGAAAATGTACCTGTCCATACAGAGACCGAACTGTTCAGTTTGCAACAGGCTAATGAGGCGCTTGAAAGGTTAAGACAAGGAAAAATAAAAAGTGCAGCTGTCCTTGTGATGAATTGAACATTAGTGACTTTTCCCGGAAATTGTATTTTAAAATCTTAAAGGATATTGTGAATAGGCAAAGTGTTATTCTGTATAGGATTTAATTAACCAGAAAAACAGGAAGATTTGAAAGCACATAAATACTTTTCATTTTTTTATTCCTGACCATTTTCCAATTGTAATTTTTATGCTATAAGGGGGGCTGTCTAGATTTTGGAAGGTATATTTACTATATTCGATAATTAAACCATATTACCATGAAACCTGCTAAATTCATACCGCCGCTATTACTTTGCTTTATTGCATTTGGTTTTACAACCATTGATAAAAAGGATCATTGGGAACAATTGTTCAATGGGAAAAACCTTACCGGCTGGGATACTTATATTGGGCCTGACCTGGATAATAGTGGCAAACCCATTACCGGCGAACCCTTAGGCCTGAATAACGATCCCCGGCATGTTTTTACCATAGTAAAAGATGGGGGTGAAAATGTAATTCGCATTTCGGGTGAGAATTGGGGGGGCATATCCACAAAAAAGGAATATGAAAATTATCACCTCCAATTGCAGTTTAAATGGGGCGCGCTTTCATGGGGGCAAAAAAAGAATAAAAAGAAAGATAGCGGTCTGTTGTATCATTCAGTTGGCAAATACGGGGCAGATTATGGTGCGTGGATGCGTTCGCAGGAATTTCAGATTGAAGAAGGCAATTGCGGTGATTTTTGGGGTGTTGCGGGCGGTTTTGCTGATATTCCTGTAGTTAAAAAATCGGATACAGATTATGTTTACGATCCGCAGGGAACCCTTACCACTTTTAAAGAAGGCACTAAACAAGGCAGGCATTGCATAAAGGGAACTGATGCAGAAAATCCGTCAGGCCAATGGAATACGGTAGACCTATATTGCCATGGCGATACCAGCATACATGTTATAAATGGTAAAGTAATGATGATTTTATATCACAACAAACAAATGGATAACGGACAGGAGTTACCGCTTACAAAGGGGAAAATTCAAATACAATCAGAAGGTGCAGAATTATTTTACAGGCAAATAAAGATCCAGGCAATTAACCGGTTGCCTGCAGAATTTATTAAGTAAGATCATAGGCTTTTTTCATAAGCTTTCTATTTATACTTTTAAATCATATACCGTAAAATATCACAATTGGAAAAATTGAGCTATAGCTTCCTATCCGCTTTTCCAGCCATTTTTGGCAAATCATTTTGCATAGCAATCATCAATTCATCCATGGCGCTTTCACATAGTGGTAATATTTTTTCGGGAGTGATAAAAGGTATGCCGGCAACCTGCGCACCTGATTTTTTTGACAAAGCCTCTTTTTTTACTGAAAATATCTTATCGCCGTTCCTGTTAAATAATACAATATTAACCTGAGCATTAACCTTTACAAGCGCCACCCGGCCTAAACCCCTCGATTCCAGGTCAAAATTGATGTATACTTTCATTATGCCATCACATTGATCAAAAATGTTAAGCAACTTTTTTTCATTGGCATTTCCCTTTAAGGGCAGGATCACTTTATAGCCATTAACAGGGACGTAAGTATTTCCTTTTAAAATATCCTTGAATCCACCGTTCTCCGGAGCAAAATCTTTATAAGCATCATTACCTGTAACCTGATTTTCCGGTAAAAGCTGAAAAGGAAAACTCTTTGCGTAGTTTTCAAAGAATTGATCGTGAAAATTTGTGAGCAATGGCCCAATATTAAATTTAAGGTCATCGCCAAGTTGGGCAAAAGCAGCTGTCATGCTGGCCGGGCCTGTGTTAGCTACGTCAATTAACTTATTGACATAAAAGGTAACAACTGCCACTTTTTTATTTTGAGCATAAGCGCCGGTTATTAACTGAATTGTAAATAGCAAGGAATATATTATCGATTTCTTCATTTTTTATTTAAGGAGATGTCGTTTTCTTTGAGGCTGCAAAACTAAATAAATATTGTCGAACGTCGCGGTAGATGCAACTTGAAACCCTCCTACCGCTATTTTCCGGGCTTTTATACATGTAATAAAAAAAAATGCGTTCCGGATCTCGTCCCGGAACGCTCTTCTTAAATCGTAAATAATTTTGTTCAACTATATCCCTTAAACACCGTTGTCTTTGTTTTGTTTAACGATAGTTAGATAATAAGATCTGCGTTCTTTGCATCCACGCCTGGTCAACACCTTCCATCCGGGTATCTATGTTACTTCCGTCAAAATTGCAAAATGTATAGTAACCATAGTTGGTAACATTTCGTAATTTACTGTTCATGTAATCTATATTTTGCTGTGCATAATCAAGCCAGGCAGTATTACCATCAGTCTGGTAAAGCCTGATCATTGCCTGCGATCCCCAAACACACCAGGCCGGGTTGATCCTGCCATCTGTTGTATTAAAAATGTACACATGGTAAGTGCTATTCCACAAGGTAGTATTCATACTAATGCCCAGATTCTGCGCTTTGGTTGTATAGCTGCTATTGCTCATTATGGTGGCATATAAAAGATCAGCTTCAAGCATTATAGCATTATCATAAGTAAATTTCTCAGTGTGTTTGGTACCTGAACCTCCTCCGTCAATCTTCCAGATATACAGGCCTGTGGTACTATCAAACATATTTGTTTCCAACCATGTTTTAACCGAGTTTGCCCAGTCGCGGTAATAGGTTTGCCCTGTTACCTGGTATAATTTCAGAAACAGCTGCATAGCTAAACCATTGGTTTGCGTTGGCTTCAGGTCCTTAGTGCCTGAGTGCCACCAAAACCCGCCCCCGTAAGTTGTATCCCACAGGCCGCTATTCATTAACCAGTTGGCAACAGCTTTTGCCGAGTTTAAATAGTTGGTTTGAGTGGTTCCTGTAGTTACGTTGTAGGCATCGAGATAAACAAGACCGCTTAAGGAATTATCATCAACATATTTATCACCGCCTGCTCCGGAACCATCAACATTGGCAGCAGAAAAATAGCCACCCGTCGGTGCAGAACTGTCCCACATGTGGTTCATCCACGTGTATGAATTATTCATATAAGAAGCATACCTCGAATCACCCGCCTGGATCATTGCAGCATCAGCATAAATCTGACTTACATTATACCATTCATAGCAGCTGTTTGTTGTGAGATTTACTTTGTAGCTATTGTAGCTTGTTAATATATTACCTACGACAAATGCATGTGTATCCTGCGCTTTTGCCCAATAAGCCGAGGTTGACCCGTTAACCTTAAGATGGCTTGTAGTTTGATCTTTCGCTTTAGACGGGTCAGCATTAATTTTGACATTGTCTTTTTTGCACGAGGCCATAGTTGCAATAAAAGCCAATGCCGCTAAACCCCTGATAAAGTGTTGTTTTTTCATAATATTAATTTTTAAATTGGTTTCTATTATATTAATCCAACACATCCAATCCAGCGAACTATCTGTTAAAATAATTGCTAATGCATAGCTTATCTTTATTTAAATATGTAATAATGTATGTACATTTTTATTAGCAAGATTTCACTATATATTTATTTAATAATCAATTCTTTCTACTACTTTCCAGCTTACTCAGCCGGGCGTATAATTCAGCAATACAAGCCTCATCAAGCAGCCATTTTGGCTTTTTAATTTGGGCATCGTCAGCGGTCCAAGTATTTGTTAGCAATCCGTATTTATCAGTTGTATTTTGCCATGCGTAATCAAGGTCTTTTCCTATAGTCTCTATATAGTTATAATTGCCATCAACCTTATATAAAGCCTCATAGCCACGGAACAGCACTGTTACAAACCAGGGCAAATCCATACTAATGGAAAGATGCGGATCATGCTTCAGATCACTGAAATGTTTATATGCGCCATTCGCTGTAACCTGGGCATCTTTAAGATAAGTCTTATTATGTGTAAATTGATATAAAAGCACTCCTGCCTCAAGCATAGAGCCCGAATTATAAGTATAGTAAACCTTATTAGCTTTGCCGTCTATCGTTTTTTTATCATTCCAATAAGCCCCGGCAGAGTCGCGCAGATTGGTATGCATCCAATTATAAAAGCGTTTTCCCCAGGTTAAATAATATGGATCTTTAGTTGCCTGGTAAAGTTTAAGTGCTACCAATGTAGCCATTCCGTTACTGCAGGCCGGCTTCTGGTCCTTATGTCCTTCAAGCCAGGTAACCCCTCCCCCAAGCTGATCATCCCATCCGCTTATAATAAATTTGAAAGCTGTTTTGGCATGGGTTAAGTAAAGTGGGTTCTTTGTGTTAAAATAAGCTTCCAAATATTCAATACCCACAAGCCCGTTGTCATCGTAATAACGGTCATCCTTTTCAAACATTGACGGATAGGCCTGGTAACCAACCGGTTTGCGTTTGGTGTCAAGATATTTCTCCATTCCCATTGCCATGCTATCCAGGTATGGCAGATATTTTTTATGCTCTGCCGGGATCTGTAACAATGCATTTGTTGCGGAAAAAACACCTGAATAAGGCCACAAAAAACTAACCTCTTTTTCCTTAACCTTGTCCCCTTGCATATAATCAAGAGAATCATTTTTTGATGAAGGGTAATTTTCTAAGAACAGGCATTTATATTTTGGAACACGATAGTATTTCCAGATCTTACTATACATAAGCTCTGCTCTTTGCAAATATTCTTTCGATTTTTTGTCCTGCTGGGCAACAGCAACTGTGCTAAACAGGGATAGCCCGGCCAAAACAAACAATGCAGATTTTATTCTAATAATTGAATAGGTACTCATAGATGAATTTTATAAATTTTATTTATCTGGTTAAACTATTGTGCAGATGGGGGCGGGGTTTTAGTCCCCCAGGCCTTATTTGGCTGGCTTCCCATGGTAAATACCATTTTACCACCCTTCATCAGTTCGTCCCGGTACAACCAGCAGTTATTTAGCTGTTTGCCATTAAACTCAACTGATTGTATATAAAGGTTTGTTTTTGAATTATTTTTTGTTTCGATAACAAGCGTTTTATCATTGCCCAATGTGATGGTTGCCTTATCAAAAACAGGGCTGCCAAGCTCAATTATTGGTTTGGCATCAGTAAATCCTTTAACATCAAACAAGCCAAGCGCGGTCATTACATACCATGAGCCTAATTGTCCCTGGTCTTCATCCTGCCCGTAGCCATAACCATGAATTGGTTCGATCCCGTAAAAGCCGCCAGAGATGAGCCTTGTCCATTTTTGAGTTAACCATGGTTTGCCCGAGAAATTGAAAAGCCAGCAAATATGCAGACTCGGCTCATTACCGTGGTTATAAATAGCATTGATACCTGCAAAAGCATTAATCACCTTGCCACCGCCAAAACCATCTTTTTCCGACGCTATAAAAATGCTGTCGAGCTTATTATTAAAATCATCCCTACCGATGGTTGAAATTAAGGCAGCAGGGTTTTGCGGAACGTAGTAGGTGTACTGCATAGCATTTCCTTCCTGGTAGCCACGCCATGGCGCGTAAGGGTCAAATTTGTCAATAAAAGTACCATCGGCCTTTTTTGGCTGCAGGAGCTTATTTGCGGGGTTATATAAATTGCGCCAGCCGTTTGAATATTTTATCAGCTTTTTATAATCATCCATCTTGCCCAAATTTTTTGCCATTTGTGCGGCGGCGAAGGCGCTGAAGCTATATTCCAAAGTGTGCGATGCCGAAAAATGGGCACCGGTTGAATCAGTTCTATCCTCTTCAATAAACGGCGAATAACCATATTTCAGAAACGCTTTGGTATCCATTTTCCCAGAGCCAACTTTGCGGTTCTTATAACCCAACTCGTTATTTTTAACAGCGTTATAAGCAAGGTTAATATCATAGTTGCGGATGCCAACCTGGTAGGCCGCAGCTATTGACAGGCCTACAAAATTAGTGCCCACTCCCGATACATATTCGCTGTTTGCAATACCATCGCCAAACCAGCCCTTATCTTTATAGATCTGTAGCTGAGTATGCACAAAATCCTGGTACCAGCTGGGGTATGATAAAGCCCATAGCTGGGTTAAATCCCAAAAGCCGCCCCAAATTGCATCGGTATTCATAAAATTGTAGCTTAGCTTACCATTGATATCCAAATGCAGCTGCCCTATTTTACCACCATGCGTTGGATAAGCTCCGTTAACATCACTGGCAATACCCCTGCCTAATAATGCATGATACAGGCCGGTATAAAATTTTATTTTGGCGGTATCATCTTTCCCTTCAACCCTAAGCTTGCCAAGCTCATGCTCCCAGGTTTTTTGTGCATTTATTTTAGCCTGGTTAAATGAAAGATTAGCAGCCTCGGCCTGTAAATTTGCTTTAGCATTCTTTTCTGATGTATAGGAAAGGCCAACTTTAATTTCGATAGCCTCACCTTTAGTTGTTTTATAATCAAAGAACAAGCCCGCTCCTTTTCCGTTAGCTGATGATGATGTTTGAGTGATGCCTGTATCTGTAAATGAGCCAATGTTTGCTGGTTTTTTGCTCACCTCGCCATAAATAAACATTGATACCCTGCCGCCCTCATCATAGGTTTTTACATATTTTGGATAGGTAATAACAAAGCCTTCAAAGTGGGTATTATCAACCATTTTTATCCCGGCATCCATAACCGCGCCGCTTTCGCCCTGTACATTGCCAATATCGAGAATGATGTGCGACTGATCACTTTCCGGGAAGGTATACCTGTGGAAACCTACCCTTTTAGTTGCGGTAAGCTCGGCTGTAATGTTGTAATTATCCAGCAATACTTTGTAGTAGCCCGGTTCAGCTATTTGATTTTTACGGTCGAAATTTGAACGGTAGCCTGTGTTTGGCGTATCAAGCGCGCCGGGCTTAACTTTTAACGGCCCCATAGTGGGCATAAAACTGACGCCGCCAATCTGCCATTCATGAAAATGCACAAACCCTTCAATTGAGTTTTGGCGGGTATCATAGCCCACGGCCTCCCAGCCCTGGTTATTCCCATAATGTCCGTTTGTTGATGGCGCCAGTTTGGCCATTCCACCAGGTACCGCTGCCGGGGTATAAAAAAACCACCTGCTGTGCGCAGTACCAATATTAGGGTCGACATATTTTAGTAAGCTTTGTGCCGCTAACCTGCCAGAGGACAATAAAATAGCTGACCCAAAAACCAATGATCTGATTGTTATTTTCATTTAAATTTATAATTACTTATACTTTGAAAGCAATACCTGCACTCTTTGCATCCAGGCCTGGTCCACGCCCTCCATGCCATATTTACTGTTGCCATCAAGCCCGGCATATTGCCAGTATCCATGGCTTGAAGCATCACGCATCACCACATTTATCGCATCAATATTTCCTTTGGCATAATTCAGCCATGCTGGATTGTTATCCGCCTCATACAGCCTGATCATTGCCTGCGAGGCCCATCCGCAATAGGTTGGGTTTATCCTGACATCACTGGTGTTAAAAATATAAACATTGTGTGTGGCATCCCACAAAACAGTATTCATTGCTGTGCCCATAGCCTGGGCCTTAACAAGGTAGCCGTTATCGTTCATTGCCTTTGCATACAGCAGATCAGCTTCTAACATAATAGCATTATCGTAGGTAAAGATCTGGGTATCTACCGTGCCGTTTTTTTCAATTTGCCAAATATAAAGCCCTTTACTGCTATCATACATTTTGGTGTTTAGCCAGCTATTTACAGAAACAGCCCAATCATGATAAACCGATTGGCCGGTAATTTTGTATAATCGCAAAAACAGTTGTAAAGCAAGTCCGTTTGATTGGGTAGGTTTATTTGTTTTATCCGTATTCCACCAAAAGCCGCCGCCAAAAGTAGTGTCCCATAAGCCACTTTTTATAAGCCAGTTTGCACAATTTTCTGCAGCAGTAAGGTATTTTGCTTTGTTGGCGTTTGTGCTTATTTCGTAAGCATCAAGGTATGCAACCCCTGTTAATGAGTTATCATCAATATATTTTGTTCCGGATGCGCCGCTGCCGTTAAGGTTTGCAAATGCAAAGTATCCACCGTTAGGGTCTGATTTATCCCAAAGGCCATTCATCCACGCAAATGTTCCGTCCATACTATCCTGGTATGATGCATCACCATTTGC
Source organism: Mucilaginibacter sp. (assembly GCF_028288225.1). Classification (GTDB taxonomy): domain Bacteria; phylum Bacteroidota; class Bacteroidia; order Sphingobacteriales; family Sphingobacteriaceae; genus Mucilaginibacter. The sequence goes on from NZ_JAQBOC010000088.1 coordinate 67,135, forward strand.
AACCATGGCGGCATCAGCATAGATCTGGCTTACATTGTACCATTCATAAGCGCTGTTGGCATTAGCACCCGTATTTACCCTGTAGCTTTTATAGGATGTAAGCAGGTTGTTGGTTATATATTCATGCGTTTCGTTAGCTTTTGTAAGATATGCAGAAACAACAGGTGTAGTATCCGGCGGCGTATTCCCTCCGGTATCACCTTTTTGCGGCGTTACTTTTTGCTTGCTGCACGATGCTGCTAAAAATATTAAAACAGCCATCCATCCGTATAAAAAGTTTTTCATAGTGATTTTTTTAATCAATTCACCTGCAACCTGGAAAACGGTTGCAGGTGAACTTTTATTTAATTATTCCAGGTTATCCGGCAATGCATTTTAGTTAAATGCAGTAGCAGTGTACCTATATGGCCCGGTTGCCTGGAAATAAACATCAACCTTTACATTGTGTGTATCAGCAGCGGGATCAAACTTATAGGTATTATTCCATTGATCGTTAGTAACCGGCAGCAGGTAAAAATAATCAGCAGGCTTACCGGCAGGCGCATCATTATTAGCATTTTCGCTTCCATAATATTCCAGCCCGGCCGGTGTATGTATAATATATTTAAAGCGCTCATCACGTCCCCATGAAAACTGGTAAAATGTGACCGGAATTTTAGCTGCTTCCCAGGTACTGTTGCCAATGTAAGCCAGCTGGCCGATCTCGTCATTATATGCAGACATGTATAAGCCTACTGACTGAATTTCTGTTGCATCAGTTGTAGCCACATTAAAATCATAACTTAAGCGGTAAGTTTTTGTAGCCCCGCTAACAGTTGTTGATGAAGTGCCCTGCTGAATTACATTACTGGCATTTAAATAATATTTGGTGCCGCTTGCATCCGGTTTATCAGTTAACTGGTAAGTACCTGCCTTTAAGCTGGTATATAACTCAAAAAGACCATCAGCAGTTTTCTTCAGCGGAATTGCCTTGGTAACATCGGCGCCACTTTCTGTTGCAGTACCGGTAAGATACATAGCAGTTGGGAGTATTGCAAAGCCGGCAGGCCTTTCAATAGTAAGGCTCCTTGTCATTGTGCTTAGCATTGCGTTGGTGGCTTTGGAAGCAATTACCGCCCATTTTATTTTCCCGCTGCTTGATGATGCAACGCCTGCCAGTGCCGCAATTTTATTCAGGTCTTTTTGTGTAATGGTTGCCTGTGCCTGAACACCGGATCCATCAGAAACCGTTTTATAAACAGGCTTGCTGAAGTTGCCATCGGCTTTATCAAATGCAATTTCATATAATACCAGGTCGCCATCTGCTGCCTGTGCAGCATTCCATTTAAACACCAAACTTGAACCTGTTATTGGCTGAATTTTAATATCAGCCTGGTCTGAAGGTTCATTAAGGATACTCACTGGTGTAAGGCCAAGGTTCAGCGACCTTGTATCTTTTTTGCAGGATGTAAAAGCGACAACGGCTAACAGTACTGCAAAGCTTAATTTTATTAATGTTTTCATCTCTAATCTATTTTGTTTAGGTTGATTAATAGCCAGGGTTTTGAGTAAGATTCTTATCCAAACCAATATCATTTGACGGGATGGCCCACAGGTAATCTTTTGCAGGGTTAAACTGTCTTTTTTGTGTACGGATATAGCCATTGTCCGTTGATTGATCTGAAGAGAATTTGGCGCCATGAGCATAACCATTCATTACCACTTCAGCTGTTTTCCATCTTCTTATATCATCTACCCTTAATCCTTCCATGGCCAGTTCAACCCTTCTTTCGCGCCTTATGATATTGGTCATATCAGCATTACCCGGATAATTTAATGCACCCGCATCTGTAAAACCAGCCCTTGCACGTAATGCGCCTATGGTTTTGCTCCACACTGATGCATCCATTTGTCCCAGGCTGTTTTTTGCTTCGGCATAGGTTAATAATACTTCCGCATATCTTAGTAAGTGAAGGTTATTGCCAGATACATAGCTGGCTTGCGCACCTGGATCAAAATATTTTCTCCAGTAATAAGCCGTTGCCGATGAGCTTTGTGAGCTTGGGGTATATTCATCCGCACCCGGCTGAACAGGGTCGGAACCTGGTTTTATATAAATAATTTTGTTTGATCCGTTAACTCCGCCGCCACTATTCCAGTTATATCCATCGTAAACAACAGTTGCAGTTAATCGTGGGTCCCTGTTTATATAGGGGTTGTTTTGATCATATCCTGAACCTGTATCGTTTATCCCTTTGCCATTCAGCATTATATAATCGTTAACCAGCTCCTGGGTTGGTGCCATGTTACTAACGCGCCCGCCTACAGAACGTGGTGCAAAGTCCCAGAAGTCTTGCCATGTTCTGATAGTCGGCACATATTGAAGCGAAAGTATTACCTCATTATTGGTTTTGTTTACTTTCGGATCGCTAAATAAATCGTTATAGCTTGGGTTTAATGAGTAAGTTCCGTTAGTAGCCTGGTCATTCATCAGCTTTTCGCAAACGGTTACAACATCAGCCATCCTATCGCCCTGGTATAATAATACCCTGGCTTCTAACGCTAATGCTGCTCCTTTAGTGATCCTGCCATTTTCACTTGCCGGCATCTGATCTTTTGAAGGCAGTACGGCCGCGGCTGCCTGCAGCTCATCAAGCACGAACTTAACTACGGTTGCTTTTGGTGAACGGGCTATTACTTTTGCTTCTTCCGGGGTTTCATCATGAGCAAGGATCGGTACGTCACCGTACCACTTTGTTAAATTAAAATGTTCAAAAGCACGGATAAAGCGGGTTTCTGCTTTTAGTCTGGCTACGGTAGCTGCCCCCAATGTAGTGTTCTGATCAATATTACCCAGGAAAATATTACATGATTTTATGGCTGAATAATAATTCGCCCAATCACCCTGGAACTTTGCTGTTCCTGCGGTGGCATTCCCGCTGGCAATAAGGTTCAGATCGCCTGATGGTGAATAAGCGTTGTCTGATATTGCTTCCGGGTTAAAATACAAACCGCTGTTATATATTAAGCTGTAATTATTATATAACGCGCTGTAAACATTCTGGTCTACCTTCCAAAAGGTAAGGTCGGAGAATCTATCTGTTGGTGCAATGTCCAGTTTTTTACATCCAGCCGCTGCTATCAACGCAAAGGATATAATGCAGATCTTCTTTAAAAATTTCATATGTGTATTTTTAAAATATTTTTATTAAAATGTTATATCAAGTCCGGCTCCGTAAAACACAGGAAGCGGGTATTGCCTGGCGCTGTTTGAGGCCGCATTTGCATTCAGGTTATTACCAAATTCTGATGTTTCAGGATCAATAAATTTCAGCTTTGTAAGTGTCAGCAGGTTTTGGCCGATAACCGAAACTCTTAATCTTTCCATCCCTATCTTTTTGCTCATGCTTTTCGGAAATGTGTAACCAATATTTACGTTCTTTAACCTTGCATAAGCGGCATTGAACTTATACAAGTCAGAGCCTGTGCGCCAGTTATATGTATTCGATGGCGACCCGATGGCTGCAAGCCTTGGAAACCTTGCATCAGGATTGGCAGGCGTCCAAAAATTTGTTTGGTGCTCGTATAAGGTTTGTCCATAATTGTAATGGAAGGGCTCAACAAGCTCGCCCCTCAAAAACTCATCTCTTTTACCAACGCCCTGGATAAACATGGAGAAATCAAACCCGGCTACATTTAACCGGTAAGTAAAGCCGAATGTATACCGCGGGAAAGGATTACCTAATACGGTTTTGTCATTGGCATCTATTTTACCATCACCATTCAGATCTTTAAATTTCAAATCGCCCGGCCCAACTTCAGCTCCGGCAATTTTTGGTGAATTTGCTATATCTGCCTGGTTCTGGAAAAAGCCATTTGTTTCATAACCATAGTATTGTGTAACCGGCTGACCTACTTTCCTGATCAGTTGAAACACATCCTGGTTTATAATTTGCTCAGTTGTTCCGCCGGTCAGTTGTAATAATGTATTTTTATTATCAGCCAGGTTTACGCTAAAGCTTTGGGTAACTCCTGGGGTTCTTAAATTATAGGTTAACGCAAACTCCCAACCCTTATCCCTAACTTTGGCTACGTTATAATCAGGTAATGCGGCACCGAAAAGTGAAGGGACATCATATCTTGGCTGTAAAATATTGCTGGTTGTTTTATTAAAGTAATCAAACGATGCTGAAAGCTTATCATTAAAGAAGCCAACATCCAAACCAATGTTTAAGGCTGCTGCTTTTTCCCATGTCAAATCATGGTTTGACAATAATGTACCGGCACCACCTACTGAAACATTATTAAAACCATAAGCGCTTGGGTAGTTGAAATAAGTAGTTTGATATTGGTAGTTACCCACATTTTGGTTGCCCAATACGCCATACGTAGCACGTAATTTAAGATTGCTTATCGTATTTTTAAACTGCTGCATAAACGCTTCGTCAGATATTAGCCAGCCGCCGCTTACTGATGGAAAAAAGCTGGCCCTGTTGCCCTTGGCAAATTTTGATGATGCATCATCGCGGAAGGTAGCCTCAAAAAAGTACCTGTTTTTATAATTGTAATTTAACCTCCCGAAAACAGAAAGCAAGCTGTTAGCATTCACTGCGATGCTATTGGTTGAGTTGATAGGATCTATTATGGTTCCTGTTGTTGGCGTACCTAATAATGGATCGGTTAATGTTTTTTGTAACTGGAACCCGTTTTGCGAGTAGCTTTCGCTTGATACGCCAACCTGCACTTTGAAAGTGTGGTCGGATATTGTTTTACCATATTCCGCATACAATTGTGTATTCAGCAATAATGATTTTGCATTGCCATCAAGCACGGCACGGTCATCGCCATAAACGCCTGATGGTAAATAATTAACCTGTGTACGTTTATAAAACGTACCGTTATTTTGAATAGTACCGCCAAATATGCCGGTTATCTTCAAGTCTTTAGTAATACGTAATTGGCCGTTAAAGGCGCCAAAGATCTGATCATTATCTGCCTGGTTGTAGCCGCCTTTTTGCAGCACACCATATTCATTGTACTGTGATGCTACCGGGTTGGTTAAGTAATTGCCGTTAGCATCTGTCCAGCTATAGTTAGCCGGTACACGGTTAGCATCGGCAAATATATTATTGTCGCCTACGCTGTTTGTCTTGTTACGGGTTTTGGTATAATTAAGGATAACATTGGCTTTAAAGATCCCAACTACTGATGTTTGATTTAAGCGCAGGTTATATTTTTGATACCCGAAGTCGGCACCATCGCCGCCATTGCCTATTAAATTGCTGCCCTGGTTTTGGTATCCGGCTGATATATAATAGGAGCTGTTTTCACCTCCGCCCGTAATGGCTACATTTTGCGACTGCTGGGGTGCCTTTTTCAACAAATGTTCTATATCCCATGTGCCATTACCTGCATCTTTCAAGGCCTGGATCTGGTCAGGTGTATAAGCAGGCGGCAAACCTGAATTAACTAATGATTCGTTTTTGTAATATGCATTGTCAGATGCGCTTACTTTGTGTACCAGCACCTGCGCATCCTGTATTCCATAGCTGCCGTTATAGGTCACGCTTGGTTTCTGATTTATTTTGCCGCCTTTTGTGGTCACTAAAATAACGCCATTGGCTGCGCGTGATCCATAAATAGCAGCCGAACCGGCATCTTTTAATATGGATACGTTGTCAATATCATTGGGGTTAATTGTATTCAGGTCGCCGCCGATAATACCGTCAATAACCACCAAAGGGGTATTATCGCCCAGCGTACCAACTCCCCTTATGTTTACAGTAACACCACTGCCGGGATCAAGCTGGGTTTGCTGGATAATAAGGTTTGGCGATTCGCCCTGCAATGCCTGGTAAGCATTTAATACCGGCTTGTTCTCAATATCCTTTGACCCGATAGTTCCCACAGCACCGGTTACACTTACCTTTTTCTGCGTGCCGTAGCCAACAACCACAACTTCATTAAGCTGACTGGCATCGGGTTTCATGCTGATGTTAATGGTTGTTTTATCACCAATTGCAACTTCCTGTTTGGCATAACCCAAAAATGAAAAACTTAGCGTTTTTGAAGTATAGTTATCGGGGATGCTTAAAGTGTAATTTCCTTTCACATCCGTAACTGTACCAGTTGAAGTGCCTGTAATGCTTACACCTACGCCGGGCATTGGCTGTCCCGTTTCGTCCGTTACATTTCCTTTAATGCTGATCTGTGCATTTATCTTCGGAAATATTAAATCCGTCCTGGCGGCGCCATAACTTACCGAAACGGTAAGGGTTAAAACAACTGCCGACAACACAGGCAGCCATTTAATCTTTCTTAATTTGTGTAATAATTTAATTCTCATAATTATCAGTTGATTAGTAGTTATTTTGGTTATACAATTGATTTATTGTTGGTTATATGTTTCTTTCCAGTATGATTCGATGTTTTCCAACGACCTGCCCTTGGTTTCCGGAATAAGTTTCCACGTGATCCATAAGGCTGGCGAACAGCACAAGGCGAAGAGCCAGAAAGTCCATGACGAGCCAAGTCCTTCCAGCATTAGCGGGGTTAGTTGCCCCACTAAAAAATTGCCTACCCATAACGAGAGCGTAGCCAGGGCCATTGCCTTGCCCCTTATGGCATTTGGGAAGATCTCTCCTATTACCACCCAGCAAACCGGGCCGAACGAAAAAGCGAAACAGGCTATAAACGCTAAAATGAATATCAGGATCCAGGGCCCGGATGTTAGGCCGATTGCGAATAATAACCCGATAACAATTAATGAAATTACCGCGCCGGCAATTCCTGCAAATAACAGCGGTCTTCTCCCCCACCTGTCAATTGTAAAAATGGCTACAAAAGTAAATACCACATTAACCAGCCCTATGGTAACCTGTCCGCCTAAAGCATTATTTAGTGTAAAGCCGGCTTGTTCCAAAATCCTTGGCCCATAATAAATTACTGCGTTAATACCGCATACCTGCGAAAGAAAGGGCAACAGGAGACCTATCCACATTGCCTTACGGTAAACAGGCTTAAATAATTCCTTTAATGATCCTTGTGATACCTCATCCCCCGATGCTTTAAAAGCCGCTATCTCATTTTTTGCGGCATTAGCACCGTCAATTTTTATCAGGATCTCTTTTGCTTTTTGCTCTTCGCCCTGCAACAGCAACCACCTTGGCGACTCAGGCACCATGAATAATGAGATGAGAAATATAGCAGCCGGCAGAGCGCCAAGGCCAAGCATGGCCCGCCATACTTCGGTAGAAAAGATCTTATTCATACCTTCACTACCAAATGAACTACCTGCATGATTAACCAGGTAAGCGTTTGAGAAATAGGCCAGCACTATCCCAATGGTTAAAGCGAGCTGGTATAATGAAACCATCATCCCGCGGAACCGTGACGGTGAAAATTCAGAAATATACAAGGGTGATACCATTGAAGCCACTCCAATCCCCAAACCACCTATCAACCTGAAAATTACCAATGCAATGAATGAGCCGGAAAGCATACAGCCCAATGCCGAGGCAAGAAACAATACTGCTGAGAGGATCAGCACTATTTTGCGGCCATATTTGTCGCTTAGTTTACCCGAACTGCTTACGCCTATAATACAGCCAAGTAACGCACAGCTTACAAACCAGCCTTCATAATTCGCATCAAGGTTAAAATCGTGCTTTACAAGGCTAACCGTTCCCGAAATTACGGCTGTGTCAAACCCGAATAAAAACCCGCCAAGGGCCGCTACCAGGCAAACCATGTACAGGTACGTATTGCTCTTTTTTGTTAAAGTATTTATTGTTGCTGTATCCATCGGGTTATTTTAAAAATGCGTTTATAACTTTTGCTTTGTTTTTGCCAAGGTTGGTCAGCTTGTAGCTGTTTGCCGCTGCCGGGATTACAAAAGTTTCGGCATAAACGAATATTCGGCTTGATCCGTCCGCTGTTTCTATCCGTATTGATTCGCCTTCAACCAGCATCATCACATGGCAGCAGTTATCGGTTTCTATTTTTATCTCACTATCAAAATCAATGCGGTGCACATCATAAAAATGATCGGCATGGGTTGGCAAATGGATGAGCTTCCAATCTTTTCCGGTTTCTAAAACTTTCGGGGTTGAGATCAACTCTTCCTGTACGCGGTTTCCTTTACGCTCAAAATTCAAATTGTTAAAGGCGTGGTCAATATTGATAGGGCGCGGGTTGCCATCAAGGTCAAGTCTAAGCCAATCGTACATTTTAAAAGTAAAAATGTATGGCGTAGCGCTTATCTCCAGTACCAGGTTCCCGGCACCGGCGCTATGAACAGTACCGTTGGGGATTAAAAACAGATCGTGTTTTTTTGCGGGATGCGATTGTACATAATCGGTAATGTTTACTTCAGTCCCTTCATCCTGGCTTTTCTCTAATTCTTTTCTAAAGGTTTCGGGCTCAATATTTTCCTGGAAGCCTAAATACACATGGGCATCTTCTTCGCAATCCAACATATAATAAGTTTCATCCTGTGTAATAGTTTCGCCAAATGTTTCCCGGATGTATTTTAGCCTTGGATGGCATTGGATAGATAGATTTCCACCATCGTAAGTATCTAAAAAATCAAACCTTATCGGGAACTCATCACCAAATTTTTCAGCATGCCTGCCCAGCACCTGTTCTTGGTTGTGGAACATCAAAAAATCAAACGATGCTTCCAGCAAGTAGCCGTCACTTTCAAAAACAAGCCCATTCTCAGGTACGATCAATTCAAACGACCATGCATAATTAACGACATCCTTATTTACATTTGGGATATGTTGTTTTATCCACTGACCGCCCCAGGTACCAGGCTCAAACCATGGCCGCACACGGATTGTTGAATGACTGATCTTGTTCAACCCATCCGTGAAATCGGTCGCCAACATCCAGTTAATATCCGTTGGCCATTGACCATCAGCTAATACCGTTATTTTATCAAGTATTGCTTTTTTATGCTGATTTAGTAAAACCCAATCCACAAAATAAAAGCGCTTATACATAATGAATGGTTCAGAAAGCTTATTGCTGCCCAGGTTGGTAACAGCGCCTGCCCTCATCCTGAATTGCAATTCATTTTTTGGCAGATCTATATAAATAACCGGCGCGTCCCATCCCGTTAATGCGGCGGCAGTGCCTATCACAATATTTATATCATATGTATTATCAGGCTTGCTGGCAGTAAGTGTTTGCAAGTTATAAAAGTCTTTAAGCTGCAGCGAACATTTGGTTCCCCAAACAGAATCAGCCGTACCTAAAAAAGGCTGTGTCAACGCATCAATTTCTTCGGATGATTTTAATTGTGTAGCCGTATTTATCCAGTTTACTGTTAAGCCCTCATTGGTTATTTGTTTATTTAATTCTGACTGGATGGTTTCATAAAACACCCCTTCGTAGCCATCAATAATAACCGTTTTATGTTTTATAATCCATTGTGCAAGTGATTTGTAGCTATTAAATATTTTATTGCTGCCCAGGTTACAAACCGGGTAGATATTATAAGCCCCGTCAGTTACTTTGTAATTGTTTAATTGTACGGGCATTAAAAATTGCGAGGATTTACGCAACTGTTTTTCTGCATGGTCTTTATTAATAATTGGATCAGTAGTAGTATTTAAACTCATATTTTATTTGTAGTAATGTATATACATATTAATAAATACATAAAAATGCCGCTATTTGGCATTTAGTTATTCCGCAAGAAAATTAAATAAATGGTTTATTATGTTATAATGTACAAACATATAAATAAATTTGAAATTCCAAATTATTTATTGAAAATTTTTATTGTTGCCAGAAATACAAATAATTAACCCTATATTTTGACTAAAATATGTACCAACAATAAAACTAAATTGCAAAAATGTTTACTATTGTAAATTATTAAAATCCATGAAATATTCTATTGATCACAAAAGCCCTATCCCGCTGCATGCCCAGGCCGAAACGATTTTAAGAAAAATAATTGAGGATGAAGAGTATCAAAACGGCAAGGTATTACCTAACGAAGTTGATCTTGCTAAAAAACTTGCAATATCCCGCACTACATTAAGGCAGGCTATAAATAAATTGGTTTTTGAAGGATTATTGGTACGTAAAAAAAGGACCGGTACCAAAGTTGCCCAAGCGGCAGTGAGTTCAAAATCAAATAACTGGCTAAGTTTTTCGCAGGAAATGAAGCTGAGAGGTATTCCTATCAAAAACTTTGAGCTGCATGTTACCTGGGTTTATCCAGATGAGGCTTTAGCTAACTTTTTTGAAATAAAAACAGATCGCAAGATCCTTAAAATGGAAAGAGTAAGGGGCAAACCTGAAGAACCATTCGTATACTTCGCTTCGTACTTTCATCCACGTGTTGGTTTAACAGGCGAAGAAGATTTTAAAACGCCTTTATATGAAATGCTGGAAAATGAACATTCGATAGTGGCCACCCTGTCCAAGGAAGAAATAAGCGCGAAAGCAGCCGATGCGTTTATCGCGGGTAAACTTAAAGTGGCTGTTGGCAGCCCGGTGCTTTTCCGCAAACGCTTTGTATTTGACCAGGGCGAAAGACCAATTGAATACAATTTAGGCTATTATAAGGCTGATAGTTTTGTATATTCTGTAGAAAGTTCAAGATAAAGCTGGCATAACTAATTAAATAATGCTTTAAGCTTTTCTGTTTTAACTGATACAGTTGGCTTGTATCCAGGCGTGCCCATATATGTTTCCAGACTGTATAGTAACTGTTTCGCTTCGGGACGTTTTTCCTGATCAGTGAGCAGATCAATTCCCGAAACCATTAAGCTTCCGTTTCCCACCTTGCATTCAAAGATCAGCCCCAACGGCCTTGCTGTAAACCAGTCGTCAATGATCCTTACAATAGGTTTGATATCGCTTGAAAGGCTATCCAGCCGGATAGCATTACTATGGCTCATCCCATCCTGCCATTCCCAGTTACTATAATAATCAGTTGGAAATTCCGCCAATGCCGGATGTTTGGGATTGCATAAGATCCCTAGCGTATGCGGGGGTTGATTATTAGTCCATGAGGTATTCCAGAAAATACTTGAAAACCCTACTGCAACACTACCGCCCATAGTTTCCTTAATTGCGCCTTTTTTTAGGGTAAGTAAAACCTTACCGCCGTTATTCAGCGTGGTCAAAGCTTTTTTGTCCAGTTGTTGGGTAACATAGATCTGCTTATCGGGTTCAGGGTTGTGTGAAGGATAAACAAAAATATCCCATGAGTTAATATGCCCGCTGGCTTCTACTTGTAATACCAATTTCTCTGGCTGGTTGATAGCAGACAGCGATTGGCTGATCTGGCCAAGTTTAAAGCCGTTTCCAATCGGTATATCGGTGGTTTTAAACTGCCCTTTGTATAAAACTTTGCCTTTATTATTCTGCAATTGCCATGTTGGGGTGATACTCTTTAACGGAGCGTTGCCATAATGAGCTATCTCAACCGAAGCTTCAAGGTTTTCATTATTTTGGTAGATGAGCTTTGCCATCCGGGCAAGTGGTACTGTCGCATTACAAAACCTGCTGTATTCCTTTGCTGTAACATAACCCTTATCATCCCAAAAAGGATCCAATATGCCTACCAGTGCAGTACCCTGGCCCGGGAAATCATGGAGATCCAATAATTGAAACCCGCCGAAACCCGGCGTGCGGAGAGCCGCTTCAATATCAGTTTTATAACAAAGCACTTGTAGCTTACCTGATGCCATTAGAAAGCTATCGGCAAGAGAGGTTAGGTTGTGTTCTTTTAAACGATCATAAAATATTTCGAAATTTTTAGGTTTAAGCACGCCGTCATATTTTTTTATTTCTTTGAAATCAGGATAAACACACCATTGACCAATCTCATGGCTTACGGTTGGCTGTGGCCATTTATTGATGATGGATGACCAGTCGTAATTGGTACTTGGAGCTTCTGCATTTATAATGCTCTTAATGCCAGCCCCCCAGGCCTGAATCCGCGGATCAGGTGTGCTGTTGTAGTCACTTTCGGGGACAACAGGCCAGCCTGAAGCTGTTGTATATAACCGTCTTGAATCTTTTTGCTTCCAGTATTTAACAAATCCTGTAAGGTATTCAAGGTGATGTTTGCCGCCGGGTTCATTACCATAAGGCATCATACAAAACGAGGGATGGTTGCCAAAAGCGTTAACTATCCGGTTACTTTCTGCATAAATAAATTTGTCGATGGGTTTGCCGTCCCCTACCGTTGCCCAGGCAGAACACTCAATAGATAAATAGAATCCGGCTTCATCAGCGGCTTCAAATGCGGCTTCAGGCGGGCACCAGGAATGAAACCGCATGTGATTAAGACCGTATGACCGGCACACGCCGAATATTCTTGCCCACGCCGCTTTATCTGTCGGCGGGAAACCCGTTTTAGGAAAAATAGCACATTCCAAAGTCCCCCGTAAAAAAACCGGGCGATCATTAATTGTAAACTGCCTTCCTTTAGCAATAAATTTACGCATGCCAAAAGTAACTTCCCGGCTATCAGTTCCGCTTTCTCCCTTTAAAGTTACCTCCATGCGATAAAGATTAGGATTGAATTCATCCCATAACAGCGGGTGAATCCCCATCGGATAAGTAAAAGATACTATTGTAGAATCTTTACCGGCGGCAACTGTTTTTTGCAGGGTTGGCAAATTCATAGTTCCATTGTTTTCCTGTACGCTGAATGCCAGTTTCAGCAAACCTGTATTGCCATACAAGCTATTGATCTTTACTTTCACTACAACCAGTTTCTTATCTACGTCCGGAAATAATTGAACAGATGCAAGATAAACAGCGGGCCTGGCGCTAAGTGTCATCTCTCCAATAATACCATTCCAATTGGTTTGAGTATTATCACTTACGCTGTGCGCATCTGCCCCCGGGTCAATATCTTTAATCCGGTTATCAATCCTTATTGTAATTGTGTGTGTTCCGGGCTTAAGAAGGCTATCTAGTTGATAGATATGAGGTGCTCCCAATGCGTTTTGCATCCTTGTCCCCTTACCATCAATCCACAAAGTTGTTTCCCAATGGCATCGTTCAAGGAATAGTTCAATATGCTGACCAGACCATTCCCGGGGAATAACTACTTCTTTTTGATACCAGGCTGCGCCCACATAATGTTTTACAGGCTGCAGCCAGAATGAAACTTTAATATTACCGGGTTGCCGGTATTTGACATAGCTTGAATCTTTGTACCATTGGGCATTCCATACGCCTCCCGTCCAGAGCGTATGGGCTGTGACATCGTTCCCTTTTCCGTTCGTAGTCATAGAGCCCGGAAGATGGATGGTTTCGGGTAATTTATTGTTAAACCATTTATCTTTCACCCCGATGTCAAGAGAATCAATGGCGAATGCCCAGTTTCCTGAAAGATCAATTTTTTTATTTTGAATAACCTGTCCGCTGCCGGCGATACTGCAGCAGGTAAGCAAACCTGAAAGGATAAAGTAAATGATCTTCTTCATGGTGAACAGCCGGGATTAAGGTTGAAATATATTGGTTAACAAATCTGGTAATTAACCGCCTTTAAAAAAATGAGATTTCACCAGAAATAATGCACTATCTTACTGAATTTCAATCACTTTTTTAAGCTGGTCATAATATGCTTTCATTGTATACCACGATTTCTTTTTATCACCCTGATCTGACAGCAAACCCTTACGGTTCCATCCTTTCTGATAGGTTGATTGCATCCTCACCGGCGACCTGAAATCAGCAAGCACCCATGGACAAACGCCTTGTAAAAAAGGAATCTTTTTGAACATCTTTATTTGATTGTTATAGATGTTCACTACATAATCTTCACTCCATGCACTTGCTTTTACCGCGGTATCAATCTTGTTATTGTATACCGATTCACCGCCAAATTCAGACATGATCATGGGTTTGTTGAAATTCGAGATCCACTCAACTTTTTCCGGGTCTTTTGGCCAATCTGTGTACCAGCCCATATATTCGTTAATGCCAATTACGTCAACATACTTCATTACAGAATCTTTCAATTCCATTTTGTAATCGTGGTAGCTAACATTATTAAAAGCGGCTGTTACTAACCGCGAGGGGTCTAATAATTTTGCTTCTTTTGCAAGCGCTACAAGGGTTTTATCTCTTTCTTTTGACGGACTTGTTTCGTTGGCAATGCTCCATAAAATAACATTACACCTGTTTTTATCCCGCTTTATCACCTCCCTTAACATCAGCTCAGCTTTATTTTTTACGGTTGAATCGGCAAAATCAATTCCCTGGTAAACCGGGATCTCTTCCCATACCATCAAACCTTTTTCTTCAGCCTGTTTAATCGTGTATTCATTGTGCGGGTAATGAACAAGCCTTACAAAATTACACCCCAATTCCTTTGCCCAATTTATTAAAACCTGCGCGTCAGCATCTGAATAAGCCCTTGTTTTTCGTTGAGGGATCTCTTCGTGAATGTTAACACCTCTTAAAAAAACAGGCTTCCCATTCAGTAATATTTGCGTACCATCAACTTTAATTGTACGAAAGCCTATCCTGTCGTTAATGCTGTCATTTTCAACACTTAAACCAGCATTATAAAGCCTGGGTTGTTCGGGTGTCCATAATTGGATCTTCCTTTTTAGGCTGATAGCTGCAGATCCTTTGTCGTTAGTAGTTATTTTCTCGTCGATCTTTAATTCAGGGATCTTTATTGAAATTTTCTGACCGGCTAATTCACTGTTCAATTTTGCGTAGCCGATAATGTGACTCTTATCATCCGGGTCGAGCTGAATTTTGTAATCTTCAATAAATACTTTTTTTGTTTTTATCAAATGAACATCCCTTGTAATTCCCCCATAATTAAACCAATCAAAACCAAAGCCGGGAATGCCGTTTTTAACCCGGCTGTTATTTACCCTTACAATAAGTGCATTGCCATTCTCTTTAATCAGATCGGTTATTTCAAATTGAAAGGGAGTAAAACCACCCTCATGCCTGCCTAATTTTTTACCATTGAAATATACATCAGTAATATAATTCACAGCACCGAAGTGAATAAACAAACGTTCATTTTTATCCGGAACGTGGCTGAACTTTTTTTTATACCATACCGAACTTTCATAATAAGTTAGTTCCGGTAATTGTGAGTTATAATCTCCGGGTACATTCAATGTATTCTCTTCAATAAATGAATATTCAACAAAATCATTTTTGCCGGTTGGCTTGGCATCTTTATAAACAGCCCGCCAGCCTATACCTGCATCAAACGGATCAATTATGGTTTCCCACCTGCCATTTAACTGTTCACTGTTTCGCCCATACACATTGATCATGCTTGTTTGTGCATAACCCAATTGAAACAGGATAAAAAACAAGAGAAAGCTTAACAGTCCTTTTGATTTCATAGTTAAATTTTAAATACTTTGATCAAAACTTATTATCAGCAAGCCATTTTTCTATCAACTGAGGATATACCGAAGTGCCGCCTGTTTTATTTCTTATCCCATAACCATGACCACCTTTTGGATAAAGATGCATCTCAGCCGAAACTTTAGCTTTTTTGAGCGCGAGGTAATAATACAAGGCATTTTCGACTTTGATAGGATCGTCTTCTGTTTGCATGATAAATGTTGGCGGTGTTTTTTCAGTCACCTTTATCTCCGGCGCAAGTTTGCCTTCTTCCTTTTCATCAACTAAATACGCAGGGTAGGCTAATATGGCAAAGTCGGGACGGCAGCTAAGCTCGTCTGCAGCATCAACCTGCTGATAGGTTCTTTTATCGTAAGTATTGCTTACCAACGCAGAAAGGTGCCCGCCTGCCGAAAAGCCCATAATACCGATATGATCCGGCTTTATGCCCCATTTGGCAGCATTAAACCGCACTAATCCCAGGGCTCTTTGCGCATCCTGCAGTGGCGCCTCATACCTGGGTTTCCCAGGTAATGCAGGTACCCGGTACTTCAATAATACGGCGGTAACTCCTATCGAATTAAACCAGGTACAGAGCTCAGTCCCTTCCAAATCCAAAGCCAGGATGCCGTATCCTCCGCCCGGGCAAATTATAACAGCTGTACCGTTTGCATTTTTGGGTTTGAAAATCTTAATTGTCGGATTGGTAATATCCGCCAGGCGGATCACGCTCATACCTTCTACTTTATCGTCATTGGGCATAGTTATATCATGTTCAACTAATTTATGCCCGCTTACCGTGTCAACCAACCTGTTTTGGGGCCATAAATTAATTTCAACAGGGGTCTGGGCCTTTGCGGTTATAGTGATAAGACAGGCAAAAATCATGATATACTTTTTCATTTTAAATTACATTTATCCAAAGTACTTATTTAATATTTATAATGTAACTAAACTTTTGAGATTCAGAAAAAGGTGTGCATGACGCTATAGGTTTTGGTCCGCATGAATTTGAACCCACACCAAGTGTACGTGCATCAATGCATAAAACTGTTGCACTGCTCTTTGGCAAATCAATCCTATACTCTACATTTTCCATTTCTTCGTCGCTATATGGCAATGCCGATACCTGCAAAAGCGCTGTATCTTTTTTTACCGTTAACGATGAACCTGTGTTTGAACTTACCCTCGCCCAGCGCACATCTTCATGGTTACCGGCTTCCATTGGTTTTTCATAAGGTGTTAGCTGCTGTGCAACTGTACTTTGATACTGGCCGACATCAAAGCCAAGCTTGCGGTCCGAATAATTTTCCATTGGCCCTCTGCCAAAGTAATTAAACTGGTCATAGTCTTTGTTCAGCATAAACCGTACCCCTACTCTTGCAAGCGGAATTGTCGTGTTATTGAAAGAAACGTCGTTGCTAACTTTTATAGTTCCATCACCGCCTATTTCGTAATTAACTTTATGGGTCACTACAAAACCGTTTCTGCCTTTACCCTCCAATTCGGCAAGGACCTCAACGTTATTATCGTCACTTTGCTTAAAAGAAGCTTTGGTTACAGACCATACTAATTTTTTAAGCCCATATTTTTCCCATGATTCATTTGCCCATATATCATCGTTACGGTGTGGTGCACGCCATAGGTGCAGCAAAGGGCCTCCCTGGCTGATAAGCATATTGTTGTTATGGCTTTTTATTTCGGTGAATGTTCCTTTTGTTTTACTAAAAACAAGGCTAAAATCCTTCCCGGCCACATAAATATTATTATCATCATTTGATGCTTTTATTGGTGCACCAGCATTTTTAGGGCTTTCCGCTGCACCCGCACCTTCTACAGGTAATACAAGCTGCTGCGAAGCAATTTCAAATCCTTTTTTTGCCCAAAGTTCATCTTTTGTTGTAGAAAATGAGATTTTTAAAAAGTATTCTGCACCCGGCTTAGGTGTAAACTGGTAAGGTACCTTAACATCTTCAGACTGGCCCGGAGTAATGTGTCCAACAGGTAAAGTTCCTTTACTTATTTCCAAACCATTTTCTGTTAAGCTCCAGCTTGCCAGGAAACCATCTAAGCTGATAAACTGGTAACGGTTATGAATATTTACTATTCCTTTTGATAAATCAGCAGGCTTAATACTGATCCACTGATAGGCATGCTTTAATTCCGGAAAATGCGGTTTAGGGGTACGATCTGAAAACACAACGCCTTTGTGAATAAAATAATGATCATTTGGTGTTTCGCCAAACCCGCCCCCAAATGCTATGATAGGGTGTTTAAGGTCGAATTTATTATAGATGCCCTGGTCCTGCCACTCCCAAATACAACCACCTAATAAATTTGGATATTTATCAAACAGGTCGTTATAATCGGCTACGCTACCCATTGAATTGAACATAGCATGGGCATACTCGCAGAGGTAAAACGGCTTGGTCAGCTTATCATCGGTAGCATATTTTTCAACCCATCCCAGCGATGTGTACATTTCGCTATCCATATCGGCAGGGTTTTTATCTCCTATGCCAAAACCCTGGTAATGCGTAGGGCGGTCCGGATCAATATTTTTAATAATATTTAATGCCGCCCTAAAATTTGATCCGCCGCTGCCGCATTCATTTCCTAACGACCAGATGATTACCGAAGGGTGATTTTTAAAATTCTCAACGTTCGCCACATTACGATCAATAATTGCAGCCGTTATTCTTGGATCTTCATTAAACTCATCCCATGCACCATGGCATTCAAGGTTTGCCTCGGCAACCAGGTAGATCCCGTATTCGTCGCACAGCTCATACCATCTCGGGTCATCTGAGTAGTGACATGTCCTTACATGGTTACAATTAGCCTGCTTGATCAACACGATATCCTTTATCATCTGTGCTTCGGTAATGGCATGGCCAACATCCGGCCAGTTCTCATGGCGGTTTACTCCTTTAAGTTTTACAGGAACTCCGTTTACAAGGAACAGTCGCCCTTTAATTTCAATTTTTCGGAACCCTGTTCGGGTTGAAACAGTTTCAATGGTTTGATCTTTATCTTTTATGGAGATAACAGTAGTATAAAGTGCAGGTGTTTCAGCTGTCCATTTGCGGGGATGCGTTACCGGGATCTGAACGGTTAAAGTAATCTCGGCACCCGGCTTTAATGCAGGAATTTCGACTAAGCCTTTTGCGTTATCAACCAGTTTGTTGTTGTCATAAAGGTCAACTGCTAAACGGCGTGGTTTGGTTATTACGTTCCCGAAGTTCTTAACTTTGCCAACAACCTCTAATGTAGCATTATTGAATGCGCTGTCGAATTTGGTTTTTACAAAAAAATCGCGAATGTGTTGCTGGGGCGAGCTCCAAAGGGTAACATTTCTGAAGATTCCGCTCAATCGCCACATGTCCTGATCTTCCAGGTAGGTGCCGGTTGTAAAACGGTAAACTTCGACGGCAATAATATTGTTGCCTGGCTTTACAAAATTGCTTATATCAAAATCGGCAGCATTGCGACTGTTAACACTGTAACCAACTTTTTTGCCATTTACCCATAGAAAAAATCCGGCATCAACACCATCAAAGGTTACAAAAATGCGGCGGCCTTTCCAGCTTAAAGGCACTTCAAAATTACGCCTGTAGCTGCCTACCGGGTTTCTTTCTTTATAAGCCGTAAAACTTACAGGCGGCGTTGTCATTACGCGGGGGAAATCTTTTTGAAAAATATAGTCGTAATTGCTATAATAAGGCGTACCATAACCTTCAATTTGCCAGTTGGAAGGCACTTTTATAGTTGCCCATTTGTCAACCTTGTAACTTGTTCTATAAAAATCAACAGGGCGTTGCTGCGGCCATCCAACCCAATTAAATTTCCATAATCCATTAAGTGTTTTGGCGTACGATGATGCATGACGATTTGCCTTTAACGCTTCAGTTAAATTAGCATATGGCATTAAAGTGGCATGTGCAGGTTGTTTATTTATACCGATGCACTCGGGGTCTTCAATTTCTTTGGGGACAAATGCAGTATCCGTTTTTGTCAGCCAGCTTGCTGACCGCATTTGCCCGTTGCTTATTTGATAGCCAAAGGCTAAAATTAAGATCAGTACAGTTTTTGCAATTTGTTTTTTAAACATCACTTTGCTCATTGGTTATTCTTAATAGGTTTGATAGTTTAGTTGAATTATTTCCGCTTGTTTTGCAAAACAAAAAGCAGTGGTTCTTTAATGTCACAATCGAGGTTGCCTAAATCAATTAGGCATTGCATTATGTACAATAATGCTCCTATAATGCTCCTATTTGATCTCACCCAGCCGGACTTTATATTTTTCTATTGGCTTACTTGTTATTACTACTTATTGGTTCCGCTTACTTTATTTATAACCCAGTTCCCAATTTTTGTGCCTTGTAAAAAGCCATTATCAATAGCATCCATAAAGTGGATCCCGCCCCAAAACCTGGAAATAGCAGCTTCCTTTGCAGCCTGGTTGAACGAATTAAATTGCCTTGGATGGATCCCAAAGCTTATCTCAACATTATCTGTATAGTGAAAATTACCCCCAAAGTAATGTGTAAGAATTATGGCAGAGGCCGCAGAAATTACCGAGTGACCGCTAATATATTCAGGGAACGGCGGTGTTTGTAACAAGGGTTTCCAATTAACATCAATATACCTGCGAAGGGCAGTTTCCGGGCGGATACGGTTGGTACGGTATTTATCATCCCAACAGCATATAAAACCATCCAGTAGCCCAATTGATAATACCGTATGGATCTCCATTGACTTTGAAAACCCGGTTTTTGTCTGCTGGCAAGCTATGCCCGCAATACCCATCCAATGCGCCCCGGGCGAGATCTTTTTTAAGCCAACCAGCATATGCCCGTTATCCTGCATAGCAAATGGGTTACAATCCCAAAAACCGGCTACGGTACGCTGTTCATCTGTTAATCCTTTTCCGCTTGCTTTATAATTCATCATCATAAATTTATAAAAGGCAGAATTCTTGTTAGTGGAAAAAGGAATTGGCGTGTCGGGCAAAAACTGAGAAGCAGAATCAAGTGTTAACGGGCGAATTGTATTAAAATAAGGTTCAACCGGGGCCATATATGCCGGCGGAGTTGGGTCCCATGTGCTATCCTTTCCAAGGGGCGTGTACCTGGTATAATTGCTGATCCTGTTGTATTTGTCCTTTTTTGCATACGCAAGTATTTGTTTACTTATAGCTTGTGCATAACGTTTTGAACTATCAATTGCCTCATCTGTAAAACCTATTTTTCTACACGAATCCAAAAGGTCCTGTTCATATTTAATTAATAAGCTGCCTGATGGCTGCAGTTTCCCCGCTGTTTCCAACATAGCAATTAACGCACTCAACTGATAAGCATACCCCTCAGCGAATCCCGGCTTCTTTACAAACGGATATTCATTTAAAATACCATGCATGCTCTTTACACTTTTGTCATTCTCTGCTATTACTTCATAACCCGCCAAACAAGTGTACGAAAAAAAGCGTGCGGCCAAAGGCGGGTTGGTTACATCATGAACCATAACAGCCGTCATCTTATCAATTACTTTAGTGATGTCGGCACTTGTTAATGTGGGCTGCACTTGTTTTTTATTGCGGCAGCTGCTATACAAAATAGCGGCAGCAAACAGGATAGCTATTAAAAAAACCTTTCTTTTCATACAGTTAATTTTCTTTATAGGCCTTTACCCCCTGTTGATTAATTCCGAATAACAGGGTATGGTTTACCTCTATCACGCTCCTTACATCTCCCCACAATTTAAATCCAGACTGGATCTGCGGGATATACTGAAAATGGCCCTTGCCATCCCCTTTTAATAAAATACCATAATTAGCATCATACTTGCCAAAACGGAGTCTGGCCCTGTTAATATTGCCGCATAAAAGCAGATCCTGGTTACCATCATGGTCATAATCCAAAGCTGTAATAGTGTACACAGGCGAAAACTGCACCTGTAATGGCAATGCGGATGGCTGTAATTTACCTTTGGCATCGCTTAAAAAACAAGTAGTGGCCAGGTTATTGGCTTCTAAATGCCCGGCGTCTTTTAGTTCTAAAGTGGTAAATATATCGGTAAGCGCTGCATCTGCATAACTCTTGTAATCAGGAAAGCGTGATCTCATCATGCTGATCTGCTCAAGAAGTTCATCCCGCGAAACGTATGGATAGCTTTTGTGCTGGATATAAAAACATAGGATAGGATCAACTGCCCCGTTATCATCAAAATCCTTATAGTACATCTCTGCGGGCTCATCAACACTGGCTTTGCACTGGGTATTTAACCCCTGGTTTCCAACTATCAAATCCGGGTGTCCGTCATGGTTAAAATCATCCACAAAAATCTTATTCCACCAGCCGCTATTAGGTTCATCAAAATAGTTTTGGGTGTTATTTACAAGTTTACCATCCATATTAATCAGTACGGTTACGGGCATCCATTCTCCTACCAAAACCAGGTCAGGCTTTTTATCTCCGTTCATATCTACCCATGCGGCATCGGTAACCATGCCTATATGCTGCAATTGGGGATTATATTTTACCGTTTCATCAGTAAAATGCCCTTTGCCGTCATTAATAAGAATATAGCTTGATGGTGTTTCAGGGTATCTGCCGGGTATTACTCTCCCGCCAACAAATAAATCAGGATGGCCGTCAGCATTAATATCGGCAGCCCTTACACAGCTTTTACTGCTCAGCATTACCGGCAGTGTTCCTTTTGATTTGGTAAAGTTGCCTTTGCCGTCATTTAAATAAAGTCTGTCCTGCAATAATGGATCATTAGACAGATAGTTATCATAGCCGCCGGAGCACACATACAAATCCGGTTTACCATCACCATTAGCATCAAAAAATACGGCATCGGCATCGCTGCTTTTTTTATCGGCATCAAAAGCCGGTTCTGATTTTGCTGTGAACCCCCTTCCTGTTTGTTGAATATATAGTACCCCCGGCTTTCCATTACCTCCGCCCACATAAACATCTTCAAGCCCATCGCCATTTACATCTCCCTTTGTGATGCATGGGCCACCAAATGATAACGGGTTTACCATAAGCGGCTGCCGTTTGAAATCGTTAACGCTATTTTTTTCTTGCTTATTTGCAATAGGCGAATTAACCTCTGTAAAAACAGGTTTTATTGTTTGAGGGATTTGAATACTGTTAGCGGCATCCTTTTCGTTGAGCGTTAATTGCTGATCGGCTTTAACGCCCTTTAAAACCTGCGCTTTCCCCTGTTGCCATACAATGCGCAAAGAATCTACCTGTTTATCTTTCCCTAACCCAAAATGCAATATCGGTGATACGCTTGATTGAAACCCGCGACTCGGCATTTGCTCAAGGTATTGTTTTTTGTTTTTTATGTAGATAGTAACCTTTGCACCTATCCCCTGGGTGTTCTTTCCCGCGCCTTCGAGTTTGAGCTGCAGGTAATGGTTACTTGATTGTTTGTTAGATTCGTTTTGATAGATAAATGCAGCCTGGTTAATATTGTTAACAACCAAATCAAGATCACCATCATTATCCAGATCTGCATAGGCTGCGCCATTGCTGTTAGATGACTGCGAAATACCCCAAGGAGCGCTGGTGTTGTTAAAGGTTAAATCCCCATTATTTTTAAAAAAGCAACTCTTTACCTGCGAGGAAGGCATTTGTTGTACCAGGTTAAATATATCCTTACGCATTAACCTTCTGTCCTTCAAAAAGTCACCCATATATTTTACAAAATCCATATTTGTAAAGTCACGGGTATAGCCATTGGTTACAAAAAGATCTTTCCAGCCATCATTATCATAATCAGCAAATAAAGGAGCCCAGCTCCAGTCGGTATTTGAGATCCCGGAGAGCTGCCCAACTTCGCTGAAAGTTCCATTGCCATTGTTTATTTGCAGCATATTGCGCATATACTGGTAGTAGAACCCGGTTTTAAGAGTCAGGTCAAATTTTTCATAATTATCCGGCGCAAACAATAATTTTTGCCGGCGATTATCTTCCGGAAGCATATCAAGTGTAAAAATATCAGGTAACCCATCGTTATTGATATCTGAAACATTATTTCCCATTGAAAATTGGGAAGTATGCCCTACTGATGCTTGTAATTTATTAGTGAATGTACCATCCCCGTTGTTGATATACAGAAAATCGGGTATGGTATAATCATTGGATATGTAAATATCGGGCCAGCCGTCTCCATTAATATCTGCTATTGCCGCCCCAAGCCCGTAGGTAAGGTCTGAACTGCTTATGCCGGCCTGTTCAGTTATATTTTTAAAAACGCCATTATCGTTTCTGTACAATCTAACGCCGTTCAGAGAGTTTGATTTTTTTAATGCAGCTATGGTATTTACCTCATCTAAAACAGGTAACTGGATGGGACTGTGGTTTAATAAAAACATATCCAGGTCGCCATCCCGGTCATAATCAAAAAAAACAGCCTGGGTACTGTATCCCTGGTCGGCTAATCCATATTGTTGTGCTTCCTCGGTAAAATGAGGAATGCCGTCTTTATCATTTCCCTGGTTAATAAATAGTTGATTTTCGCGCTTTACAGGCCCAACATTTCCTGAATAACAAACATAAATATCCAGTTTCCCGTCACCATTTATATCAACCATAGTAACCCCCGTTTTCCATGGGCCCGGTCTGCCGGCCACATCTGCAATAGCTGTTATATCAGTAAACTGCATATGTCCCTTATTAAGATACATTTTATTATCGGTCATATTGCCGGTAAAATACAGGTCCTGTAAGCCATCCCCATTCAAGTCGCCGGTAGCTACTCCCCCGCCATTGTAAAAGTATTCATACATCAGCACATTGGTATTCAAACCTTCGCTTAATATATTACTAAAATCCACATGGGTTTGTTCTGGTGTTAACAGGGTAAATAAGGGGTTGGCATTACCGCTGTCGGCTTCTTTGTTTTCAGCTTTGTGGCTGCACCCCATTAAGGTTATGATACCGGCAGAAAGTAGCGGAATAAATATTCTATTGTAAATGTTCACCAAATTTTGGGGTTAAATAATGGATTAAAACTTAAAAGAATGCCGGTATTTTACACCGGCATTCTTCACACTAAAGATATAGAATTTAAATCTCTTTAATTAATAACCAGGGTTCTGGACTAACTTATTATTTTTATTAATCTCGTCCCTGCCTATAGGCGGGAAATAAAGCTTGTCATTCCACGTACGATTTTCAACTCCAGGATCAATCTCCTGAACGGTATAGGTATAGTTGTAGTTATCGGTACTATACCTGTAAGTGCTCACTGTTTTTCCAGGTTTTAAAACACCTGTAATCTTCATTATTTTTGCTTTATTACCAAGTGTTTGCGGAGCAATCATCCAGCGGCGCGCATCATAAAACCGTTGTTCTTCAAACATCATTTCTACATTACGTTCATTCCGGTATCGTTGTACCAGTGCATCACCTGCATCTGTAATGGCAGGCATACCCGAACGGAAACGGATCTTATTAAGCCAGATCTTGGCTTCGCCTTCTTGTCCCAACGCTAAACACGTTTCTACATAATTAAAAATAACTTCGGTGTACCTGATCAAAGGTGATGGCACTTCTGCTCTGATATTTTGATCAACGATTGCCGGATTAGGGTCCATAAACTTCCTGATACCATAACCGGTACGCGTTCCGTTCCAGTTTTCAATAGGGCCGTTCCTGGTGTCCAAACCAAAGTAGGCCACAGGACTGCTTGCACTACCTGTTTGATAGGTGCCCATTTGAATTTCATTATAAGGATCTATCCCTGCGCCATCAGCCGTGCGCGGCTTCCATGGTGCACCATCATATAAAACAGATGCATATAAACGCGGGTCTCTGTTTGCATAGGGGGCTGCTGCTTCCGCAGGCTTACTCCAGTCGAATTTTGTGCCATCCATCATTTCATAATCATCCACCATATTTTGAGTAGGCTCGCTTGCTGTCCAGCCATGGTATCCATTGGGGCCATTGTTTCTGCCATACCAGGCACCGTCTTCATCTTTACTATTGCTGAAATACCTGGCAAATATAATCTCTGCTTCGCCGCCATTTCTTGATAAATATGAGTTTTGATAGTTTGTAAATGCATCAGTAGCAGAAGCAGGGGCAGCTAAAGTAAGCATATAGCCATAGTTGCCTAAAGCCATTACTGCTTTTGCCGCATCCTGCGCCTTTTGCCAGCGGGCGATACGGTCTCCGTCTACATAGCCCAATAACTCCGGATGAGCAAATTGAGATATAACGCTTGATTTACCCTTTGCAGTTGGGATGTCATGCAAATCACTGGCTGCATATAACAACACCCTTGCCTTCAGGGCTAAAGCAGCAGCACTTGTAGCGCGCCCTTTTGCCAAAGTTTTACCTTGTAATAGGGTGCTGGCCTGATCTAAATCACTTATTATAAAGTCAACACATTCGGCATAAGTGTTCCTTGCGATGGTAAAGTCAGGCGTGTTAAGCGCATACGATGCTTTTACTATTGGAACTCCCCCATAATATCGCAGCATTTGATTGTAGAAATATGCCCGCAAAAAGTAGGTTTCTCCTTTTAGCCTGTCAACTAATGTTTTATCAAGAGAGGACTTAGCAAGGTTCTCTAAAGCAAGGTTAGCTGCCCTGACCCGGGCATACATTTCACCCCACTCATATGTATTATTTACCCATCCCAAATTAGACGGGCTTATATTTGCCTCCATTATATCCTGTTTCCCAAAATTATAGAGCGCATTGTCGGTAATGCAATCCATATTTTCTCCACCGATCTCTCCGTTGTGCAAGCCATTATACTGCTCGGTTACAAACGCCTCTGAAAGATTAGGATCTGCCCAGGTAATATCTGCTGATGCCTGGTTTAATGGCTTTGTATTCAAAAAGTCTTTCTTACACGAAGTAAGCAGTGCTCCCGATACAATTGTTATTATTGAGATATTTCTTATAAATGTTTTCATATCGTTAAAATTAAAATTTTACACTTGCGCCCAAATTGATAACTCTTGCCTGCGGATAATACTGACCAGATGAACTGGTTGCTTCAGGGTCATAAATTTTCTCTTTAGACCAGGTAAGCAGGTTAAGGCCATTTGCATAGAACCGCAAATTGCTGATGCCAATTTTTTTACCAATTGATGCAGGAAGCGTGAAACCGATTTCAGCATTTTTAAGCCTGATATAATTTGTGTTCAGCAACCAATACGTGTTTCCGCTAGAAAAATACTGGTTATTTCTGTCAACTGTGCGGGGGTCTGTTGTGCTTGGGTTCGCAACCGTCCAACGATGGTCATAGCTGTACTGCAGGAAATTACCAATAGTGCCTGATTCAGTTTGCAGAAAAAGCTGTCCGCCGGCTGCACCCTGGAATAATACAGTTAAATCAAAGTTTTTATACTGCACCCCCAAATTTAAACCTCCCTGGAAGGTAGGGTCACCTGTTTTATCATTCCTCACCTTGTCATCACCGTTAATTTTATGATCTCCATTGTAGTCCTTATATCTCATATCACCCAAGCGGATGGTACTTTCACCTACACCACCGTAGTCAACATAGTTAGGATTAGTTTTATCGTTCGCTACGTCAACTTGAGCTTGCGTAGCGAATATGCCATCATATATGTAATAAAGCTGGCTGTTTATAGGATGTCCTGTGGATTTTTGCCATGCCGGTGCTCCCGGAACTTCAGACCAATAATCGATCTTGTTTTTGGCATAGCCGCCGTTAATACCTACATTAAACCTCAAATTTCCAATATTATCATGATAATTTAATTGAAATTCCCATCCTCTATTGCTCACTTTCCCGATATTTATGGGAGGTATCAAACCTCCTGGTATTGCTGTCGCAGGAATAGCGCCATTATAAGCCAATAATATAGAGGTACGTTTGTTTTGGAATGCTTCCAATGTAAAATCTAATTTTCCGTTAAACACAGTACCATCCAAACCAATGTTAATATTATTAGCTACTTCCCATGTGAAATTTGGATTGGGTACCACATTCTCATATAACGTTTGAGCCGGTGCACCATTAATTATATATGAACCCACATTATACAAGGGTAAATAAGCGAATTCGTCTAAGGTATTGGTACCAGGTTTAACAACATAGTCATTACCTAATTGGCCCCATGAACCACGCAACTTTAAATTTTGAACGAATTTTACATTGTTTTTAAAGAAACCTTCTTCTGAAATTCTCCATCCCGCTGAGATCCCGGGGAAAAAGCCAAAACGGTGAGTTTCCGGGAACATATATGAACCATCTACCCGCCATAAAAACTCAGCTAAGTATTTTTCTTTATAATTATAGCCCACCCGGCCAAAATAATTTAAACGGGCTTTTTCCCAGGCACCGCCATAATTACCTATCTCCGCGTTACCTCCGGCAGATAATTGATCAATAGATGTTGAGTTAAAATATTTACGGTTGGCGCCAAAATAACTATCGTTTGATTTTTCTTTGGTTATACCTGCAAGCACTACGACATTATGACTGCCGAAACTATGCGTATAACTTGCTATTCCTTCAAGCATGCTGCTTAACTGATCATCAGAGCCCTGGCTAAGATTTGCCTGTGCAGGCCCGCGGGCCACTTTGGTAAGCACCGGGGTTTTACCATCAGCTTGATAATGCACATTATCCCAGCTGTACACGTACCAGGGTGTTTGCCATGATTTAGTTTGTTGCATATATTTATCTAAAGCAACGTTTGCGGTAAATTTTAGACCCTCTACTCCGGGAACAGAGATCTCAAGTTTTCCATTAGTCTGCACATAATACCGGGTGTCTTTATTGTACCCGGTTTGATTGGTGGTGATCAATACCGGTTGCTGGCCGTTTTCAATATCCGGTCCGGGCAAACCATTTGGCCAATAAGCCGGCCTGTATGGATAACCACGCATTAACATTCTGAAGATATCATTGGCTCCTCCTCCGTTCGGAAAGAAACGATTTTCCTGGCGGCCTGTTACACTGAAAGAGGTATTGATGTATTTATTAATCTTAGCGTCGAGATTTAAGCGCAAATCATATTGCTTATACCCGGTAGCAGAATTTTTGTAATACCCGTCCTGGTTTTCATATCCTATCGAGGTAAGGTATTTCACAGTTTCTGTACCGCCCGATAATTGCACATTTTGACGAGATTGAGAAGACCAGTCTTTTAAAGTAGCCTTAAACCAATCTGTATTGGGATGCCCCCAGGGATCAGAGCCATCAGCAAATTTCTGAAAGTCAGAAGGCTGGAACGTTGCTGTAGTAGTAGCTCCGTTATCCGGCCTGGTAAACTTACCTGCCGTTTTAAACGCGGCGGATGCGTCGGACCAATATTGCGAAGGTAAGCCATACAGATCTATTTCGTTCACCATTGTGGCATATTCGGTAGAATTAGCCATTTTAGGTATGGTGGTAGGCTGTGCCCATCCATGGTTATAAGTGTAAGAAAGCTCTGGTTTACCCAATTTACCATGTTTGGTAGTAACCAAAATAACACCATTAGCTGCCCTTGCTCCATAGATAGCTGCAGATGCATCTTTTAATACAGAGATGCTTTCGACATCGGCAGGATTTATACGGTCAATATTGTTTTGCCCCGCCGGGGACGGAACGCCATCTATAACTACAAGCGCATCGTTGTTACCTAAAGTGTTGGTGCCTCGGATCCGGATAGTTGAATTGTCATACCCGGGTTCGCCGCTTCCGTTCATAGCAATAACACCCGGCATACGGCCAGCTATAGAGTTAGAAAGGTTCAAGGCTGGTGATTTCACTAATTCCTCGCCTTTAACTGACGCAACAGAACCTGTCACCGTTACTTTCTTTTGCACACCATAGCCTACAACAACAACCTCATTAAGATTTTTAGATGATGGCTGTAAACTTATGGTTATAGATGTCTTTCCTTCTACCGGAATTTCTGATGTTTCATAGCCTATGTAAGAGACTACCAGGATTGAATTATCAGGTATGGATGAAAGTGTAAAATTTCCATTCGCATCGGTTACTGTACCCATGGCAGAATTTCTAACTTTTATTGATACCCCAATTAAGGTTTCGCCGGTTACCTTGTCAATTACTTTTCCTTTTACGGTTATTGGAGCGGCTTTATTTTTATTAAAACCGGCGGTATTTTTTCCGGACGTTAGTAAATTATTATTACTGCTATTTTTTGCGCTGGCAAAACTAGTGAGTAATAAAAATATTAAGATATGCCCCATCATTATCTTTGAGATTTTTGATAATGTGAGTGCTTTTTTAAGTAAATTATGTTGCATAGTTGATTTTATTAGATAACAGATAAAAATTAGGTTCTAATTCACGACAATTATTTAATTGCCGTACAATCACTCTTTATAGCTACGTACAGTGTTTTTTTCTCATGGTTTTTTAATTTTTAGGTTAGTAATTGGTTAATTATCGGTTTATACTGGGTGTATTGTGTTTGTTTATATTTATAACCGTATAAAATACATTTATAATTTCATTCCCTAACATGCTAAGCCCGCTGTTGACAACGAACAGGGTATCTGCTACAAATAATTAATTAATGTAAATAGTACAGGTATTATTGGCGATGCTAATCTGGTTATAATAGCGTATTTTGAAGGGGGGTAAAATCGTAATTATAGGGGGGCTATTTCATAATAAAAGCAACTTCTGCGACTTTCTGAATAAAATAAGCAATAAAATTACTTTTAGCGTTTGGCTTTTGTAACAAAATGTTTACTTACCTGGTTAAATTGTTCCCTGTACTTTTTTATATATTCAGAAGGGTTTATACCAAATAACTTACTAAACTGTTCCCTGAAATATTTGGCATTATTTATACCAACTTTATAAGCTGCTTCGGCCACTGTACAATCAGTATTTAGCATAATTTCAGCCGCTTTACGGAGCCGGATGTACCTTATAAACTCATTTGCAGATCCGCCGGAGATAGCTTTGATCTTTTTATAAAGATTGGAATGGCTCATGCCTATTTCGTCCGACAGATTTTTAATACTGAACTGCTCATCATCCAAATGGCTTTCAACTATAACAATACACTTTTCTAAAAACTCTTTGTATTCTCCCGAGATCTTAAAGTTGTTGGACTTTAACGTAATTGCATTATAAAAATACCTATGAAGGTTTTCATGGCTTTTTATTAATCCATTAACCCTGGCTATAAGCACTTCCTTTTCAAAAGGTTTTGTCATATAATCATCGGCGCCGCATTCTAACCCTCTTAGCTTAATTTCGGGCAGGGTATTAGCTGTTAATAAAATGAATGGTATATGGCTTAATGATGCATCCTCCTTTATACGGCTGCACAGGTCTATACCGCTTAAACCATTCATCATCACATCGCTTATAACTAAATTGGGTGTAAGCTTACAAATCATATCATAACCGTCACGGATATTATCAGCCTCAAAAACCTCGTATTCATCCCTAAATATTTGTAACAGGTATTGTCTTGTCTGGTAGTTATCTTCAATTACAAGCAAGACTTTTTTTGAGCTAACTAATGCGTTGTAAGCGTCTGCAGGTGTTTGATTTAAGCTTGTGGTTTCTATTGCCGGCACCTCATTGTCCATAAGCTCGTCTAAAAAAACCGATGCTCCTGTCGTATCTTCAAAAATTAAGCTATTGCCCAAGTGTTTTTTACCTTTTAAAAGCGCAATACTAAAAGTACTCCCTTTAGTTTCCTGGCTTTCATAACTAATGCTGCCTTTGTGATTATCAATAAACGTTTTAACTAAATAAAGCCCGATTCCAAACCCGCCCCCCTGCGACTGACTTATATTTTGGACCTGGAAAAATCTGTCAAAAAGCTTTTCGCCTATTTCTTTACTTATGCCATAACCTGAATCTTTAATTTGAATGGTTACGTTCTCTGAATTTTCGTTAATGCTGCAGCTTACATTACCATTATCAGGGGTGAATTTTAAAGCATTTGAAATTAGATTAAAAAACACAATTTCCATTTTTTCACGATCGGCATAAACCTCTATTTCTTCACTCACGCTACTAAAATAAAAGTGAATATTTTTAACTTTTGCCTGGTAACTAAAGTAAAAGAACACCTCTTTGCACAGATCTACAATATTAAGCCTAACTATTTTCAGTTTATCTTCGCCACTATCAGCTTTTCTGAACAACAGTAACTGATCTGTTAAGCTTAACAAGCGTTTTGCATTGCGATATACCACCTGCAGGCTGTTCAGATCTTCATCAGTTTGACCTTTGCCGGATAAAAGTTCTTTTACCGGGTTTATAATTAAAGTAAGCGGCGTACGGTATTCATGCGAGATATTTGTAAAAAATGAAAGCTTTTTTTCGTTCAGCTTTTTTTCTTGTTCGGCAGTAACCCTGGCAAGCTTAATATCATATCTTAGTTTTGACTGATTGCTTTTATAATTTACGTAGTAATAAACCAACGCTATGATAAATAAACCAAAAAATAAATAGGCATACCATGTTTTATACCATGGCGGTAAAATACGGATATTTATAGAGGCATAATCAGCAAACCAAACACCATCCTGGTTTGATGCTTTAACCTTAAATACATAATCGCCAGGCTCCAGGTAACGATATGTGGCTGATTTTTGCGTTTGCACATAATTCCATGACTTATCAAGGCCTTTAAGCTGGTAGGCAAATTCACTTTTTTCGGAATAAGCATAGTTTAATGCCACATACTGAACAGAAAACACTGATTGCGCCGGTTTTAAAACTATTTGGTCTGATCTGTTAATAGCCTTGCTTAAAATATGATCTTTCTCTCCTACTTCTATATCTTTATTAAATAACTGCAAACCTGTAATAATAACCTTAGGCTTAAACCCGCTTCTTTTTACATCATCCGGAAAAAAAATATTGTAACCTTCAGTGCCACCAAAGCACATAAAGTTGTATCGTTGGCTGTACATAGATGAGCCAGGGCTAAAATGACCGCCTTGCAATCCATTTGAAAGATCATAATTTAAAACACTTCGTGACCACTTTTCAATTTTTGACAAGCCTTTATTAGTGCTTACCCATATATTTCCTTTTGTATCCTGCTCTATAGCATTTATAGTACTGTTTGCCAAAGCGTCATTTTCAGTATATTTCGTAATTTTATTATTATCTGTATCATAACTGATCAGGCCGTTACTTTCGGTACCAATAAGCAATTTATTTCCATAACATTTAAGCGAATAAATTACCCTGCTTGGCAAAAATTTATCTATTTCGGCACTATTAAAACAACTGATGAATTTATGCCGGTCTTTGTTATAACACAAAAGCCCCGAACCACAAGTACCTATATATACATTCCCCTTTTTATCCCCGCAAATTGCCCGGATATTATTAGTGGCAAGGGTGTGGTTATTTGATGAATAGTTTATAAAAGTGCTTTTCCCTTTTGGCAACATACTTATACCGCCCCCGTTGGTACCGATCCATAAATTATTTTCAGGGTCTTCATAAATTGTTCTTACATCGTTGCCACATAAACTTCCTGCATCTTTGGCATTATGCATGTAATTACTAAAGCGGTTATTTTTTTTATCATACTTAAATAAACCATGTGCGTATGATCCGAACCAGAGATCGTTATTTTGTCCTTTGTATGCAGTGAGGATGGCTACATTTTTTAAAGGCGCGTTTATCCCATCTGCATAATAATGCTGAACAACCTCGCCATTCAGCTTCTTTTTATAAATGCCATCTCCATCGCTTCCCAGCCATAAATAGCCTTCATCATCCAGGCACATTCCATAATATCTTAAATACCCCGAGCTATGAGGCCCAGGCAGCTTATTGTTGAATTTTTTAAATTTATCGGGTACATTACCCAACAAATATATACCATCGCCATAAGTACCCGCCCACACATTTTTATCCTTATCTAAATAAAGCCTGTTTACACTGCGTTCTGTTATATTAAAATTATCATCATTTTTTACAGCATCAATACTTACACTCTTAAAATTTGATACCGTAGACTTTTCCAGGTCCAACTTATACAAGCCGCCATCCTGCAAACCAATAAGTAAATTATTATTGTCTTCTAAAAGGGAAGAAAAATTATTGCTCCGTAATTGAAATTGAGATCCGTTAAAAGCATAAATTTTATTTTTCGTTCTTTCATAAACTGCAAGGCCCCTGGTTGTTGCTATCCATATGTTTGAATAATGATCTTCAATAATTAAATTTACCCTTGCCCCCGGAACAAGATTTAAAGGCATTCCACCACTTACCTCATTTTGTACAATGCCATTTTGCACCTTATAAACTGAAACTAACCCTTCCGATCCCACCCATAGCAAGCCTTTGGAGTCCTGATGAATAGTTGTTAATTGGTTTGATGATGGTACCGGCTGATTTTTGGGTTTGTAGTTTTTAAACTGCCGGGTTAATTTATTATAAGAGAAGATGCCGGCAGTGTAAGTGGAAAACCATACTATATTTTTTTCGCCCGATGACATGCCACTTACATTGTTTATTAACAAGTTAGCACCGGGCTGAAACTTTAAAAACTTTTCGGTATTGGGATCAAATTGATAAATACCCAGACGTGTTGATATCCATATACCCCCCTGGGCATCTTTAAATATCAGTTCGATGTAATTACTGGGAAGGCCATAAGGGTTAGCAGCGTTATGCTTAAAAACTTTAAAATTTATTCCGTCAAATCTGTTCAGGCCATCCTCTGTTGCAAACCACATAAACCCATTATCATCCTGAATTATATCGGTAAGAAATCCATAGGAGAGTCCGTTTTTAAACGAATATTTTAAAACCTTCCTGTTATAAGGTTGCTGGGAGAACGCACAAAACCAGCACATTACACATAGTATAATTAAAAACACTCTTCTCATAAATGGTATTGTAATTGGTTAAAACAGCAACATATTGACACTGCTATCTCAAAACTAATAATAATAATGTAATATAAATGTTGCACAGACAATTTATCAAATGAAAATTTAGTATTTAATTCATTTTATGCTTTTTTGGTTATATACATTTGTTAAAATCTAAAAGTATGCAGGCGTTAATATTAACAAGCAATTTTTTGACTATATCTTGCTTTATAAATACCTTGCATACAATGGCTAATTCTCTATCCTATATCCTAACCCTTTTAGTAGCAGGTATTGCGCTTATCGTATTATTAACTACCAGGTATAAGCTCCCGGCATTTTTCGCATTGTTCCTGGCGTGCCTGTTAGTTGGCCTGGGCATTGGCCTTCCGTTGGGCAGTGTTATATCTGTAATAAAGGACGGTTTTGGTAACATATTAAAATCATTAGGCTTAATAATTGTATTGGGAACCACCCTGGGCCTGTTGCTTGAATACACGGGAAGTACCACAGTGATGGCAGCTTTCCTATTAAAAAAACTTGGAAACAAGTATGCGCCTTTAGCTATGAGCATTACCGGTTTTATCGTGGGCCTGCCAATATTTTGCGATTCGGGATATATTGTACTGAGCGGCCTGAACCGCTCAATGGCAAAACGCACCGGCATTTCTATAATAACCATGTCGGTTTCGCTTGCTACGGGTTTATATGCTGTTCATTGTTTAGTTCCTCCTCATCCGGGAAGCTCAGCCGCAGCAGTAACCATCGGTGTTGACTTTGGGAAACTGATATTAACCGGAATGGTGGTTGCAATACCTGCAATGATTGTTGGCAATTTATGGGCCAAATATGCCGGAGGAAAAAACATCGACCCAATAACTGAAGATCCAATTGCAGTAAACGAAACAGGTAAAGCACCCTCATTATTAAAAGCCTGCCTGCCTGTTTTTGTGCCAATAATTTTAATTGGCACGCGATCTTTTTTAACAACAGGTACAACTCCTTATCCGGGATGGATAATGTTCTTACTTTCATTAGGCGATCCTGTTATCGCATTGCTGATCGGGGTATTACTGGCGTTTAATTGCAAACAGGGGTGGCAAAAAACTGAATTAAGTAAAATTTTGCAGGAAGCTACAGAAAAAGCTGGTGGCATATTGGTAATAATAGGCATGGGAGGTGCATTTGGCGCTATTTTAACAGCCACCAAAATAGGTGAGCATTTTAGCCAGTCGTTGACATTAGGCAGCATGGGGATCTTCTTCCCATTTTTATTAACATCTGTTTTAAAAACGGCGCAAGGTTCATCAACTGTTGCCATTATTACTGCGGCTTCTATAGTGCTGCCGCTGTTACCGGTGTTAGGTTTAAACACTGAAACAGGCAAGTTGCTTTGTGTGCTTGCCATGGGTGGTGGCTCAATGATGATATCGCACGCTAACGATGCTTATTTTTGGGTGATAGCAAAATTTTCCGGCCTTGAAATGAAGACAATGTTAAAGGTATATTCAACAGCAACCATATTAATGGGGTTAACAACGTTAACAATGGTTTATATTTTATCAAAAATATTATAGTATGCATATACTTATTGCGCCAAACGCTTTTAAAAATAGTCTTGATGCTGCGCAGGTTGCCTTAGCAATTCAGCAGGGTATAGCACTAAGCAAACTTGAGTGTACTACAGAATGTTTCCCCATTGCAGATGGTGGCGATGGCACGGGCAGCCTGATCATTAAAAGTTGTAATGGCGCTATAATCCGGAAAGAAGTAAGTGACCCGCTGGGGCGAAAGACCGCATCTTTATTTGGGTTGATTGATAATGGCAAAACGGCCGTAATTGAGATGGCCGATTCATCAGGCTTGCGGCTGCTAAAAAAGGATGAGTTAAACCCGCTAATGGCATCTTCATATGGAACAGGAGAACTGATCAAATTTGCATTAGATAAAGGTGTAAACAAGATAATTATTGCTATGGGCGGCTCAGCTACCGTGGATGGCGGCTGTGGCATATTAAGCGCATTGGGGGTTGCATTTTTAGATAAATCAGGCAACCGTTTACAAGCCATACCTGCAGATTTGATCTATATGGTTAAGATTGATACCGCTGCACTTGATAAACGAATTTTTGACTGCGAAGTAGTAATACTTTGTGATGTTGATAATAAGCTTTTAGGACCGGAAGGAGCCGCAAGTGTGTTTGGCCCCCAAAAAGGTGCACAGCCTGGTGATGTAACGTTTTTGGAAGGTTTTTTAGAAAACTTTGCAAAAGTATCGGCTGCACAAAGCGGGAAAAACATGGCGGAGATCAAGCATGGCGGGGCTGCCGGCGGCGCTACGGCTGGTTTACATACCTGGTTAAACGCAAAGCTGGTAAATGGTATCGCCTATTTTTTATCGCTTACTAATTTTGAAGACGCTTTAAACCGAAGTGACCTGGTAATTACCGGCGAGGGAAGCATTGATAGCCAAACCTTACAGGGAAAAGGCCCTTACGGCGTTGCATTGAAAGCAAAAAACAAAGGAATACCTGTTATAGGAATAGCAGGGAAAGTTCCGGCAGAGCCTGACGAAGAGCTGCTAAAATATTTTAATACTTTAGTATCTATCAACAATGAACCAATGGATATTGCAATGGCTATGGCCAATACGAGAGAGAATTTGATAAGTACGGCAACCGCTATTGGTAATATGATAGCATTATCAAAAAAACACTAATTGTACTTGCTAATTTATACACTATAAAATCAGATCAAACATCTTTAATAAAACTTAACTTAAAGTTTACCGCCTGGTATTTGCAATTATTTAGGAAGCCTATTTATCCAATACTGCCCTGCCAAAAACAATAAAACGGTGTACGTAAACTTCTTCATGTTATGTGATAAATTTACTTTAATATGCTGCATGTTATTTCAGTTTTAAATTGTTAATTCCGTACGGGCCGGTATAAACAGTTTTGTTTCTTAAGGGTGAATTTGCGGGTAACTGATAGTTAGTAAAAGTTTTTAAATGCGAAGCCGAAGTAATTGTTGCCTTACCCGGGTTTTTAAAGTCCGGTTTTATATTTAAGCCGGTCACTTTTCCATCCTTTTGCTCTTTACCTGTTTTAAGAGCCCATGCGTTAAGGGCTGCTAAACCATCAATGTTAAATCCTTTTTCTATACTCCACCAGTTGTTATCGTGGTATATTACATCTCCAATTTTGTCCTTGCCCCTGATAAGTGTATCCTTCCCTACGAATATATTGTTGTAAAAACGCAATCCCCTGCTTTTGCTCACTTCCGAAAAACATATTGCTGCCACTTTTGAATTGTATATAATGTTGCCGTAAACATCGCAATCATAGAATTGCTTTTCGTCATCCGAGCTATTCCATACATAAAGCCCTGCTTGCGAATCGGAAACGGTGCCATCATTTTCGCTGATGTTGTACCTGAAAATATTGTGGTGCCAGGGGCTGGCTCCCCAGTATTGAAAAATGCAATACCCGCTGCCCTGGTTTTCGTACGAGACGCAATACTGTACTATTGAATTGGTAACGCCTCCATCAAAATCAAACCCACCCCCATCAGCGCCCCCCTTAGAGGTTTTGTTGCGATACGACAAGCAATGTTGAATAACTACGCTATCAGCTTCATAAGCCCAGATCCCTACGGGGCCGTTACCAATACGGGGCATATCCCAGCCGTTGTTTGTTGCTGTACAATGATCTATCAATACATTCCTGCAATCGCCAACTACTATCCCATTTCCGCTGTGATTAGTAAGATTTGTTGGGTCGCCGGGGTTATTTTCGGTCCGGCAATTTAATATTTTGATGTTTTTGCTTAGCCTGGTTTGGTAAGGTCCTTCAACCGTTATTCCAGCCGAACCATTGTCATGTGCAATAACTTTGTTCACCACGATATTTTGTGAGGAATAAATAAGCAAGCCCGATTTTTGAAAACCTGAAATATCCAGGTCATCAGCCTCAATTTTATTACTGCTGATAATAGCCAGCCCATCTTTTATATTACCAGATTTTCTACCTGAGCCTTCAAGTGTAAGATGCTGAAGTTTAATATTTTTACCTTTGTAAATCCTTATGGCTGTACTGTCTTTAGCGTTTATGATAGCATGACCAGTACCATAGGATGTAATTATAACAGGCTTTTTTTGAGAGCCCTTAATGCCTTGAGTAAGTTCCAGGGTCCCTTTAAATGTTTGGCCCGATTTAAAATAAACTGTATCGCCTGCTTTTAAATGAAGACTGTTTATCTTATCAATAGTTTGGAAAGGTTTGTTTTTTGTGCCCTTATTATTATCATTACCTGATTTGTTTATATAGTACGCTTGTGGATAGGTTGACTGCTGTGCAAAGCTTTTTTCCGCATTACATAACTGTGCAGCTAAAATGGCACAACAGTACACAACAAATTTTCGAAGAATCATTATAATTGGTTTTAGGAACAATAAGGTGTATGATGATCAAAGCTAATCATCACAAAATTATTTAAGGATATTAATGTACATAATTTTGTTTAAGCCGGGAATGGCAAAGTTTATAAACAGCATTTCTTTATATATTAACAATACAATACATTTGCCAGGGCTTCAAGCAAATCCATTTAACAAATGCACAAATATTCCAAACAAACCCGCCATTTATTAGCAGTCGACTGTATTATTTTTGGATTTGATGGTGAGCTTTTGAAGATACTTTTGATACAACGTGGCTTTCAACCCGAAAAAGGCAACTGGAGCCTTATGGGAGGATTTGTAGAGCTAAACGAAAGTTTGGACCAAGCATCAAACCGGATCCTGAAACAATTAACCGGCTTAGAGGGGGTTTATTTGGAGCAGCTGCATACCTATGGTGATACAAACCGCGATCCGATTGAGCGCACTGTATCAACAGCTTATTTTGCGTTAATTGATATTCACAAATATGAAACACAGCTGAGCAATGATTATCATGCAGAATGGTTTCCTTTAAACCAGGTGCCAAAGCTTATTTTTGACCACCGCGACATGGTTGAAGCCGCCAAAAGACGAATCCGTTACAAGGCTGCCTTGCACCCTATTTTATTTGAGCTTTTGCCTGATAAATTTACTATCCCGCAGCTGCAAACCCTTTATGAAAGCGTTTTTAATACAACCATTGACAAAAGAAATTTCAGTAAAAGAGTTTTAGCAACCGGTTTGTTGATAAAATTAGCTGAAAAAGATAAGACCGGCTCCAAACGCGGTGCATACTATTACCAGTTAAACAAGCAGAACTATTATGCTAAGTTCCAGGCATTTTTAAACTTTATACCTAATCCGGATACTTTATCGCTTTAAATTTTCAAGTTCATTTACCGGAAAAATCCATAATGTTTTATCCAAAATTTCATTTTATCAAAAAATAAGTGTTATTTAAACACTAAATTATAACTCAATTATGATTACTGATAAACTTGTAATTGGAGTGGACTATGGTACCGACTCTGTTCGCTCTGTATTAATCAATGCACTTAATGGAGAGGAGATAGCCTCTTCTGTATTTAATTACCCCAGGTGGCAGCAGGGATTGTATTGTAATGCCGCTGAAAACCAATTCAGGCAGCATCCGCTTGATTATATTGAAGGGCTGGAAACAACTATAAAAGATTGTTTAAAAAAAGCTGGTGCCGGTGCTGCGAAAGCTGTAAAGGGTTTATCGGTAGATACTACAGGCTCAACCCCCGTTGCAGTAGATAAAAACGGGACCCCGCTTGCACTAACTCCCGGGTTTGAACAGAACCCGCATGCCATGTTTGTTTTATGGAAAGATCATACCGGGGTAAATGAGGCTGCACAGATAAATGAACATGCA
Source organism: Mucilaginibacter sp. (assembly GCF_028288225.1). GTDB lineage: Bacteria > Bacteroidota > Bacteroidia > Sphingobacteriales > Sphingobacteriaceae > Mucilaginibacter. The sequence goes on from NZ_JAQBOC010000088.1 coordinate 107,149, forward strand.
ACCAAATTTGATATCAACTACCTTAAATATGTTGGTGGGATCTACTCGTCTGAATGGTTTTGGGCGAAGCTGCTGCGTACATTACGGGCGGATGAACAGGTAGCAAAAGCATGCCACTCATGGGTTGAACATTGCGATTGGATTCCCTTTTTATTAACAGGCGGTAATGATGCTGCACTAATAAAGCGGGGCCGCTGTTCGGCTGGGCACAAAGCTTTATGGGCAGAAGAGTTTGACGGGTTGCCATCTGATGAATTCTTTTCATCGCTCGATCCCCTTTTAAAAGGATTTACTTCAAGGCTGTTCAAAGATACTTATACATCAGATGAAGCTACAGGTAACCTAAACACCGAATGGGCAGAAAGGCTCGGCTTATCAACGGACATTGTGGTTGGTGTAGGTGCTTTTGATGCCCACATGGGCGCTGTAGGCGGACAGATCGAGCCTTATCACCTGAGTAAAGTAATGGGAACATCAACCTGCGATATATTGGTTGCCCCTGCTGCCGAAATGGAGAGTAAGCTGATCCGTGGTATTTGCGGGCAGGTTAACGGCTCCGTTATTCCGGGTATGGTTGGTCTTGAAGCCGGGCAATCTGCCTTTGGCGATACTTACGCCTGGTTTAAGAACTTGCTGGCGTGGCCATTAAACGGCCTTTCCTCATCATCTCTTATCGATTCAAAAACGGCAGAGGCGTTAAAGGAAGAACTTTTAGGAAAGATAATCCCTGAACTAAGCAGGCAAGCCAGTCTTTTACCAATTGAAGAAAACAGCGAGCTTGCCATTGACTGGTTTAATGGCCGCCGTACACCTGATGCCGACCAGACACTAAAGGGGGCTATAGCAGGTTTAGGTTTAGGTAGCGATGCACCGCGTGTATTCAAAGCGCTGGCCGAGGCTACCTGCTTTGGCGCAAAAAGTATTGTCGACCGTTTTGTAGAGGAAGGCATCCCGGTAAAAGGCTTGATCGGCATTGGCGGGGTTGCTAAAAAATCGCCCTATATTATGCAAATGATGGCAGATACTTTGGGAATGCCTATCCGCATCCACCAGTTTGAACATACCTGTGCCCTGGGTGCCGCTATGTTTGCGGCCGTTGTTGCCGGTATTTATCCAACGGTAGAGGATGCAATGGCTGCTATGGGCAGTGGTTTTGATGCAGAATATTATCCCAATAAACAATACAAAGAAATTTATCAGAACAGGTATGAGCAATATCTTGCGTTGGGGAAATTTATAGAATTACACTAATTTTCTCGAATTGTATCGAATTTCACGAATTAATGAAAGGTGTAGATCAATTATATTTTATTGAAAATGAGTAAATATCAGCATATAAAACAAAATGCATATGAGGCAAATATGCAACTGCCTAAGTTAGGATTGGTGCTTTTCACTTTTGGCAACGTTAGCGCAGCCGACAGGGCGCTTGGCGTTTTTGCCATTAAACCCGGCGGCGTACCTTATGATGAACTTTCACCGGATAAAATGGTGATAGTTGATTTTGACGGCAACACCGTTGAAGGTGATTTGAGGCCATCGTCTGACACTAAAACCCACGCGGTGCTTTACAAGCATTGGGAACAAATTAACGGCATTGTACATACCCATTCAACTTATGCAACATCATGGGCGCAATCACAACGTTGTATCCCTATCTTCGGTACTACGCATGCTGATCATTTAACTGTTGATATTCCCTGCGCGCCGCCAATGGATGACGAAATGATAAAGGAAGATTATGAATATCAAACAGGGTTTCAGATCATCAATCATTTTGAACAAAAGGGACTGGATTATAAAGAAACAGAGATGGTGCTGGTAGGCAACCATGCCCCCTTTACCTGGGGCAAAACCGCCGAAAAGGCTGTATATAACAGCGCTATTTTGGAAGCCGTTGCACAAATGGCCTATTTAACCGAGCAGATAAACAATAACGCCCCGCGTTTAAAAGATTCGCTTATTAAAAAGCATTTTGAACGGAAGCATGGGCCGGATTCGTATTACGGACAGTAGTCAGTTTGCAGTTATGAGTGGACAGTTGGCAGTTGCTAAGAACAGTAGCAGTTAAAAGTGACAGTAGCAGTAATGAAGCCATAAAACAATTACTACATCAATAATTCATTAACTAAGACAATCACTAAATCGCTAATTCACTAAATCACTAATTAAAATATATATGATCAATCTAAAAGCATTTGAAGTGTGGTTTATAACCGGAAGCCAGCACTTATATGGAGAAGAAACTTTAAAATTGGTTGCCGAACATTCGCAGCAAATTGCCAAGGGCCTGGATAATGACCCGCAAACACCTGTCCGGATTGTTTATAAACCTGTTGTTAAAACCCCCGAGGAGATCTATGCCACTTTACAGGAAGCCAATACCACTGAGAACTGTATTGGTATAATTACCTGGATGCATACCTTCTCTCCTGCTAAAATGTGGATAAGGGGATTAAGTATCTTACAAAAACCATTATTACACCTGCATACCCAGTTTAACCGTGATATTCCATGGAGTTCTATCGACATGGATTTTATGAACCTTAACCAAAGTGCACACGGCGACCGCGAGTTTGGTTTTATTGTATCGCGCATGCGCAAAAACCGTAAAGTTGTGGTTGGGCACTGGCAGGATCCAGAAGTTTTAGCGCAAATAAATGCATGGACAAGAGCAGCAGCAGGCTGGCACGATTGGCAAGGCGCAAAATTTGCCCGCATTGGCGACAATATGCGGTATGTTGCAGTTACCGAAGGAGATAAAGTTGAAGCTGAACTAAAATTCGGCTATTCTGTAAATACTTATGGCGTAGGCGATTTGGTAAAAGTGATTGATGAAATAAGCGAGGAATCTGTTAATGAACTCGTTACAGAATATGAGGCCACTTACACCATGAATGCAGATCTGCTAAAAGGCAGAGCCAAACATCAATCGGTTTATGATGCTGCTAAGATAGAATTAGGCTTAAAGAAGTTTTTAGAAGATGGCGGCTTTAAAGGCTTCACCGATACTTTTGAGGATCTGCATGGCATGATCCAGCTGCCAGGTATTGCTGCACAGCGTTTAATGGCAGCCGGTTACGGTTTTGCCGGTGAGGGCGATTGGAAAACAGCGGCTTTGGTACGCGCCTTTAAAGTGATGGGCAGCGGCTTAAAGGGCGGCAATGCTTTTATGGAAGATTACACTTACCATTTCGACCCGAACAACCAGCTTGTTCTGGGATCGCACATGCTGGAGATTGATGCTTCGCTGGCTAATGGTAAAGCTGCATTAGAAGTACACCCATTAGGAATTGGCGGTAAAGCTGACCCGGCAAGGTTGGTATTTAATGTTGCCGGTGGTGCTGCGCTAAACGCGTCAATTGTTGATATGGGCAACCGTTTCCGTTTATTAATTAACGAAGTAGAAGCTATTGAACCGCAAAATAACCTGCCTAACCTGCCCGTTGCTCGGGTGTTATGGAAACCATATCCTGATATGAAAACAGGATGTGCAGCATGGATCTATGCAGGTGGTGCACACCATACGGCTTACAGCCAGAATTTAACCGCTGAACACCTGCAGGACTTTGCCGATATTGCCGGATTGGAATTTATACGCATAGGCAAGGATACCAAACTGGATCAATTGCGGAATGAATTAAGATGGAATGATGCCAGCTATAAATAGAACATCGGTTTAAAAAGAAAACGGCCCGGTTAAATTTGGAATTTAGCCGGGCCGTTTTTAATATTGATTTTCAAACTTTAACCGTTTATACGTTTATAAATGTCATACCATAATGAAATATATAAATCTGCTTTGTGTTGCCTCGTTATTAATAGCATCGTGTTCCTCTGACAATAGCAAATCTGCAAATAAAGATTCCATTGATGTTCATGCTGCCGATACTGCTAAAATTAGCGCGGCGGCGGCAAGTCCCCTTTGCTTTTTAAGAACGGAAGGCAAAAGCAACCGGGATAGTACCAGCATTGAATTGATAATTGAAAACAACAAAGTAACCGGCCGGATGATATGGCTTCCTTACCAAAAGGATAGCCGGAAAGGCGCAATTGAAGGCACAATTAAGGGCGATACCATAAATGCCGTATGGAGTTTTATGCAGGAAGGCATGAAAGATACATTGAACCTAAAGTTTAAGCTTAGTAACAATGAGCTTTTGCAAAAGCCTTTAAAACAGAATGTAAAAACCGGAAGGGAACAAACTGACGAATCGGTGGGTTATACGCTGAATTACCCGGCGAGTAATAAGGTTCAGCGTTGATTATAAACAATATAACCTTTGTCATTGCTGAGGTATGAAGCAATCGCATGCTATACAGAGCGAATAGAAAGATGTAGAACTTGCATAGTTCGCGATTGCTTCGTACCTCGCCATGACAAAGGGGTTAACAAGCTTCCAGCACTTCCCCCTTTAAAGATATTTCCACAACTTTAATAACCGGTCTTGCCGGCTGTTTCTCCTTTCTTGCTTTCCTGTATTTATCAAGATTAATGAGCAATACACTGGAAAGTATAACAACCAGGCCGCCGATCTGTAAAGCAGATATTTGCTCACCTGCAAACAACATCCCTAAAAGCACGGCGATAACCGGGTTTACATATGAGTGTGTGCTTACCTGTGTAACCGGGCGTACCTGCAACAGCCAGATATAAGCGCTGAACGCACCGATAGAACCAAATAATATCAAATAAACCACGGCCATCCATGCTGATGCGGGCACCTGGTGAATGTTAAAATGGCTAAACTCGTTGTGCGCAAATGCGGCGGGCACAAATGCAATCCCTGCAATTATCATCTGCCATGCAGTATTTAATCTTGCAGGACTGCTGCTCCCGTTCTTTTTTGAAAATAGTGAACCTGCAGACCATGCCATACTACCCAGCAACAACAGCCCTACTCCCCAGGCCATTGATGAATTATGACTGCCGTTTAGAGCTTTGCTTACCTGCTCGCCAAAGAGCAATATAACACCTGCAAATCCAATTATCATCCCTGTAATTACCGCCTTGTTTTTAAAATTGATGTGCCAGTTGCCTTTATCAAGCATTACAAACCAAATAGGGCTTGCCGATACCATAATGGCAACCATGGCACTGGGTAAAGTCTGCTCAACCCATATTACTATGCCGGTGGCTATAAACAAGGTAAGCAAACCGCTGATCCCCGAATTGATGATGTCTTTTTTTACCCAGATCTTATCACCCTTAATAGCGCTCCAGCCTAGTAATAATAAACCGGCAGTGGTAAAACGAAAGGCCCCCATAAGCATTGGCGGAAAGCCATGTACAGCCTTCTGGATAAAGAAGTAGGTTGAACCCCAAACGATATAAACTGTAGCAAAAGCAATTATTACCAATAATGCAGGCGCCTTTTGTTGATTGGTTGTTGTCATGATATTTGATTTTTATTTAATAATGAATCTATACTCCATTTGTATTCGGGCAGGGATGCAAGCAACAAGCTGGCTGAGCAAACCGTAAAAACTGAATAACCTAAAGGCGACTCAATCCCGAACGATATCGCCATAGCCAGCCCGAAGGCAAGGCTTAGTAAACAGCTGCCCATAGCTGCAATGCGTGTAAATAATCCGGCTAATAATAAAATGCCAAAGCCCCCTTCGCAGATAGTAGCCAGCACAGCAAAAACAGGTACAAATGAATGCGGCATAAATACCATTGTTTGGCGTGCATATTCCATAAAGTGGACCCAGTCGCCCCAGCCCACGTGTGGCTGTCCGTGTGCGCCCAGGATGCCCAGTCTGTCTGCCACTTCCCATAAATAACTGCAGGCTAAACTTGCTCTGAGAAATATTGAAGGGAACACATAATTTTTGATTATTTGCATGACTTCTTTTATTTACTATGTAAATTTACGACTAGATTGGCCTACCTTTATAGTCCAGAAAACATAAACAAGGTAGTCCAGAATGCAATTTCCGAAAGGTCTTATAACAATCGACAAAAATTCCCATGTAGCTGTATATTTGCAAATAGCCAACGGAATTATCAGCCACATCAGGCGCGGTATATTAAAGCCATCTGCTGCCTTGCCGGCAAGTCGCATTCTTGCTGCCGATCTGAAAGTTCATCGTAAAACGGTGGTTGCCGCCTATGATGAGCTGTATGCCCAAAGCTGGGTTGATGCTTACCCGCGCAAGGGAATTTTTGTAGCTAAAAACCTTCCTGATGTATCTCCCAGAAAAATAACGACCGGGATACAATCATACTCCTATCCTGAGGAAACTTTTTTTGAGATAGCCAATGATAAATTTCCGTCATTAGCCCTATCTGTAAAAAGTCCTGAACATAACCTGGTTTTTAATGATGGTTTTCCCGATACCCGCCTGGCTCCTGTCGAGCTGATGGTAAGGGAATACAGGCGTTTTGCCCGGTATCATTTTACCTCAAAATATTTGATGTACGGGCCTGAGCAGGGTTCGGAAAATTTAAGAACAGAACTGGCCCGTTTTTTTGGCGAAACACGCGGGCTACAGGTTAAGCCTGAAAATATTTTGATAACCAAAGGTGTACAAATGGCTTTATACCTTATTGCGCAGTTGCTGCTTACAAAAAATGATACGGTAATTGTGGCCGACCCCGGTTATAATGGCGCCAACGAGGTTTTTGAACAAGCAGGTGCTAATTTGGCCCTGGTGCCTATTGACGAACATGGTATTAACATTAACCACATTGAGGCCATCTGCAAAAAGAAAAAAGTAAAACTTGTTTATGTAATTCCACATCATCACAGCCCTACAACTGTAACTCTGAGTGCTGAGCGGCGCATGCAGCTGCTTGAGCTGGCCCGCAAATATAAGTTTGCTATTGTTGAGGACGATTACGATTATGATTTTCATTATGCCAGCAGCCCCATATTACCTCTGGCAAGTATTGATTATTATGGCTCGGTAATTTATGTTGGTTCTTTTTCCAAAACCATAGCGCCGGGCATCCGCATGGGTTTTATGATCGCACCGAAAAACCTTATTGCACGGGCAACACGCTTCCGCAAGCTTATTGACAGGCAGGGTGAGCAGCTTTTAGAAGAAGCGATGGCCAACTTGTTAAAAAATGGTGACATAAGCCGGCACCTTAAAAAAGCAAACAAGATCTATCATGAAAGGCGTGATATACTATGCCGCCTGCTGCAGGAAAAATTAAACGGATCTGTTAACTTCAAAATTCCGGATGGGGGCTTCGCTGTTTGGGTTGAATATTTAAACGGGCTTAAACCACAGGAGGTATCAGCCAAAGCTGCAACCATGGGCCTGACCATTAGCAACGGCAAAGATTATTATCATGATCCTGCTTACCTCAATAATTGCATCAGGATTGGTTTTGCATCGCTAAATCCAAATGAATTGGAGGCAGCCGTGGATATTTTGGCAAAGGCGGTGATATCATTAAGTTGAGAAAAACGTTAATGCATTCTGTAATTGAAATAAGCTTACTTTTTATCTGTTGAAATGCAGTAAGAGGTTATTTCCTGCAATCTCCCATCTTTAAACTTGTATACATCGCACGATGAAATATGATTTGACCTGTTTTCCTTCTCTATAAAAAATTCTGCTGTTCCGTTTATAGCAATACAATCGCCATCAATTATAATATTATCTGTTTTAAATTCAGTTGTTACCTGGGTAAAGTATTCTGCGGTTTGGTTACAGAATTCAATAATATTGGCCTTTCCGGTTAATGTTTCATTACCAACAATGTTCCAGGTAGCATCATCCGCCAGATGGGGGTATGCAAATTCAAAATTACCGCCCGAAAATTCAAGGCTTATTTGTTTGTGGGGTGACTGCATCTTTTCAATTTACTTATTATGGATAATATCATTCTTTTTAACACATAAAGCTACCATTATTGTTGCAATTTTGAGTTTGCATATCCTGTTTCAACCTGTTATTGCTATCACTTATTTATTATCTTTGCAAGCATCGTAACATACTTATGGAGTATACCCAACTGGTTAAGGGCCTTAACATAAATTATACAGAAACCGGCGAAGGAAAACCGCTTGTTTTATTGCACGGCTGGGGATCGAGCTTGCAGGTGTTTGAAAAGATCCAGCAACATTTTGAAACAGATTTTCATGTATTTGCTATCGATCTGCCCGGATTTGGCAAAAGCCAGGAACCTAATGAAGTTTGGGGTGTTGAAGAATACACCCAGTTTATTGAGGAGTTTTTTAGGGTAAAAAACATCAGCAATCCTATACTTGCAGGACATTCATACGGCGGACGGATCTCTATACTTTACGCATCACGCAACCCGGTTTTAAAGCTGATATTGCTGGATAGCGCCGGTATAAAACCCAGCCGGTCATTAGAATATTATATAAAAGTTTATTCGTATAAAGCAGCGCGTAAAACCCTGCCATATTTGGTGGGCCGCAGCAAGGCCCAGGAAATAATTGAAGGGTACCGAAAAAAAGCGGGGTCCACCGATTATAATAATGCATCGGGTATTATGCGGCAGATCCTGGTAAAATCAGTGAACGAAGACCTAAAAAAAGTAATGCCGCTTATAAAAGCTCCCACCCTGTTAATCTGGGGCGAAAACGACACAGCTACACCGGTTAGTGACGGCAAAACCATGGAGAAGCTGATCCCCAATGCGGGTTTGGTGGTATTAAAGAACGCCGGCCATTTTAGTTTTATTGAAAAACTGCACGAGTTTTTAATTATATTGAATAACTTTCTTCAGGCCGATAAGAAAAACAATTGATGGATAACATATTTTTTATAGTTGCGCTGGCAACGGTACTGGTTTACGCATTTGCAAAATTGAGGTTCGAGCTGCATATGATGCAGTTAAACTCGTACCGTAACGACCGGTATTTTAAATGGCTTAAAACCAACCTGGTACTTGGTACCCGGATACTCGAGGTTATTGTGCTGGTTATTACAGGCATCCTTATTTTAACTTCAGGGGCTGTTGTTGCCAGCATTTTATTTACCCTGTTATATGGTTTGCTGGCTTATTTACTGTTCATCAAAAAACAAAAAAAGCCGGTAGTATTCACAAAAAGGGCGCAAAGGTTATTCGGACTTACTTTTTTACTCTCGGTTATAGCAGGCGTAACGTACTTTTTAATAACAGGTAAAACACTTTACACGCTTTGGGTTAGCGGATTTGTCTTATTGCTCAGCTTTATTTTTATCGCGATAGCAAATATTTTAATAGCCCCGGTTGAAAAAGCAATTAACAACTGGTATTATAATGATGCTAAAAAAATCCTGGCTCAAAGGTCAGATCTGATAATTATTGGTATTACCGGCAGCTACGGAAAAACAAGTACCAAGCATTTTCTGCACAGGATGCTGAGTGAAAAATATAACGTTTTAATGACTCCGGGCAGCTATAATACCACTATGGGGGTTATTAAAACGGTAAGGGAACAATTGCAGGCCACACACCAGGTTTTTATTGTGGAGATGGGCGCAAAACAGCCAAATGATATAAAAGAGATCTGCGACCTTGTGCATCCGCAAATTGGTATTTTAACCGCTGTTGGCGAGCAGCACCTGGAAAGCTTTAAAACTATTGATAACGTTCAGAAAACAAAGTTTGAGCTTATCGATGCTTTACCTTCCGGCGGACTTGCTGTACTGAATGCTGATTATGAATACATTGCCAATCGCCCTGTAAACGACAGGGAAACCGCACTTTATTCGTCTGATAACGAAAAGGTAGATTTTTACATAAAAGATATCTCCTACTCTGCCAAAGGCTCTGCATTCTCGGTTTTTCAAAAAGGCAAGCATTTGGCTGATTTTGAAACCAAACTGCTGGGCAGCTATAACCTGTCGAACATATTGGCTGGATATATTGTAGCCAGGCACCTGGATGTTCCGGATAGCAGTGTTGCCTTCGCCATAAAAAAACTGGAACCAGTTCAGCACAGACTGGAGGTTAAGGTACATGCCAATGGTGTTACTGTTATTGACGATGCATTTAACTCAAACCCGGTAGGTTCAAAAATGGCGTTGGAAGTTTTAAAAGCTATTGAAGGCCAGCGGAAGATAATCATTACCCCCGGAATGATTGAGCTTGGTGAAAAACAGGAATACTATAACAGCCTTTTAGGCGAGCAGATTGCAGATAGCTGTGATTATGCTATACTTGTGGGTAAAAACATAACTTTACCCATAATGAAGGGGCTTAAAAACAAAAATTACCCTGATGATAAAATATATGTGGCCCAAAACTTTAAGGATGCTGTAAATCATTTAGGCAGCATGACAAAAGCGGGGGATGTTTTATTATACGAGAACGATTTACCTGACACTTACGAACTATAGATTGATTATTAAAGAAGAGCAATGAAGATAAATATTGGCGTTATATTTGGCGGAAGGTCGGTTGAGCATGAAATTTCTGTAATTTCAGCGCAGCAGGCCATCAGCGCATTTGATAAAAACAGTTACGAAATTACTCCCCTCTACATTACAAAAACCGGCAAATGGTATACCGGCGATGCGCTTTTAAATGTAGATAACTATAAAAATACTGATGCACTGTTAGCACAGTGTACAGAGATCTACCTTTCGCCAACTTATGGCGATTTCACTATTAATGCGGTACACTCATCCATCTGGAAAAGTAAAACTCTTGGTAAAATTGATATTGCTTTCCCTATTATCCATGGAACAAATGGCGAGGATGGCTCACTGCAGGGTTTGCTTGAATTAAAAGGGATCCCCTATGTAGGCTGCGATGTTTTATCATCAGCCATTGGCATGGACAAAATAATGATGAAGATGGTTTTGAAAGAAAGTAAGCTGCCCGTGGTTGACTATACCTGGTTTACCGACAGGAGCTGGCATATCGATAAGCAGGCAATCATTGAAGATATTAATAAAATAGGCTTCCCGGTTATTGTAAAGCCATCAAATTTAGGGTCGAGTGTGGGTGTTTCAAAGGCCGCTGATGAAGCGCAGCTGATAGATGCTGTGGATCTTGCCGGCCGCTTCAGTAACCGGATCCTGGTTGAAAGAATGGTAGTTGACCTGAAAGAAATTAACTGCTCGGTACTGGGAGATTCTGCTAACCAAATGGCCTCGGTATGCGAGGAGCCTTTAGGGGCTGGCGATATTTTAAGCTATAAGGATAAATACATTACCAAAGGCAGCTCATCAAAAGGGATGACCAGTACTAAACGCCAGATTCCGGCAAATATTTCGGTTGAGCAAGCAACATATATACAGGATCTAGCAAAGGAAACCTTCAGGATCTTGTCCTGCTCAGGTGTTTCAAGGATTGACTTTTTGGTTGATAAAAAGGATAATAAAGTATATGTGAACGAGATAAACACTATCCCTGGTTCATTATCTTTTTACCTCTGGGAAGCTACTGATAAAAAATTCGGCCAGCTGCTAAAAACGCTTATTGATGTTGCTCTCAAACGCCAGCGCGAAAGAGATAATTTAATAGTAAGCTACGGCGAAAATATATTTAACATGAGCGCCGGTTTATCAAAATCGGGCAAATCATAAATTCCAATATCATGGCTGCCAAATATGTATCCATTAATAACCAGCTGTTTTTAGAAGAAGATGCCCGGATCGGGGTCTCTGACCTGGCTATGCATCGCGGCTACGGGATCTTTGATTATTTTAAGGTTATAGATAAGCGCCCTATATTTATTGAGGATCATTTCAACAGGTTTTACAACTCAGCCAAAGAGATGTACCTGGAAGTAATGCTTGACCGGGTGGAGCTTAGGAAAGCTATAGAAGAGTTAATAGAAAAGAATGGCGTCCCAACATCTGGTATAAAACTTTTGCTTACCGGCGGTTATTCGGAGGATGGTTATAAGATGGGTAAACCCAATTTGATCATATCACAATACCCGCTGAATATGCAGGAGGAGAATCACTTTGATATGGGAATGAAACTGATCACCTATAGTCATCAGCGGCAGCTTCCTTTTATCAAAACCATTGATTACCTGCAGGCAGTTAGGCTGCATCCTTTTATGAAGGAAAACAATGCCGATGATGTTTTATACCACAACAATGGCACTATAACCGAATGCCCGCGTGCCAATTTTTTTATAGTGACCGGTGATAAAATAATTACGGCAGCTAATAATATTTTAAAGGGAATAACCCGCAGCAAGGTTTTAAACTTTAAGATAGATGGCTATACGATTATTGAAAAAGACTTTACGCTTGATGAGTTAACCAATATCCATGAAGCATTTATAACCAGTACAACCCAGTATGCTTACCCGGTAGCAGCAATTGATGGGAAATTAATTGGCGATGGAAAGATCGGCCCGGTTACCAGGCAGGTAAGGGAACAATTGTTTAAGCTGATTTACGCTGATACCTAATAATAGGGTGCAATTTAAATTGTCGCCAATAGCAATAACTCAATCGTTAACAATCTGCTCAGATTATTGAAACCCGAAGAATTTGGTTAAAGCCCTATTTTGATCGCCCATTATCCATTGGCTGAAGCCAAACGGCAATGAATGAAAAAAATAGCAGACAACTTCATTGCCATCCCATTTATCAAGATGGTAACCAATATACCATAATTATTAAAAGCTCTCTTACCTGCTACTGAACGCCAGTACTTTTAAAGAAAATTTCACTCAAAATTCATCTTTATCAAAAGGAAAAACCCTTATAAAACGCCCCTTTCAATCCTATATTATCCAAACAAAAATTTATTAAAATAAAGTATTTATTAGTGTAATAAACTAAAAGCTTTGTAAGTGCTTTAGGACTATCGTTATTCTATGTTTTTGGCCATTAAATAATTACATTCTCATTTTTTGTAAGTTTTATAAAACGTTGCCGCCTAACATCTGTTAAAGGTTATAAAACGTTTATCATCTACAAAAAAACAATTATGGAAAAGTTTGCATTATTAGCACGGGTAGAAGCAAAACCCGGCAAGGAGAATGATGTACTGGAATTTTTAAAAAGCGCTTTGCCGCTGGCACAGGATGAACCCGATACGGTAAGGTGGTACGCCTTACAATTGGGCCCTTCAACTTTCGGCATCTTTGATACTTTTGAAACTGAAGATGGCAGGAATGCCCACCTTAGCGGCAAAATTGCAGAAGCGTTAATGGCCAACGCATCTGCTTTATTGTCAAAGGATCCGGTAATTGAAAAGGTAGGCCTGATTGCTATTAAGTAGTTGATTAGAGACCGGGGATTAGGGTTAGGAGTTTTTGGGGGATTGTTTTAATCTGTAATAATCTTCAGGTGAATAAATCCGCCTGAAGACCCGATGACAGGTGAATTATCATATGAGACCCCGGACTATGTCGACAGGATGACATTCTAAATTCAATTTCAGGCCTTACAAAACAAGCTTTTTCGCTATAAATCAGAAAATTCTTAAAAAAAATAAAAAAACTGAAACTTTCGAAAAATTGTTGCCGTATAACAACATTCATTGAGCGCCCTGCTCATCAATAATTTATCAAATCAAAAAAGACTCCTGGCGCGAGGCCGGGAGCCTTTTATTGGAACTAATATAAAAATTAATTTTTGTATAGCCAATAACGTATAAATTACAGGGCTTAAGTTTTAGTTTTAGGTAGTTAATTATATGATGAAGTTTAATAGCTGGTAAGTAATTACCGGCTATTTTTTTTATTTTCTGGATTTCACCGATTATTTGTAGGATTTCAAGGATTATTGGGATTGCCTGATTAAATGTCAGCTTAACATAATGTGACTTCCGACTTCCGACTTCCGACTTCCGACTTCCGACTTCCGACTTCCGACTTCCGACTTCCGACTTCCGACTTCCGACTTCCGACTTCCGACTTCCGACTTCCGACTTCCGACTTCCGACTTCAATCCAACGCTTCCGCTATTTCTATAAAGCCTTTTTCCCGGGCAAGGTCTGCGGGGAGTTTGCCGCCTTCCATTCGGGCAGTTACATCAGCGCCATGTTCCAATAGGAGGATTAACAGATCAATATTGCCGTTTTGGGCGGCAGAGTGCAGTGCAGTAGCCCCTGCTTGCTGCTTTACATTTACCAATGCATTATTTTCTATCAGCATCCGGGCTATCTGCGTGTAATTACCGGCAGCGGCAGAATGTATAGGGTAAACACTGAAACCATTGTTCGACGGCATATTTACATCGGCCCCCTTTAATACCAGGTATTGTGCAATTTCATAATGACCAAAATAACAGGCCAGCCCTAATGGCGTAAAACCATCTTCAGCATAAAAGTTAATGGCATCAGGGTGATTGTTAACCAGGTTAGCCACCACATCAAACCTGCCGGCAGCCGAAGCCTCAAACAGGTTTATCTCATCCAGGTATTTTAAAATAAGTGCTGTAACATTAGGTTTTTTATAATAACAGGATAGCATAAGCGGCGAAACCTGGTGACTTGTACGGCTTTTGGCAAGTGCAGGGTTTTGCATTAACAAGGCGTCAAGGCTATCCAAATCGGCAATTGTAATATACTGTTCCAGTTTTTCAACACTCATTATTTTTGCATTAACAACAGGTAAGGATGCATATAGCGGGTAAATATAATAAATACCTGCTTTTTTTCATATTAAGTAAATATTTCTATAACTAAGATTTTACCGCATTATGAAAAGTACTGGCAGCTAAAAAATTATCTGCAAACAAATCCTTCTAAAGTGTTAAACTTAATTACCACTAAATAAACCAATCATTTTTAATAAAAAATTCAGCTGAATAAGTTGTTTAATCTATTAACTTTATATTTGCACAATATCAGGGTTACATCAGGATGCCGGTAAAAGGAAATCAGTTTAAATCAAATAGTTTCAAGCAAGAAAATCAGCCCCGTCAGCCAACACAAAAAGCTGAAAGGGAGCGCCCAATAAAGCAACGTGCGGATAAACTACGTTCGTCCGACTTGCTGAACAGCAAAATAATAAAGATAATCGGTTTATTTTTGCTGTTGCTGTCGGTGTATTTTCTTGTGGCTTTTACTTCTTACCTTTTTACCTGGCAAGAAGATCAAAGCTATGTTTCTGCTGCTAATGGCGGGTGGCACAACCTGTTCCGTACTACGCAGGAGCTGATGGAGAATGGCGTTAAAAACCCGCTTATTGAAAACTGGGCAGGCAAATTAGGAGCATTACTTTCAAACCAGTTTATTTTTGAGTGGTTTGGCCTTGCTTCCTTCGTTTTTGTGTTTGTATTTTTCATAAGCGGATACCGCATGCTTTTTAAGGTACGCTTAATTCCTCTAAGCAAAACCCTGGCATACAGCTTTTTCTTTTTGGTATTTATTTCGGTAACAATTGGCTTTTTTCATGCATTTATAGCTGATACGCCAAATTACCTTGAAGGTGGCTTCGGCTTTTGGAGCAACCGCCTGCTCGATGCACAAATAGGACAGGCAGGCGCGGCAGGTTTACTCATATTCCTGGCATTAACCATTCTAATAGTTGCTTACAACATCGACTTTAAGATTCCGAAGCGCGGTCCAAAAACCGTTGCTACGGGCGCCGTTGGTGATATTGTACCTGAACCGGCCGACCTGGAAGACGAAGAGATTTCGTTACCTGTTGAATGGCCTGGCCGTGTAAACAGGCAAAAGGGTAATTCAGAAAGAACCGTAAACCCCGAGCCTCTTAAACAACAGGCATTTGTACAAAACCCCGTGTTTCATGAACCTGTTGTATTAACCCCTGACTCTTCTAAAAGTGACGAGGCAGAAGAGGAAAATGAAATTCCGTTGACGGTCGGTCTTACCAGGCCCACTCCTGTTTTAAACATCGAAAAAACTGATGATGATAAAAAGGCCGAAAGCCTGCTTGAGCAGTTTGGTAAATATGACCATACGCTGGAACTTTCAACCTACAAATACCCTACGCTGGATCTGCTGGAAAACTATGGATCAAATAAAATAAGTGTTAACTCGGACGAATTAGAGGCCAACAAAAACAAAATTGTTGAAACGCTGAATCATTATAATATTGAGATCGACAAAATAAAAGCCACCATTGGGCCTACGGTTACTTTATATGAAATTATCCCGGCCCCGGGCGTGCGGATCTCCAAGATCAAGAATCTTGAAGATGATATAGCGCTAAGTCTCGCTGCATTGGGCATCCGTATTATTGCCCCTATGCCGGGTAAAGGTACTATAGGTATAGAGGTGCCAAACCAACATCCGGAAATGGTGTCGATGCGCTCGGTGTTATCTACTGAAAAATACCAGAACACCACAATGGATCTGCCGATCGCGCTGGGTAAAACCATTAGCAACGAAGTGTTTATTGCAGACCTTGCCAAGATGCCCCACTTGCTTGTTGCAGGTGCTACAGGACAGGGTAAATCGGTTGGTATTAATGCCATATTGGTTTCGCTATTGTTTAAAAAGCACCCTGCTGAGCTTAAATTTGTACTGGTTGACCCTAAAAAGGTGGAGTTAACCCTTTTCCGTAAGATTGAAAGGCACTTTTTGGCCAAGCTTCCCGATGAGGCCGATGCCATTATTACCGATACAAAAAAGGTGGTTAATACGCTCAACTCTTTATGTATTGAGATGGACCAGCGGTACGATCTGTTAAAAGATGCCCAGGTACGTAACCTTAAGGAGTACAATGAAAAATTTGTACACCGTAAAATAAGTGATCCCGAAAAACACCGTTACCTGCCATTTATTGTGCTGGTAATTGATGAGTTTGCCGATTTGATGATGACGGCGGGTAAAGAAGTTGAAGTACCTATTGCCCGTATTGCGCAGCTTGCCCGTGCTGTGGGCATTCACC
Organism: Mucilaginibacter sp.; assembly: GCF_028288225.1. Taxonomy (GTDB): domain Bacteria; phylum Bacteroidota; class Bacteroidia; order Sphingobacteriales; family Sphingobacteriaceae; genus Mucilaginibacter. The sequence goes on from NZ_JAQBOC010000088.1 coordinate 123,897, forward strand.
TGGTTATTGCAACACAAAGGCCATCCGTAAATATTATTACCGGTACTATAAAGGCTAACTTCCCATCGAGGCTGGCATTTAGGGTGCTTTCAAAAATAGATTCGCGTACCATATTGGATAGCGGCGGTGCCGATCAGTTGATCGGTCGGGGGGATATGCTGTTATCAACCGGCAGTGACCTGATCCGTTTGCAATGCGCATTTGTTGATACACATGAAGTTGAACGCATCTCAGACTTTATTGGCAACCAGCGGGGCTATGCTTCGGCAATGCTATTGCCTGAATATGTTGGCGAAGGTGAAACCAGCAGTGCTAAAGAATTTGATCCTGATAACCGCGACCCTATGTTTGAGGATGCCGCACGCCTTATTGTACTGCACCAGCAAGGCTCAACCTCACTGATACAGCGTAAAATGAAGCTAGGCTATAACCGCGCAGGCAGGATAATTGATCAGCTTGAAGCAGCGGGCATAGTTGGTCCTTTTGAAGGCAGCAAGGCCCGCGATGTTTTATATCCTGATGAGTACAGCCTGGAACGCCATCTTGAATCACTTCAAAAAAACAGCAATTAAACCTTTATCTAAACCGTTGCTCTTAATATTATATAATTTGAGATCCTGTAAACAGGTTTATCGATAAAAGGTGAAACAATTTTTTAAAAGAACTATCTAATACAAAACGGGTCATCATCCGGAATACGAAACTAACAATGAAGAAACTACTAATATTTTCAATACTAACCTTACTAAGCGTAAGCTATTCTTTTGCACAAAAAGATGCTGATGCAAAAGCTATTTTAAGCAAAGTAAGTGCTAAATACAGGATGTACGATGCGGTTAAAACCGACTTTGTGTTTACGCTTGATAACCAGCAGGCGGGCGTTAAAGAAACGCAAAGCGGCACCCTTGTTGCAAGGTCGAAAAGCAATAAGTTTAAGGTCACTTTATACAGCCCGCAGGCAGCCGGCAAACCGGATGTAGCACAAGAGATCATAAGCGATGGCAAAACACAGTGGACCTATCTTAAAAAGGATAACGAGGTGCAGGTAAGCAATGTTGATAACAGTGGTGAAGGCGTTAACCCTGCCAAAATATTTACCATTTATGAGCATGGTTATAAATACCTGTACACCGGGGAAAAGAAGATAAGCGGTAATATATACCAGGAGATAGACCTTACCCCTGAAGATGACAAAAAATCGTTTTTTAAAGTGAGGCTGGAAATTGATAAGGCAAAAAAGCAGATCTACAGCGCGCAGATATTTGATAAAAATGGTAATAAGTATACTTATACTTTAAAAAGCTTTGTGCCTAATGTAACCGTTGCTGATAACATATTTACTTTTGATGCCAAAGCACATAAAGGTGTTGAGGTGGTGGATTTGAGATAGTGATTAGAGGTTAGTGGTTATTAGAGATTAGTGACCAGAGGTTAGAGATTAGTTTTGGGAGTAGAGGTCAGCGGTAGCGATTTGAGGTCAGAGTTTAGTAGCGACCGGGGTGCTTACCTGGCTAAAAGGCAATTTCCTCAATAATTTGCGGATGGTTAAAATTGCTGTATCGCAGCCACCGGGGTGTTACTTTTATATGAACAAGGCCGGGCATAGTTTCCACCCGCTCCCGCCCGTCAGGATATGCTTTGAAGTAGATCTCTTTAAGACTTTCGGACTCTTCGTCGTCTCCTAAAACTGTAGCTTTACCTTCGTATTGAACCGTGATTTCATTTTCCCAGCCTATTACCAGCGCAACCTGTGGGTTTTGTAAAATATTGTGATACTTGCGCGAGGTTTTAACAGTATCAAATATAATTTCCAGATCTTCTGAAACAGCAATGCCTACAAGGGCTGCCTCCGGGGTGTTATCTTTATTAGCAGTAGAAATAACCCCTAATAAGTGTTGTTTGAGAAACTGGCAAACCAATGCTTGTAATCTCGGGTTAGAAGACATATCTATTTGAATTTATGTATACAAAGCAGTTTGAATGCAAAACGCATAATTATTCTGTTTTGTTTGTTTTTTCGTTTTGAAACTCTTCCAGGTAATCAAAGTATAACTCTAACGCTTTCTCCTCATTATCATTAGCTTTATCAAGAAAAGGTGTTGCCCATGAATTAGGCTGTCCAATATTGTATTTTTTATCCATCCATTCAAGAAAACCATTTTCACCAAAATAATCATCGTTGAAAGCCCCGGGGTACATTTTGTATCCAATAATAAAGGTTGGAAGAAGTGATATTTTTGCTTGACCTAAGTACAATCCGGGTCGTTGTCGAATAACATTTAAAAGAAGCTCTGTTAAATTTTTGTATTCCAATGAAATTAATATATCCTCCATTTATCCTGTAAATTCTTAAATTCTGCAAATTCTGATTCAGACAACATTATTCTGCATTCCCCACCTTCACCCTCCGTTCCATTACTTCGCGCCAGGTGGTTAAAATAAATCCTCTGTCCTTTAAAAATTTACGTAAACGCGGATCGGTCATTGCCAGTAGATCTCCCTTGCGTTTTTGGCCGGTATCTGAAATATATTTAAATGTGGGCGATGGATTAGTGCAATGCATTATTACCATTGTTAAACCCGGACTAAGCCTGCCGATGCTTTCTATATAATGATCGGTGTACCATTTCTGGATCTCGGCGTCGGTCCTTTTATCAATATCGGGCATGTTCCAGTCGTAGCTGGAATTGTGAAGGTCATCAAGTACAGGTAAGCCATTTTTCCATAGCATCTCGCCTACTTCTTTTGCCTTACCTAAGGCAGCCGCCTCAGGAATTACCATCCCTTCCGTGTATTTTCCCTGCTTTTTTAATTCTGCTATTGCTGCAGCCTTTGCTTCTGAGCGGTAAAAAATATCATCTCCGCCTGGAAACATTACCGGGATTTGTTTTTCAATACCCAGTTTTAAATACTTCTCCATAAACGAGTCCTTGGCAAACAATGTGCCCATGTGCGAATCGAGGTGTGTAGGTTTAAAGCCCATGCTCAAAGCACGGTCAAGCTGCGCGCGAATCTCTTTGTCTATTTCATCCGGTTTCGCAGTAAAATAAACAGCGGCAACAGACGAATACAAACAACCCTCCTTATCCGTTAAACCCGGCACCGCAGCTTTGCCTGCAAGCGGCCCCCAGCGATAGTTATCCCACTCGGAGGTTAACGTTAAGTGCAGGCCTGCGTCGGTATTTGGGTTTTGGTCGAGGTATTTTTTAAAGTCGGATACCCAGGCGCAGGGCATCATTACGCTGGTTGATGTAGATACGCCCTTGCTTATTGCCATTTCAACGCCCTCATTTGAATCATGCGACATGCCTGCATCGTCAACATGCAAAATCAATACCCTCGCCCCTTTGGGCCATCCCAGGCGCTCAGCAAAAGTTTTTATTTCTTGGGCGCAGACAGCTACAGTAAAGCTGATAAGGAATGAAAAGATGATTAGTTTTTTCATGATTGTGGGTTTTAGTGAGTGGTTGATTGAGTTGGATTAAGTTGATTAGGTTGATTGAGTTAGTTTGTCTCAGCAGGGTCTAGCATCGCGGACCCTGCGTTTGGGCTTTGTGAAAAGTTATGTCAATGTATAAAGTCAATCGTATACTTAGCACGCGGCGCAGGGTCCTCTATGAGAGACCCTGCGAGGACAGAATGTGGGCAAAGGCCTCAGCACCATGCTTAGCATGCAGATAGGCCACTGCGCTCATGCTTCGAGTGCCTTAGCATGACAACCCCTTTTTTACTATTCGCCTTTCAGATTCCATCTAAAATCACAACCTCAAATAAATCTTATTTTTATCCAATATCTTTCCAAAGCTCCAGCAGATCAGCATATAGAAGATCGCAAATAATAATGAACCTATGGCGCCGGGAGCAATTACCTGGAAGAATACCTTGTTGATCCAGCCAACTGCATTGCTGGTGGGCGTTATCTTGATCATCCAGAGGATAACTATAAAAAGTTCAGAAAAAAGATAAACCGGCAGCGGGTTTTTTCCAACAGTGGTAAAAAAGGCTGTCCAGTTTGCTTTGTTAAATTCGCGGATCTCAATTATATATATTAAAACTGAAATAATTATCAGATCGAGGCCAACGGTTAATAAGGTAAAAGGGCTTGACCATAATTTTTTGGAGATAGGGAACGTCATATTCCAGCATAAGGCTATAAAAATGAGCAGTGAACCCCACATCATTAATTTTGCAATTGTCTCATACCGTTTACCTTTTTCCTGGATATAATAACCCGCAAAGTAACCGCATACAACATTTACAATGGATGGCAATGTGCTTAAAAAACCCTCGGGATCAAAGGCTACACCTTCGCCATGATAAAGATGATCATCGCCTATTAAAAATTTGTCAAGATAAGTGCCTGCATTGGTCAACATTCCATAAGGGTTTGCATGGTCGCCAAAAATGAGCAACAGGAACCAGTAGCCAAATAAAAGTAAGATACTGATAACAACAATAGTAGTTTTTGATTTTATAAAATGGATCATTAACGCGGCAAACATATAGCATAGCGCTATCCGTTGTAAAACCCCTAAAATACGGGTATGGCTTAACGGAGACAATGACCAGCCACTTGCTGTATGCTGCACAAAAGGGAACCACGACATCAGGTATCCGAATAAAAATATGAGAGCAGTCCGTTTTATAATTTTCCACACAACTGATGAATTACTTTGACCGGCAAATTTTTTCATTGCAAAGCTCATAGCGTTTCCTACGGCAAATAAAAATGATGGGAAAACAAGATCAGTAGGTGTAAAACCAAACCAGACTGCATGTTCAAGCGGGGCAAAAGGCGCTGCACCACTGCCGGGGGTGTTTACAATTATCATAAAACAAATTGTCATTCCGCGAAACACGTCGAGCGAAAGAAAGCGATTTGAGCTTTGGTCCATAGTTTAACAAAATCATTTAAAGGTTGATCAGGATTACAAGGTACAATATAGGCGGAAAGTCCGAAAAGTCGATAAAGTCCGGAAGAAATTTTTTCGTTACATAAGTTCTTTACCCAAAAATCAGATAGTTTTACATCTTTCGGGCTTCCGAACTTTACCGACTTTCCGACTATTCTTCCTATTTTTGAAACTGATGCTTACCGTAACCAACCACACGCTCGAAAAACTGGAACTGCTGCTTAAAACTGCAGGCTACAGGGTGCGGTATGAAAAAGGTAATTTTAAAACGGGCGCATGTTTGCTGCAAAACAGCAAAGTAATAGTAGTAAACAAATTTTCAGGGCTGGAAAGTAAGATACTGGCTATTAGCGAATTGGCCCGCGATCTGGAAATGGACTATAACCTGCTTGATGATAAGCAAATTGCCTTTCATCAGCAGCTTAAACAAATGAAACTGGAACTGTGACGATAACTTTTTTAGGAACCGGAACCTCGCAGGGTGTACCTGTTATTGCCTGCAATTGTGAAGTTTGCACATCGGCTGATGCGTGGGATTCCCGTTTACGCACTTCCATTTTAATTGAAGATAAGGGAAAAGTCATAGTTGTTGATTCGGGTCCGGATTTTAGGCAACAAATGCTGAAGGCAAATGTGCAGCGGTTGGATGCAATTGTGTTTACCCACGAACATAAAGACCATATAGCCGGGCTTGATGATATCCGGGCATTTAACTACCGGCAAAAAGGCCCTGTTGATGTTTATGCTGACATGCGTGTACAAGCTGCATTAAAACGGGAGTTCCATTATATTTTTGAGGAGTTTAAGTATCCTGGTATCCCCCAGCTAAATCTGCATACCATTGGCGCCGAACCATTTGATATTGGCCATATAAAATTTATCCCCATTGAGGTTTTGCATTATAAGTTGCCCGTGCAGGGTTTTAGAGTAAATGACTTTACTTACATTACTGATGCAAAAACAGTATCAGGTACGGAGAAGGAAAAAATTAAAGGCAGCAGGATATTGGTGATAAACGCCTTACAGAAAGAAAACCATATATCACATTTTACCTTAGATGAGGCCGTTGACTTCGCCAAAGAAATGGGTGCCGAAAAGACATATTTAACGCATATCAGTCATCGCCTGGGCAGGCACCAGGACATAGCCAAAGAACTGCCAAAGGGTGTTGAGCTTGCTTATGATGGTTTACAACTGGAAATTTGAATTATACTACAATTCAACAGAGCTAACTCTGTCAATAGCGCCCTTGTAAAGGCCAAGATGGCCGGTATTATGCAGATCGACCCTTCCACGGATAATGATCTTTTTATTATTCATGGGGGTAAATTCCCCGTCACTGGCCTCGAATAAACCGGTGCGCGTGCCTTTTAAATATAAAGGACAATCCTGGCTAAAGTTTACCCACAAGGCGTGCTTCTTTGAATGATCGACAAATAAGCTGTCGTTATATAAGGCTGATTGCTCCTTTGCTTCCCTGTAAGTTCCTGATACCTCAACATATTGCTGATCGTAATTTTTAATACTATCTATCAACTGGGTGAATCCTACCTTTTTAAAAGTGATATTAACGTCGCAATTACTTTTATAGATCTTTTTATTGCTGCCGCACGATTGCAAAAAAACCGGGAGCAGGCATAAGATGGCTAACTGGTTATATAGCATAGCAGCAGAGCGTTTTTCATTGGCAAATACCATAACTACATATTTTGTTATACCTTTTTCCAGCAATTGAACTTATTTGACCGCATAGGGATTAAATAGTTTAATTTTTTTTTATTATTTACAATTTGCGGTATCTATATTGCATCCCGTAACAATTTCTTTTGCGGCAGATAAACTTTACATTTAAATTAAAATAACCAATCTATGAACAAATTACTTATAACAGCATCTATAATGCTTTTTGCCCTGGGGGCCCATGCACAAGATGATCAATTATACAAGGACTGGGCAAATATTAAACGTTATGAAGACGCAAACAGCAAATTAACAGCACCTGCGGCAGGCGAAAAACGCGTGGTGTATATGGGTGATTCTATTACCGATTTCTGGATAAAATCCGACTCATTATTTTTTGCAAGCCATCCATATATCGACCGTGGCATCAGCGGACAAACAACCGGGCAAATGCTGGTACGTTTCCGTGAGGATGTGATCAATTTAAAACCTAAAGTGGTAGTGATACTTGCAGGCATAAATGACATTGCAGAAAACAATGGCCCTTCAAAGCTTGAAGATGTTTTCGGTAACATTGTTTCAATGGCTGAGCTGGCAAAAGCCAACCATATTAAAGTGGTGATATCTTCTGTATTACCGGCAAACGCTTTTCCATGGCGCCCGTCAATCAACCCTGTGGCTGGTGTAAAAGCGCTTAACGACATGCTTAAGGCTTATGCTGATAAAAACGGCGTAGTTTACCTTGATTATTTTACTGCCATGGCTGATGATAAAAAGGGCTTGCCCACCAACCTTGCAAAAGATGGTGTACACCCAACCCTTGAAGGCTATAAAATGATGGAGCCGCTTGTTGAGAAAGCTATTGATAAGGCGATGAAAGGGAAATGAGTTTTAGTGATTAGAAGCTGGAGATCAGTTATAAAAAATAAAAGAGAGGTGTCATCCTAAGGCACTCGAAGGATGAGTGCTGTGGCCTGTCCGCTTTGCTTAGCACGGCGCAGAGGCCTTTGCCCGCGTGCTTCCCTTCGATAAACTCAGGGCAGGCTTGTGCCTCAGCATGACCCCTCTTTTCTTATTATTCTCACCTGGCCAACTGCTTCTCCAGCCTTCGATGCATTACTGTCCTTGGTTTGCTCTTTTTTGATTTTTTACGTTTTCCCCACCAGATGATAAAACCTGTTATGGGTAAGGTAGCACAGATCAGACTGGCTAAAAAAGCTATGATCTTGCCTGTAAGCCCAAAGATTTGTCCTACATGGATATCATAGTTCATCGCGTTCAGCTTCATGCCGGGGCTTTTTTTATCATGTTTAAGCGTTTGCAATAGCTTGCCGCTATACTTATCAAAAGTATAGCCATCGCTTTTATAATAATGCAAGGTTTTGGCGTAGGCCGTTACGCCAATTATTCCGTCGGCTGCGTCATCATTATAAATTAAAAACATTTGTGCCTCCGGCGACCTGTTTTTGGCCACAAGTAACGCCTGGTCAATTACGGGTTTATTTATTAAGGATGATTTTAATAATGAATCTGATTTAGAAATTACCTTTTCAGTAGCATAGCTTCCACCCAAATTGGCTGTAGCATAGATTCCCTCCCGAATCCAATCAAAAGCTATAGACAAACCGGTTATGGCTAAAATAATGGTGATACCGGTTGCATAAAAACCCAACACGTTATGCAGATCGTAATTAACCCTCCGCCAACGGCCGTTCCATTTTACATTAAAGCTGCGTTTACGGTCGCTTTTGCGCTTAGGCCACCACAACACAATGCCTGTTATCATAATTAAAACAAATATGATCACTGATACGCCAACTATTATTCCCCCAATCTTCGGAGGCAATAAAAGATAGAGATGAATATATTCAACAATAATAAAGAAGTTGCTTTGCGGATCCTCTGTGTGAGTGATTATGCCTGTATAAGGATTTAGATAGACATATTGCAAGCCCAGTTTGGGATGATTTGTCAACACCGCTGCGGGGCGGTCTTTACCATAATAATAGACATAATTTACTGTGGCACCCGGATGCTGCTTTAGTGCGATTTGTTTTAAAGCGGAGGGCGCGAGGTATGGCTTATTTTGCACATCAACTTTGCGATAGCTGTGGATAGCATCCTGAATTTCGTCCTGGAAACAAAAGAGACAGCCGGTAATGCTTACAATAAACACCACCAGCCCGGTTATAAAACCAAGCCAGCGATGCATAAAAAGTATGGCCTTTTTAAATTTCGACATTTTTAAAACTTATAAGCTATAGTGCCAATGGCCTGGCGGGTTGTTTGAGGATTTACTGTTGTATAACCTATCCAGTATTTTTTATCGGTAAGGTTATTAACCCCAAATGAAAACCGGTACCTTGATACATCGTAAAAAGCTGTTGCGTTTAAAATGGTGTATGCAGGTAAAATAAACACACCCTGACTAACACTATTAACCACCTTGTTATCACTGGCATAATTACCGCCAAACCCAAATCCTAAACCATCAATGGTTTCTTTTGGCAGGCGATAGCTGATCCAAAGATTAGCGGTGTAAGGGGATGATGCAGTACCTGGCCTGCGGCCTTCAACATCGGTGCTTGCTTTGGTGTATTTTGAATCGTTATATGAAAAACCTGCCACTATATTTATTCCTTTTAATGGATTTGCAATAACTTCGGCTTCAAAACCTTTGCTTAGCTGCGTACCATCCTGGATTGAAAAGTTAGGATTTGGCAAATAAGGACGGATCACATCCTTTACGTTTATGCGATAATAGCTTAATGTACTGCTTAGCTTGCCATCAAACAGGTTTACTTTCACACCACCTTCCAACTGATTGGCTTGTTCAGGCTTGAACGTTTTACCGGCATAATCGGTTCCTGTTTCATTTGTAAAACCATTCTGGTAATTAGCAAACAGGGATACCTGCTCTTTCACAACCTGGTACACCAGGCCAAATTTAGGCGATAGCGCGTTTTGAATATATGCGCCCGTAATGGCCTGGGTCGCCGGACTATAATTACCTTTATTATCAAAATGATCAAAACGAACTGATGCTAAAGCAAGCAGCCTGTCAGTAATATTCAGCACATCTGATACATAGGCGCTATAGGTGTTGGCTTTAAAAATACTTGGATAAGTGAAGCCCAGCGGCGCTCCTGAAGCATATATAGCATCCATATTGCCTTTGTTAAAAGAGCCGTAATTAAATGAATTGCTGTTGGTTGGCACAACATCATATGTGCTTCCAAAAAAGAACTGGTTGGAGTTATTTCTGAAAAAATCAAGACCTCCAACAAAGCGATTCCTTAAATTACCGATCTTAAAATCCCCGTTAAAATTCTGTTGAACTTCCAATGTTTTTTGCCAGCTATTTTTTGTGGACTGGTCATTACGTGAAATTGAATCATTAGCTAACAGGTAATAATAAGGCCCAAAGCCATTTGAATAGCTGTAAGTTGAGGTGAAATTGGTTTGAGAGCTCCAATGGTCAGAGATCTTATAATTCACCTGCCCGAAAAAATTATAGGTTTTGGATTGCTGTGCTAAGTCGCCTGCGTTGTATGATTTGTAATAATCAACGCCTAACTGATCGGCCCTGCTGGCTCCTAAACCAGCAACTGTTTGCCCATAGGGGAAAAAATAAATGGTTTTACCAACGTTCCTGCCGGTATAGATCTCGGCATCGAAACGGAAAGAACGCCTGTCGTTTACCTTGTACGATAAGCTTGGGTCAATGGCCACTCCCCTGCTAAAGCCATGATCCTGGAAACTGCCCTGGTAATTAAAAGCACCATTTAGCCTAAATAGTAGCTTTTTAGCTGAATCAAGGGGCGTATTTAGATCAAGGCTAACACGGTTAAGCCCATAGCTACCCAGCATATATGAAACCTCACCGCCAAAATTTTCGTAAGGTTTTTTAGTTACCCGGTTAATTAAACCTCCGTATGAGGTTAATGAACTACCAAATAATGTTGCTGAAGGGCCTTTAATTACCTCAATACTTTCAAGATTAACAGCATCAATAGTATTGCTTACGTTTCCGGCTACGCCATTACGCAGCTGGCTTTGTAAAATAAAACCGCGGGAATTATAATAACTGCCGCCATCGCCACTGCGGCCCGTTGCCTCCCACATAGTTTGTAAACCAGGCGAATTTTTAATAGCACCGTCAACTGTAGTTACATTTTGCTCAGTAAGCAATGCTTTGGTAATATTGGTGTACACTTGAGGGTTCTCCAGATCTTCCAATGGCATTTTTGCCACATCAATACTCCTTTTTCGCTTAAACTTATTGGTCTTGTTTGCGTTGATGCTTACCTCCTGTAATGAATTGATATTGGTATTAACTGTTACTGAAGGTACATTAGCTGTTTTGCCCGGCTGAACAGTAACCTGAATCTCCTGGTTTTTAAGGCCAAAGTGTGATACTATCAATATGTAGCTCCCGGCAGTAACCCTGAAAGTGTATTTTCCTTCTTCATTAGTTATAGCGCCGTACTCAGTATCTTTTAGGCTTACCGAAACATTTTCAGCAGGCTCATTTTGAGGGGTGATGATTTTACCTGTTATGGTTCCCTTTTGTTGGCAGAATGCAGCGGAGGTTAAAATTAATAAAAGAAAGATGGAGAGTAAATGCTTTAAAGATAAGTGGAGGTTGTTCATTTGTTTTTATTTAGACTAATTATAAATAATGGCGCAAATGTATAACCGCAGGATTTAAAATCAAAGCATTTTCAGAAATTTATTTAGAATGATTCTTAGTAATGGAGAAATAGGTGCTTTAAATGAAGCTAAACAACTGAATTACACAGCAATACAGGAGCACCCGTCATTGCGAGGAACGAAGCAAACTCAACGTAGGACAATCAAGGACCTTTACATATGTGGTAACCTTAAAACTTGCGAGTGTTTGGTCGCCACATGCCATATTTCTTCTTGATTAGCATGTGCAGAGTTTGCTTCGTTCCTCGCAATGACGTGATTTATAGCCTGGTAATAAAAAAACCTACTTCACCACCGGCAAAATAATCTTCGATTGGTTATGATAAATATTGATAGTTTCCTTTAAAAAATCTTCGTCTTTTGCATGGTAAATATCAATAAATTGCTGCGGGTTACGGTTAACCAGCGGGAACCAGCTGCTTTGCACCTGTACCATAATTTTATGGCCTTTTTTAAATGTGTGGGCAACATCGGGCAGGGTATATTTTACCTGTGTTGGCTTATTTGGCACAAAGGCTTCAGGATTTGAATAGCTGTTGCGATACCTGCCGCGCATAATTTCGGCGCGCACCAGCATCTGGTACCCCCCCATCGGTACTTTACTTGGAGCGTCAGTTTCCGCGTAAATATCTACATCGTTATAACCGGCATTATCAGGGAATACATCTATCAGCTTTACTACAAAGTCGGCATCGGTGTTGGAGATCCCTACCAACAGATCAGCAACTACCGGACCGCCTAAAGTAATATCTTTATCCAAAGCACCTGTTTCATAAACCAGCACATCAGGCCTGCGTGAAGCAAATCGCTGATCATCAGTCATATAATTTCGGGTGCGGTTAAAGTGGACATCTTCGGTATAAGGAACCGGTTTTGAAGGGTCACTTACATAGCTATCAAAAGATGGTGCCAAGGTACTAATCGCATCAAAGGACAGTTTACCTTTTTGTTCAAAGTACAGATTTGTAGGTTGCACATCAGCAGGCGGCCATTGTTTAAGTTGGTGCCATTTATTTTCTCCTGTAAAAAACACGGTAGCCTTGCTTATATTATCAACAGATCCTTGTCCCCTCAGGTAGTATTCAAAGAATGGGATCTCAATATTATCAGCATAGTAGGTACTGGTATTGCTTCCCCATTGAACATTACCTAAATGCGTACCATCATTATTACGCCATTGCTCATGATACCATGGCCCCATAACCAGGCGGTTATTAGTTTCCGGGCTTTGCTTATCAATCGCCTGGTAAGTGTTCCATGCGCCAAAGCAATCCTCAGCATCAAAAATGCCCCCTACAACCAGCATTGCAGGTTTAACATTTTTAATCCCTACGCGTGCATTCCGGGCCATCCAAAAGTCATCACGATTGGGATGGTTCATCATCTGGTTCCAGAAAACAAGGCTATCGCCTGCCAGTTTAGTAAGATTGGGCAATGCACCCGCATTAAGGTAAAATGAGTAGCTGTCATGGTCGGGATAATCAAATATTTTTGCAGCTACTGTTGTTGGTTTGGGATGAGGCGCACCAAAGCCAAAGCCCGCATAAAAGGCAAAAGCGTCCATCTGGAAAAAGGCGCCATTATGGTGAAAGTCATCACCTACAAACCAATCCGTTACGGGTGCTTCCGGACTTACCGCCTTTAATGCAGGGTGGCCGCTTAATGATGCCATGGTTGAATAAAAGCCAGGATATGAAATGCCGAACACGCCCACCTTACCATTGTTATTTTCCAGGTTCTTCACCATCCAGTCTATGGTATCGTAACTATCGCTGGCTTCGTCAATATCCTTTTTGGTTTTTTTATTAAAATTAAACGGGCGCACATCCATGTATTGCCCTTCGCTCATCCATCTTCCTCTTACATCTGCAATTACCATGATGTATCCTTTTTTACAGTACTGGATGAGGTGGTTTACCCAAAACGGGCGGTATTGATCTTTACCATAAGGAGCACAGGAATACGGTGTGCGTTCCATCAGGATCGGATGCTTCTCTGAATTGTCTTTCGGCAGATAGGCCGAGATAAACAGCTTTACGCCATCCCGCATGGGGATGGTCAGTTCCTTTTTGGTGTAGTTATTTACTAACCAAACCGAATCAGCATTTTGTGCAAAGCTGATGATCGGGAAAAAGAAGGCTAAGAGGAAGTATAATTTTTTCATCGTTAATAATTTTAATATTGTGGAATAACAGACTTAGTTTTGAAAACCTAAGTCTTACGTTTCTACTTTAAAACAGGTAAAATTAATTTAGACTGATCATGATAAATATTGATAGTTTCCTTAACAAAGTCTGAGTCCTTTGCATGGTAAATATCTACAAATTGCTGCGGATTACGATCTGCTAAGGGGAACCAGCTGCTTTGTACCTGTACCATAATGCGGTGCCCCTTTTTAAAGGTATGCGCAACATCGGGCATGGTAAACTTTACCTGTGTTGGCTTGCCTGGCACAAAAGCTTCCGGATTTGAAAAACTGTTGCGATACCTGCCGCGCATGATATCGCCGCGCACCAGCATCTGGTAGCCACCCATTGGGTACCTGGTAACCGGGTTTCTAGGGGCTCCTTCAGGTAAGACGTCTATCAGCTTTACTACAAAATCAGCATCGGTTTTTGAGATGCTTACCATCAGATCGGCAACTAAGGGGCCGCCTAAAGTAACATCCTGTGTTAAAGTATCCGTTTCAAAAACAAGCACATCAGTGCGGCGGGCAGCAAAACGCTGATCATCCGTCATGTATTCGCGGGTGCGGTTAAAGTGTACCTGGTCTGCGTAGGGTACCGGTTTAGCCGGATCGCTGATGTATGTATCGAAACTTGGCTTTGTATTGGCAACTTTACTAAATGACAACTTACCATCTTTTTCAAGATAGATTGGTGTTGGGGTAATATCTGCTGATGGCCATTCCTTAAATTTCCGCCATTTATTTTCGCCGGAGAAAAACACGCTTGCTTTGCTGATGCTGTCAAGGGAGCCTTTGCCTTTCAGGTAATAATTAAACCATGGGATCTCAATGTTATTTTGATACCAATCGGCGGTGTTATTATAAAACATGATATTGCCTAAATGGGTACCATCTTTACTGGCCCATTGCCCGTGGTACCAGGGGCCAATTACCAGCTTGCTGTTTGTAGCAGGGCTTTGTTTAACCAAAGCCTTATAAGTGTTCCATGCACCATAGCCGTCTTCGGCATCAAACAGACCGCCAACAACCAGCATTGCGGGTTTAACATTTTTTATGCCTGATCTTGTATCACGCGCCTTCCACCAGGCATCGAGATTAGGATGCTTCATCATATTGTCCCAAAACTCCAGGCTGTCGCCGGTTACTTTGGTAAAATTGGGCAATGCACCCATTTTCAGATAATAAGCGTAATTATCGTTACCGGGAATGTTAAAGGTTTTTGCAGGCAAAGTTGAAGGATGCGGATGTGGCTGACTAAAGCCATAACCTACATGAAAATCAAATGCATCCATCAGGAACAAAACACCATTATGGTGGTCATCATCCCCAAAAAAACGATCGGTTACCGGCGCCTGCGGACTAACAGCCTTAAGTGCCGGGTGACCGCTTAACGCAGCCTCGGTTGCAAAAAAACCGGGGAACGAAATACCGGTTACGCCTACGTTGCCATTATTATTCTCAACGTTCTTCACCAGCCAATCGATCGTATCGTAGGTATCGCTTGCCTCGTCAATATCTTTATTTGTTTTTTTATCCGGATTAAAAGGCCTTACCACTTCAAATTTACCCTCACTCATCCACCTGCCGCGGATGTCCTGGGTAACTAAAACATAGCCCTCACGGCAATATTTCATCATAAAGCTGCGCCAATATTGACGGTAATCTTTACCATATGGTGCACATGAATAAGGGGTGCGTGTTATAAGGATGGGATGTTTCTCTGATTGATCTTTAGGCTGATAAATGGATGTAAAAAGCTTAACGCCATCACGTACGGGGATGCTTACTTCTTTTTTGACGTAATTATTCACAAACCATGTAGAATCTGCATTTTGTGCTAAGGTGAAAAACGGAAAAAATAGAACTATAAGAAAGTATAATTTCTTCATGCTAATATGTTAAAAGGTCAGACAGTAAATATGGGGAAAAATTTGCATACAGAAAAACGATGCGGGGATGATGTGCGGATTTTGGATGTGCGGATATAGAAACGATGTGGGATATATAAATAGGCTAAGATTTGACAACTCCCAAAAGGAGTTGTCAAATCTCTCTGATGGCTATTTTGAATAAAAATCAAATGCTGCTTTTGCAATTTTAGCAATCACCGCATCGCGGGTTGCTTCGTCATCGGTTGAGTTACAAACAAAAACAGAAATAGCCAGGTGCTTGCCATTGGGCAAGGTAATTATCCCAACATCATTGGTGGCGGGCGATAAGCCTTCGGCATTGGTTGGCGAAGTACCGGTTTTATGGGCAACTATAGTAGCGGCCGACAGCAAGCCTTTTAAACGGTGCGGGCCAGTTGTTGTTTCGGTTAAGATCTTATACAGAAAATCGGTATTGGGTTTTGCGAGGATCTCTCCTTTATAAAATTTATCAAGCAATAAGGTAGCTTCTTTAGGCTTGCACCAGTTGGTATATTGCAGTTCCCATGATGACGCCATATCGGCTTCTGTGGCCCTTACAGCAATGCCTCTTATGCCCAGCCGCAGCATATAGTCCTGTACGGTTTTTGGCCCGTCAATTACCTTTAATAAAATATCGCAGGCATCATTATCACTTAATGACACCATGTAGCTTAACAGATCGCTAACGGATACATCCACATTTCCTTTGGGGTATTTATCGCGTAGCGGGCTGTATGTTTTTGGCAGATCCTTCTTTTTAATATGGATCATTTGGTTCAACGTAAGCTTCCCTGAATCAACCCAATGTAAAACAGTAAGCGCGATAGGGAATTTCATTACGCTGTGCATCACCAGGCGGGCATCGCCGTTAACAGATAAGGTATCCCGGCTTTCCAAACCTAAAATGGATACACCTACAATACCTTTTGCAGGCTTAATGATGTCTTTAATTTGCTGGCGCAACGCACTTTGCTGGGCCATTACAAAAACGGGGACTAAAAATATCAGTGTTAAACTTATTGACAGGATAAACTTTTTCATACTTAAAAATAGAATCAAGAGTTAAGAAACAAGAATCAGAAAAAATAGGATAACAACAAAAATCTATTGAACAAATACAAAATTAACAAACATTTCATCTTGATTCCTGACTCTTAATATCCTGACTCTTTCCCCACACGCAATATTAACGCATTTATTTTGTATGAATTTTAATCCAGTCAGAAATAATCTTCATTGCCACAGGCGACATGGTTTCTTCAATTTTTTCATACTCTGAAAGATCGCCTGTTGCAGCAGTTTGCAATAGGTGGTTTAAACCGGGTAAGGCCTTTACTTCAAAATCTTTGTTACCGTTTTTGGTTAAGATCTTTTTTATCAAACTTAAATTACTGGCGGCATCTACCTGCGTATCTTTTTCGCCGTTAATAGCCAATAAACTGCATTTAACCTTGCTCAGGTCATTTTCAGGATCGTAAGCAATAAAAAAGCGCATCCATGGTATATTATACAAACTGTTGTACTGTTTATATACATCCTTTATATCCACGTCTTTGGCATGTAACTCATCAAGCGTTTTTGGAGTTTGTGCTTTTTTCCAATTTTCAAATACCGGGGTGATTTGTTTATCCAAACTATCAACATTGGGTGACGATGCAAAAAGCTTCAGTATTCCAAGATGCAATTGTTTAAACGCGTTAATTGCAACAGTATCAAGTCCACCGCTCTTGAAAGCATATGCGTATTGCTCTGTAATTGTCACGGCCCCTCCAACTGCGGGTCCACCCCACAGTACTATAAAGCTAACATCTTTGCGCCGGGCGGCAACCATTGGTGCAATTATGCCGCCTTCGCTATGCCCAATAAGGCCTATGTGTTTTATATTAACGTCAGCTCTTGTTTCAAGGTAATTAAGACTGGCTTCCACATCATACGAAAAATCAAGGCTGGTTACATCCTTAATATTATTTCCCAATGAACTTTTACCTGCTCCCCTATCATCAACCCGTAAAACAGCGATTCCGTTTTTGGTTAAATAGTCGGCAAGCACCCAATATAATTTATGTCCAAAGATGGTTCCGTTCCTATCCTGTGTTCCGCTGCCGCTGATTATAATTACAGCCGGATATTTCCCGCTCCCGTTTGGCCTGGTAAAAGATGCACCATAATGCAGGCTTTTATCGGCATTATCATATTCCACATCCTCGCTAACATAACCAAACGGCGGCTTAGGGGTTTGTGATCTTACGGGTTCTTTTGATAGATCAGCCTTTTCAGCGGCAGTAATATGTTTTAGGTTTAACGTTGTTTTACCTCCTCCCTGTGCGTAAGTGCCGATAATACCATCCTTTCCATCCCATAAACCTTTGTAACTGCCACCTATAACTGCTATTTCAACAAAAAGGCTGTCCTTCACAACTGTAGTTTTGCTGCAGGCTATCCCAAATGCCTTTTGATCCGGGCTATCAAGGGTGGATCTATAGGCACCATCATTATTTCTATCAATATTAAAAACCAAACGAAGGCTTACACTTCCAACTGGTATTGAACCTTGCCAGCTGCCGGTTAAATCCTGGGCTTTTAACTGACAGATGGTGCAAAGAGTGAAAACACAGATCAATAATTTTTTCATTGGTTTTTAAGTAGCTGTTTTTTAAATAAAGGTATAAATAATTGGCACCAATACTAGCTTGACAGTATATTGCTACTGCTTAAGTGCAGTAATATGACTTAAATGATTTTTTTGTTACTTGCTCAATAATTCTCCAAAATTTCGTTACTTGTAACTATCAATCAAACTACTATCATGCAAAGAAGAAATTTCCTTAAAACCAGCTCATTGGCCGGTTTAACATTAACTACACTGGCTGCAACCTCATGCAATTTATTTTCCTCTAAAAAGGATAAAGACGATGCAGGTAAAGAAAAAGCTGGTGATTTTGTTTTAAACGAGGTAACCATTGATGTTTTACAGCAAAAGATGAAAAACAAGGAATATACTTCGCGCTCCATAACCGAAATGTATTTAAAGCGGATAGATGATATTGATAAAAATGGACCAAAGCTTAATGCGGTTATCGAAATAAATAAGGATGCGTTAAACATGGCAGACGCAATGGATAAGGAACGTGGAGCCGGGAAGGTGCGCGGGCCTTTGCATGGGATCCCGGTTTTAATAAAAGATAACATCAATACCGGCGACAATATGCGTACCACTGCCGGGGCCCTCGCTATAGCGGATAATTATGCCAAACAGGACGCATTTATAGTACATAAATTAAGGCAGGCAGGTGCCGTAATACTGGGTAAAACCAATTTAAGCGAGTGGGCCAATTTCAGAAGCACTCACTCTACCAGTGGATGGAGCAGCCGGGGCGGGCAAACCAAGTGCCCATATATTTTGGATAGAAACCCAAGCGGATCAAGTGCCGGATCGGGTTCAGCGGTATCGGCTAATTTATGCGCCATAGCTATAGGGACCGAAACCGACGGCTCTATTGTTTCGCCATCATCGGTAAACGGCCTTGTTGGCATTAAACCTACTGTAGGTTTATGGAGCCGATCAGGCATTATCCCAATCTCAAAAACACAAGATACCGCCGGGCCAATGGCGCGTACGGTAAGGGATGCGGCCATTTTATTGGGCGCATTAGCCGGTGATGATCCGCAGGATATTTACACATTAACCAGCAAGGGTAAAATTGAACCCGACTATACTAAGTTTTTAGATGCCGATGGGCTAAAAGGCAAGCGCATCGGTATTGAAAAGGACGGGCTGAAAGTTAACCCAGCAATGGATGCTATATTTCAGCAGGCTATTGATACTTTAAAAAGTAAGGGAGCTACCATTGTTGAAGTTGAGCTATACAAAAAAATAAAAGAAGCGGGCAAAAATGGATTTACTGTATTGCTGTATGAGTTTAAAGACGGATTAAACAAATATTTAAGCGAGGCCAATTCAAAAGTAAAATCACTGGCTGATGTAATAGCTTTTAATAAAAAGAACGAAGCCAAAGCGATGCCGTTTTTTAAACAGGAAACCCTTGAGCTGGCAGATAAAAAAGGCGGACTGGATGAAAAAGAATATATGGATGCCGTTCAGAAAACAAGCGGCATTACCCGTAATGCCATTGATACCCTGCTAAAAGAAAACAAGCTTGATGCCATAGTTGCGCCAACCAATGGCTTTGCCGTTTGCATCGACCTGGTTAATGGCGATTATGATAACGGCTTCTCGTTTTCAGGCCCGGCTGCCATGGCGGGATATCCGCATATTACAGTTCCAATGGGTTACGCTTATGGGTTGCCTGTTGGCATCTCTTTTATTAGCACCGCTTATAAAGAGGCTGATATAATTACACTCGGCTATGCTTATGAGCAGGCATCGAAGAAAAGAGTAGCGCCGCTTTTTAAGGATATTGTTGGGTAGTTGATTGAGTTGGATTGGGTTAGATTAAGTTGATTGAGTTAAACAGAAAGCTGCTAATAAATATTTAACCGTTCGGCATAATCAACTCGCGCAAGCTAACTAACTAATTACTATTTTTAGCCCTGCGAAAAGTCGGAAGTCCGAAAGATAAAACAATCGCTTCCGGCTATGAACTATCAACCATTAACTATAAACTAAATGGAATTTGGCCGTGTAACACCCCAGGAATTAAATGAAGTAGATTTTACACTTCCGCCTGATCCTGAATTAACTATAAAAACACTGCAGGCAGCCAAAAATGGTCAGCCTTTGCAAGTTCATGTAGGATGTGCCAAATGGGGCCGTAAGGAATGGGTCGGCAAAATATATCCGCCCAAAACAAAAGACGCAAACTTTTTGGATGAGTATGTAAAGCACTTTGACTGTATTGAGCTTAATGCCACATTTTACAATGTTTACCCGCCCGAAACCATTGTCAAGTGGAAAGAAAAGGCAAATGTTAATCCCGGTTTTAAATTTTGCCCTAAATTTTCGCAAAGCATCAGCCATATCCGCCGGTTAAAAAATGCTGAGGAGATCACCACCAAATACTATGAAGGCATTATGGCCTTTGGCGATAAGCTTGGCCCGCTGTTTTTGCAGGTGGGTGACAACTTTACGCCTAAAAGCCTGCTTGATTTAAAGGCGTATCTTGAGCAATTACCAAAAGATGTGCCGGTGTTTTTAGAGCTGCGTCATAAGGAATGGTTTGCCAATGCTGAAAACCGCGACGCTATATTTAACCTGCTGCACGAGTTGCAAATTGGCGCGGTAATAACAGATGCATCGGGCCGCAGGGATGTTGTACATATGGAACTGCCTACACCGCATGCGTTTATCCGCTTTGTGGGCAACAGCCTTCATACCACTGATTATACCAGGGTTGATGAATGGATCGAGCGCATTAAACAATGGCAGCAGATGGGTTTACAGTCGGTTTGGTTTTTTATGCACCAGCACGATGAGCGGTATTCGCCGGAGTTAGCTGACTATGTGGTGGAACAGCTTAATAAGAAATTGGGTCTGAACCTCTTGAGACCAACCTTTATTGATAGGGATAAAGGGTTGTTTAATTAACACGATTGAAAGATTTTAGGGATTATCGTGATTTTATTAAATTTCAAATCACTGAATCTTGTTTACTATGATACCAGCCCTGAAATTACATTAATGCTTAACGCAACAATTGTGGTGTTAAATGCAAAAGAGAGTAAGGCATGCGTAAGAGCTATGCGCCGAACGCGGCGTGACGTTATCACTACATCAGATACCTGGAAAGTCATACCGATGACAAAAGAAAAATAAACAAAGTCCATATAATCCGGATCTTCTTTACCGGGAAAATCCAATCCACCTGTTGACTTTGGATCATCTTTATCAATGCCCGTACTATAATACAAATGTGCATACCTCAGTGCGAATATAGTGTGCAGAAGCCACCATGAAATAAGTACGGCCGTAATAGCAAGAAATATATGCCCTATTTTATCAGCATCCGGGAGCCCTTTGGTTGCTTTTAATAAAAACAATATGGCACCCAAACTTGCTACTGAAGCCGCCATAATAAACAAAAACAGGAAGGTGCGGCTTGAATCTTGTAGTTTGGCTATTTTTCGCACCTCGCGCGGATGTGAAGAAAGTATAATTACCCAATCCAAAGCAATTACGGTAACCGCACAGCCTATCCAGGTAAGTAATATTATTGATGGCGTTGTTGAATTGCTGCGAATACAAAAAAAAACTATTGCACTTACCATTAAAGAAATAAGTAAGCGGTAATGCGCGTCTAAACGAAAAAATATGCGTTTATCAGCTTTTAATGTTTTTGCCATAGGGGTGTGTAGGAAATCCGGAAAATCGGGAAAGACCGAAAGTCTGGAATGTTGTTAAAATAAAACTCTAAGATATAAAGTTTTATGGAAGATATTAATCTTCTACGATTTCAATCACCCGTCCTACCTGCCCGTCTTCCAACCTCACTTTTATACCGCGGGAATGATAGGCAGAACTTGTAAGCAGGTCCTTAACAAATCCTCTTGTTCTTTTGCCCGACCGCTGATCTTTTTTAAGGATGATATCGACTTCAAGACCGGGATAAATATCGCTTCTGTTTTGTCCGTTCATGGTTTTTAAGTCCGAAAGTCGGGAAAGACCGAAAGTCCGGAAGAAATAGTTAGCTAATTTATAGTTTGTAAATTACAGTCCCTTATTCTTTTTTAACAAAATGTTAAGAGTCTTTTGTTTTACTTCTTCATCAATACCAACAAATGGCTTGGTGACCACCCATTTATTTTTGATATAAGATGGCAAATTATTCAATGATGAATCATCATCTATAATAACATAGTTTTGCTCCAGGCCATTAATATCTACCCATTCTTTTATTTCCGATCCTCTATCCCGCATTTCTGCTATAGATCCTACATTATTAATTTTTGACAGGACATCAATATTTATTCCTCTTGCCTTAAAAATTTCCAGCCATTTTTCAATGGTATGACTAATTCTGTGGGTGGTTGTTAAAACTACAGAAGCATTGGTTTCAAGTAATATGGCGGAAAGATTTTCTGCTGACGATTTATTAAAAAGCATAAAACCATCCTGACCTATTTCAACTTTTTTCCATGGCGGACTGATGACTAAAACACCATCGATATCAAGTAGAATAGTCATTATAATTAACTAACAAGCTCTTTTATCGCCTTCTCCACCTTCCCAAAGTCAAAACTCCCAATCAGCTTATCAAATGATGCTGTTATCTCCTCATTCATTAAATTGCCAATGCTTCCTTCATGGGTATGATTTACCTGTTTATTGGGGCTAAAATCACCTTTTTCAATAGCCAGGCCAACTTGTTTATAAGCATCGCGGAATGGGGTGCCATTCAGCACCATTCTGTTTACTTCTTCTACACTAAAAAGATAAGCATACTTAGGATCATTCAGGATGTCTTTATTAACGGTGATATTCTGCAGCATGAAGGTTGCCATATGCAGGCAGTTCTTCAAATCGGCAAATGCAGGGAACAAGAGTTCTTTAAGCAGCTGCAACTCGCGATGATAGCCTGATGGCAGATTGGTTGTCATCATAGCCACATCATTTGGCAGGGCCTGCAGGCGGTTGCACTTGCCGCGCATAATTTCCCAAACATCGGGATTCTTTTTATGCGGCATAATGCTGCTGCCGGTTGTCAGCGTATCCGGATAACTTACAAAGGCAAAATTCTGACTTAAATACAAAGCCTGATCCATCGCCATTTTAGCCAATGTGGCGGCTATGGATGATAAGGCCTGTGCAATTATCCTTTCCGTTTTACCACGACCCATCTGCGCATAAACAACGTTATAATTCAAGCTGTCAAAACCTAAAAGATTTGTGGTTAACGTACGATTTAGCGGAAAAGATGAGCCATAACCGGCTGCTGAGCCTAATGGATTTTTGTTGGTGATCTTGTACGCAGCCAAAACCAGTTCAAGGTCATCAGCTAAACTTTCGGCATAAGCGCCGAACCATAGGCCAAATGATGATGGCATGGCCACCTGTAAATGGGTGTAGCCTGGCAATAAAACATCTTTATGCTCTTCGCTTAGCTCAATCAGTTGGCGGAACAGCGTTGTGGTTTCTTCCACAACCTGCTGAAGCTCGTGCCTGAAATACAGCTTAAGGTCAACCAGAACCTGGTCGTTTCGTGAGCGGCCACTGTGGATCTTTTTACCGGCATCGCCAATGCGCTGAGTAAGCAGCATTTCAACCTGCGAATGTACATCTTCAACTTCAGGCTGAATAGTAAAATCGCCGCTTGCAATATCTTTATAAATATTTTTAAGTTCCTTTTGTACCAGGTGCAGATCATCGGCGCTCATCAGCCCGATGCTTTCCAGCATTTGGGTGTGTGCCAGTGAACCGAGCACATCAAAGGCAGCCATTTGGAGGTCGAACTCACGATCGCGACCTACGGTGAAGTTTTCTACGAGTTCATTTACGGTAATGGACTTTTGCCAGATTTTGCTCATGGTGTAAATATTGTATTCGATGTTATTGCTCTGTTTTTGAACTATAGGATTAAAAGATTGCCTGCCTTTGTTGGTGTTGTCACCAACAAATCACATGATGCTATGTGCTTTATATTTGTACAACCTGCCTGGCGGTTATTTGCAATACACAAACTTAATCCAACTTGTTGGTGACAACACCAACAAGGGCTAAATATACTTAATATGCTAATATGGTATATATTTATTCAATGTTCAGCCTTTGTTGGTGTTATCACCAACAAATTGTGTGATGTTATGTGTTTTGTAACTGTGCAACCCGCTTGGTGGTTATCTGCAATAAACAAACTTAATCCAACTTGTTGGTGACAACACCAACAAGGGCCATAAATTATTCTAACAGATGCTTTCCAGCATCTTAATATACAACTCAATCCCTTCTCTTATCTCGTCCACATACACAAACTCATCAGCTGTATGCGACCGTGCCGAATCGCCGGGACCAACCTTTAACGAAGGAATATCCAACAACGACTGATCAGATGTTGTTGGTGAGCCATAGGTGGTTCTGCCCAATGCTATCCCTGCCTGCACTATCGGATGTTCTTTATCAATTTTTGATGGCTTAAGGCGGATAGAACGCGGGGTTACGTCACAGCTAACATGCTGACGGATGATCTCCAGCACTTCCTCGTTACGGTAAGCATCCGTAACCCTAACATCAACCGTAAAAGTACAGCTTGCCGGTACCACATTATGTTGTGATCCCGCATTAATTATGGTAACCGACATTTTTATCGGCCCAAAAACTTCTGACTCATTCTGGAAACGGAAGGTGCGGAA
Source organism: Mucilaginibacter sp. (assembly GCF_028288225.1). Lineage (GTDB taxonomy): Bacteria > Bacteroidota > Bacteroidia > Sphingobacteriales > Sphingobacteriaceae > Mucilaginibacter. The sequence continues at coordinate 148,604 of NZ_JAQBOC010000088.1, forward strand.
CCATTCAATATCGGTTAACGCTTTGTAAATGGCGTTATCCCCTTCTTCGCGGGCGGCATGGCCTGCTTTGCCGTGCGCCACACAATCCAGCACCATCAGTCCGCGCTCGGCAATAGCCAGCTGCATCAGGGTAGGCTCGCCAACTATGCCAAAATCCAGCTGACCGAGTTCAGGGATGATCAATTCCAAACCATTAACGCCGGAGATCTCTTCTTCGGCGGTTGTTGCCAGGCAAAAGTTATATTTAAGGTTTTCCCGCTCATAAAAATACAGGAAAACATTGATCAGTGATACCAGGCATCCCCCCGCATCATTACTGCCAAGACCATAAAGCTTACCATCCTCAATTTTAGCATCGTAAGGATCGCGGGTATAACCTGAATTAGGCTTTACCGTATCGTGGTGTGAATTAAGCAGGATGGTTGGCTTTGCCGCATCAAAATATCGGTTGTACGCCCAGATGTTGTTTAGCTTACGATGGGTTTTGACATCTTTGTCCTGCAAAAATTTCTCTATCAGATCGGCAGTAAGTTTTTCTTCTTTACTGAAGGAAGGTATAGCTATAAGCTGCTGCAGCAGGCTAACTGCTTGTTGATATAATGTTTTTGTATCAGTCATAAAATTTCGCTGCAAAATTAATGTTTTTGGGGAAGATTGTTGAAAGGATGAAACGTTTAAAAGTTGGAATCTTGCACAGTCAGTTTTCAGTCATCATATTTTTACATGTCAGCAATACATTTCCGTATTTATAAATCCCTATTATTGCAGCCGAAAAACGAAAACAGATGATGAAAAATATATTCTTTCCAGGCGTCTTTTTATTATGCTTTATTGCTGCTGCAAATGCCCAAACTACCAAAGTTTACAATAAAAATGGCTATAAACTAACCCTTACTAACTATGATGCTACGCTTGACACAACTGAGCTGACAAGATTGGCAAAAACATTCTATATAGTTTATCCTGAGCTGGCGAAAGAATATAACCCCAATACACTAAAGGATGTTAAGATGGTTGTTGATACCAACTACAAAGGCGTAGCAGCCACAGCCGATGGTAAGGTTACCATAGCTTCAAGCTGGTTGCACAAACGCCCTGAAGATATTGATGTGGTTACTCATGAAGTAATGCACATTGTTCAGGACTATGGTGAAAGTGTTGGGCCGGGATGGTTAACTGAAGGTATTGCCGATTACGCACGTAACAAATTCGGTGTAAATAATGTGGCGGCAAAGTGGAGTTTACCCGACTATAAATCAACCCAAAACTATGATAACGCCTATCGTATTACTGCCCGTTTTTTAGTTTGGATAGAAGCGAAAGTTAAACCAGGGATTGTAAAAGAGCTTGACAGCCAAATGAGAAAACATACTTACACCGACAACTCATGGAAGCAGCAAACCGGTAAAACGGTTGATGAGCTTTGGAAGGCTTATACAGAAGACCCGGCTGTTTAATCCTCAATTTTTGAATGTTTGCGGGTATCGTTCATAGTAACATATAATATCAGCGACAAGGCTATACAGATGGTAACATACCAGTAAAACCATTCCTGGTGACCGTCGTTTTTAAACCATAACGCAATATATTCTGCCGTTCCGCCAAATAAAGATACAGCTATGGCATAAGGGAAACCAACACCCAATGCTCTAACATTAGCCGGGAAAAGCTCGGCCTTTACTACAGCATTGATCGAGGTGTAGCCGCTTACAATAATAAGCGCACACATAATGAGGGCAAACCCCATCCAAACGTCCTTAGTTTGACTTAAGGCCAAAAGGATGGGTACGGTTGTTAATGTGCCAAGTATGCCAAAGCTTATTAACAAAGGTTTGCGGCCAATTTTGTCAGACAACAACCCGAAAACCGGCTGCAGCAGCATAAAGCCAACCAGGGTAAGCGTGGATATAAGTGTAGCACTGTTTTTAGAAAAGCTGGAAGTGTTTACTAAAAACTTTTGCATATAAGTTGTAAACGTATAAAAAGCAACCGTGCCGCCAACTGTTAATCCTATTACAGTTAAAACAGCTTTTGGGTGTTCGGCCAATGCTTTTATTGTGCCCCGGTTTGATTGCGCTTTGCTGTCTTTTTCATCAATATTAACCGATTCCTGCAGGGTGCGCCTTAAATACATTACCGTTATTGCTAATACCGCCCCAATACCAAAAGGGATGCGCCAACCCCACTGGTGCAGTTCTTTATCAGTTAAAAAAGCCTGCTGCAGTAAAACCAGTACACCCAGAGCCAAAAGCTGGCCCATTATAAGGGTTACATACTGAAAGCTTGAATAAAAGCCACGGTGTTTTTTGGTGGCCATTTCGCTAAGGTAAGTAGCACTGGTACCATACTCGCCGCCAACACTCAAGCCTTGTATAATTCGCGCCAAAACCAATAACAACGGTGCTGCAACACCAATTTGCTTGTAGCCGGGGGTAATGGCGATAATAAGCGAACCAACACTCATTAATAAAACTGAGAAGGTAAGTGCGGCTTTACGGCCTTTTCTATCTGCAAAGGTGCCCATTACCCAACCGCCTATTGGCCGCATTAAAAAACCGATAGCAAAAATGCCGGCTGTATTTAATAACTGAACCGTTTGATTTTCTTTTGGAAAAAAGGCGCCTGAAAAATACAGGGAAAAGGCAGTATAAACGTACCAATCGTACCACTCAACCAGGTTACCTAATGAGCCGCCTATTATGGAGCGGATTCTTTCGCCTGTTGTTTGCGGTGTGGTTTTTTTTTGCATAAAATTATGACAAGACTTACAGATGTAGCAACATTTATATTTTACCGATAAATCTATAATTTTTTATTTAAGGACTATATCTCCACAGAATACTTATGAAAAAAATTGGTGACCATGTGCCGGATGGGGTAAGCATAAAACTACATATCCGGTTTCTTTGCAGAACCAATTAGATTAACATCCACCAGTTCCAGAGATTTAACCGTGTGCTGAACTGTTTCCTTGTACTTCTTAAAATGAGGTGTTTGTATATGTAAATTGTATGCGGCTGAATCAGCATATATTTCAAGTATTGTGATGTGCGAGGGGTCGCTTTTATTGGCAACAGCGTAATAAGTTAGTACTCCCGGCTCCACACGAACAGCAGTAGTCATCTGTTCTTTTAGTGCGGCGTTATATTTTTCTAATTGCAATGGATCGACTTGAATTTTTGCCAGTCTAACCATTTGATTTTTCTGCTGTGCAATAGCTTTTTTACTAAAAGAAAGCGTGAGTATACCTATAGCAACAATCAAAATCAGTCGGCTATTACAGATTAATTGCATTTTAATAGTTGTTTTAAATGCGTTCATATTATTGGGGTACATTTCCTCAGTAAATATAGTCATATCCATTATAATCATATCCAGCTGTAAAAGTTCAAACCGGGGAGATTTCCAATTAATACTGATGCTTGAAAATTTTAGTTATTTTAGCACATATAAACCCCCGGTCATAATTTAAACAATGGATGAGAATTTCAAGTTTCGTGCGACACTGAAATCGGACGAAGAGCTTCATGAGCGTATTAACAACCGCGAAAAGTATTTACCCGAAACTGTAGAAGCTGCAGTTGATGAGCTAAAAATAAGAGGTGTTGAATTTTCAGATGAAGAACTTACGGTAATAGCCGAAGATATGCAGGCCCGCCGGGAGCTTGCTAAAAGCGGAATGGAAAATATTAACTTATTTAAATACACAGACAGTAATAATCAGGTGGAAGATCCTGATGCCCAGGTATTTTATTCTAAACGTGCCATTTATATTTTCTCAATTCTTTTCAGTGTCTTATTTGGTTCTGTAATGCTGGCTATAAATGTTGCTAAAGTTGAAAAAATGACTAAAGCGCTGTTGGTGGTACTTTTTGGATTAGGTTATACGGCATTTACAATTGCCCTTGCCGACCCGGTAAGTTTACCAACAGCCGCAGGGATTTTTATAGGGATGATTGGCGGCTATACCATGAATGCATTTTTCTGGAACAGGTATATAGGTAAAGGAACGCTTTACAGGTTGAAGCCTGTCTGGGTTCCCTTAGGTATAGCATTGGCAATTACAGTCCCTTTAATAATTTTCATCATTAAATATGGCACCCTATGAAAAAATTAATAATCCTTACCTTCCTGCTTCAAATTGCGGTATCATTTTGTTACAGCCAGCAGAAGCCTGCTCCTTATGGCAACAATGCAGCCGCAGGTAAATATTACAATATCCGCGGTATTAAAATATATTGCGAGGTGTATGGCACAGGCAAGCCACTGCTGATGATCCATGGCAATGGCGGCAGCATTTCGGCCTTTAGTAAAAACATCCCCTATTTTGCTAAAAAGTATAAGGTTATTGCGGTGGATAGCCGCGCCCATGGTAAATCAACCGACAGCAAGGATTCATTAAGCTTTGAAATGATGGCCGATGATTTTGCCGCCTTGCTAGATACCATGCATATTAGTAAAAGCTATGTGCTTGGCTGGAGTGATGGCGGTATTAACGCCATATTACTGGCTATGCGCCACCCGGATAAAGTGATCAAATTTGCATCAACCGGCGCTAATTTATGGCCCGACTCGACAGCTTTAACCCCCGCTACCTGGAAGGACATGCGCGATCATTACAATTCAGACAAAAACAAACCCAGAACAACGGCCAGGCAGAAAAACGAGTGGAAGATTTTCATGCTCGACTGGTTGCAGCCTAACATAAAACTGTCTGCCTTAAAAGCTATAAAATGCCCCTCACTGATAATTTGCGGTGATCATGACCTGATCCCCGTTGAGCATACTAATTTAATCTACCAAAATATAAAAAAAGGATTCCTGTGGGTAGTACCAAATTCGGGACATGGCACCCTGGTTGAACATGCTGCTGATTTTAATAAAAAGGCAGATGATTTTTTTACGCTAAACTCTTTTTGACGCTTTGAAACGGCGTGCAAGCTGAGTTGTATAGAATTTACTTTACAAAGTAACCCCTCTCTTTTGGAAAGGGGCTAACACTCAACATATATATAAAGTCCCCTCCCTCTCACCGGAGCGGGTTATTTATAGGCAATTTATTTTTAAGGCTAATTTCCCATCCTTTTTCTAAGTGATAGCTGTACATCAAGCATAGGCCAGGGGGTATATTCCTTGTCGATGATATCGCCTATCTCGTCAATCGGAATGATTTCGGTGCCGAACAGGTGCCGAACGCGTTTCCATATTCCAAAATCGTTTTTTGTTATTATGTGACAGGTTGCATAGTTAAATACGCTAAACGTATAATTATCGGCGCCGTTGCGGATAATCCTATAAGTCTGTTCTTTTATTATTACTTCTATTGCTGTCATGGTTTAGTACAACAAATGTAACTGCTAAAACCATGTGATACAAATAATTACAGGGGGTATTTTAACCCAATTTAAGAGGGTGTTTTAACGGGGAGGGGTACCGTTATTTAACGGTATTTGTCAAAAACGTCATGCTGCTTATTTCAGCACCCCACATGCCAGGTTTACTCCATGCCTGCGGGAGTGCCCTGTGAAATACCGAAATAAATCGGCATGACGCATCTTATTTTTAATTATCCACCAGCTTAGCTGAAACCTCACTGTAACGCGAGCCTGTATTTGGATATTTATTGAGTATGTTTTGAATATCCTGTAAATCAGCGGCTGATAGCGCTATATCAACAGAAGCTGCATTCTCGCGCAGGTATTTTGTTTTTTTAGTGCCGGGGATAGGAATAATATCCTCACCCTGTGCCAATACCCATGCTATAGCTAATTGCGCGGGTGTGCAATTTTTTTGTGCAGCCAGCTCGGCAAAGGCACCTGCCAGTTGCTGGTTGTTATCTTTATTATCATCGCTAAAGCGGGGCAATGTTTTGCGGAAGTCATTACTGCCGAGTTCATCAACATTTAACGTATTGGTTATCAGGCCACGTGAAAGCGGACTGAATGGCACCAGCGAGATACCAAGTTCGCGGCATACAGGTAGAATTTCAGCCTCCACGTCGCGCGTTAATAAAGAGTATTCGCTTTGCAACGCGGCAATTGGATGCACCGCATGTGCCCGGCGTAATGATGCCGCAGAGGCTTCGGACAAACCAAGGTAACGCACCTTTCCTTCTTTTACAAGCTCTGCCATTGCGCCTACCATCTCTTCAACAGGCACATTAGGATCAATACGGTGTGCGTAATAAAGATCAATTGTATCAATCTTTAACCTTTTAAGACTTTGTTCAACAGCTGTTTTTAGATAAGCGGGTGAGCCGTCAAGATAATATGCCGCCATTCCGGTAAACGCGCTATTATCTTCTTTTTGCCTGAAACCGAATTTAGTGGCTATAAATATTTTGCTTCGATTTGAAGAAAGCACTTTTGATACTAACTCTTCATTTTTACCATTGGCATACATATCGGCAGTATCCCAAAAGTTTATGCCCAAATCAAGCGCCAGGTTTAAGGTAGCAATCGATTCCTCATCATTAAAAGTTCCGTAACCATGGTTCATGCCCATGCAGCCTAAACCCAGGGCTGATAATTTTTCGCCGGTTTTTCCAAGTTCTCTAAATTTCATAATAGGATGTTTTTACAAAAATAAGAAACGTTTGTATGCTAACAATATGCGCCATGGAGTAATTATATTGCACTTTCATGGCAAACACACACTACTCAAATCACCAAATTGTAAAAAAGATGTTTAAACATCTTTTTTGGGCGGAATGCGAAATTCTTTGTATTACATTTGTGACAAAGAAATTTAAATCTCAAAAAAGATAAAAAACGATCATGAAAAAAACAATTATTTTAATCGCAGCTGCCTTATTAAATACAGCGGCATTTGCACAAACGACGTGGAATTCAGACAAAATGCATTCACGTTTGCAGTTTACTATTACCCACTTGGCAGTTTCTGATGTTGACGGAGAATTCAAAGATTTTTCTGCTACTGTTGCAGCAGCAAAACCTGACTTTAGCGATGCTAAATTCACTATGACAGCTAACACGACTTCTATTACTACTGCAAATGATCAGCGTGACGGGCACCTTAAATCAGCTGATTTTTTTGATGCTGCAACTTTCCCGGCCCTTACTTTTACAAGCACAGGTATCAGCAAAGGTGCTGCTGCAAATCATTATAAATTAAATGGTAACCTTACTTTACACGGTGTAACAAAACCAGTTAGCCTTGATCTTTGGTACCGTGGCACTATCACCAATCCAATGAGTAAAGCTGATGATGCAGGTTTCCAGGTTACCGGTACCATCAAACGTTCTGACTTTGGATTTGGAAGCAAATTTGGTTCGCCAATGCTGAGCGACGAAGTGGCTATTAAAGCAAACGGCGAATTTGCAAAAGCTAATTAATTAGTTGATTAGGTTGATTGAGTGAATTGTTGTTGATTAAATTAATGTGGCCTCAATCAATTAGTTGATGATAAAACAGCGCCGGATAACCTGGCGCTGTTTTTTTATAGAAACATTCTCCACTTCCGGACTTTACTGACTTTCCGGACTTTCGGACTAACTCAAATCCTCACAAAAGTCAACGTTCTCCCGATAAATTTAAAGTGCCAGTAGCCTTTAACCTTTAGCTGTCCCTTTTTATCTATATAAGCTGCAGCGTTCCATTCCTTGCCATGTTTTGAGTCGTATATCATTCCGTTTTCCCAGCTATTTGTGTTTGGATGATATTCAAGGTTGCGTAAAATACTCATGCCAAGTATTTTACGACTGTGTAACGCCGGGTTTGGATTACGTCTGTCTGTCCAGTAATCCATTGGCTTACCGTCCGTATCACTAAACCATATTATTCTTACTTTATACTCCTTTCCTTCCAAAGATACCTGGATCCTCAAAGTTTTTTCTTTCGTTTCCCATTTGCCGCAGATCCTTTCAGCAGGTTTAAAGGCTTGTCCTTTTGAGGCAATAGTTGTGCAGATGATCAGTACTAAACAAGTATAGAGATGTTTGATGGGCATATTATATCTACGTTTATTTATATAAAACAATGTAAATGCCAGTAATATTATTAATTACCCGGAATGCATCGGCATTGATACAAAGCGGAGCAGACTCCCGGTTGACGCTTCGCCATCCCTCTCTTCGCTGCAAAGAGGCCTGAGGAAATTTCATATTGGCTCTCCTTCTTCCGGACTGCTTTACTGACTTTCGAACTTTCGGACTTTACTGACTTTCGAACTTTCGAACTTTCGGACTTTACTGACTTTCGGACTCCCCCACCTCCCACAAACATTTTACAACACCTCAATAATGTATTTGCTACACAGTTTATATATTTGAACTAACCAATTATTCTATCCTCATGAAAAAACTGCTACTGCTACTGCTACTACCACTGCTACTATTCTACTCTTCCTTATCCGCCCAGGAAAAAAATATTTATCACAAAGGCTGGGTTGATTTTAATAAGAACGGCAAGATGGATGTATTTGAGGATCCATCCAAAACTATTGATAAACGGATTGACGACCTGCTAAGCCAAATGACTGTTGAAGAAAAAACCTGTCAATTGGCAACCTTATACGGTTACAAGCGGGTTTTGAAAGAAGAAATGCCGGCACCATCATGGAAGAACGAGGTTTGGAAGGATGGCATCGCCAATATTGATGAAGAGCTGAATAACTTAACCTCAAAAACTGATGATGCACCAACACAATTCTCTTTTCCTTATAGCAAACATGCATCGGCTATAAATACTATTCAAAAATGGTTTGTTGAAGAAACCCGGATGGGCATTCCTGTTGATTTTACCAACGAAGGAATCCACGGGCTTAATCATGACAGGGCAACTTCCCTGCCCGCTCCTATTTCCATTGGCAGTACCTGGGATAAGGAACTGGTGCGCCGGGCCGGGCAAACCGTTGGCAAAGAGGCAAAAGCCCTTGGCTACACCAACATCTATGCACCTATATTAGACGTAGCCCGCGATCAGCGCTGGGGCCGGGTAGTTGAAACTTATGGAGAGAACCCATTTTTGATTGCAGAATTAGGCAAGCAAATGACACTGGGTATCCAGGAAGAAGGCGTTGCATCAACCTTAAAGCATTTTGCGGTTTACAGCATGCCAAAAGGTGGTCGTGATGGCGCTGCCCGTACTGATCCGCATGTGGCGCCACGGGAAATGTACCAGCTTTACCTCTACCCTTTTCGCCGGGTGATCCAGGAAGCGCACCCGCTGGGTGTAATGAGCAGCTATAACGACTGGAATGGCGAGCCCATTACCGGCAGCTATTACTTTTTAACCGAACTGCTGCGTCAAAAATTTGGCTTTAACGGCTATGTAGTGTCTGATAGTGAAGCTGTTGAATACCTTTACAGCAAGCATCATGTGGCAGGCGATATTAAAGAGGCCGTGCGCCAGGCTTTTGAAGCCGGCTTAAATGTGCGTACTAATTTCAGTATGCCTCAAACTTACATAATGCCCCTGCGCGAGCTTTTTAAAGAAGGTAAGATCAATATGAAAACGCTTGATTCCCGCGTGGGTGATGTACTGCGGGTTAAGTTTAAGCTTGGTTTGTTTGATGATCCATATGTAAAGGATCCTAAAGCTGCTGATAAAATTGTGCACAGCGAAGCATCTTCGGCTATGGGCTTGCAAATGAACCGTGAGGCTATGGTGTTATTAAAAAACCAGGGCAATTTATTACCGTTAAATAAGGCAAATATTAAAAACATACTGATAACCGGTCCGCTGGCTGCTGAAAAAAATTATGCTACCAGTCGTTACGGACCATCGCATAACCCGGTTACCAATGTGCTCGACGGCATTAAAAACTATGTTGGAACCGGTGCAAAGGTTACCTATACCAAGGGCTGTAACATAGTTGACGCCACCTGGCCCGAAAGCGAAATTATTGAAACGCCGCTAACTACACAGGAACAGGCAGATATTGACTCCGCTGTTACAGCAGCTAAAAAAGCTGATGTGGTGGTCGCGGTAGTTGGCGAGGATGTGGAGCGCGTGGGCGAAAGCCTTTCGCGCACTGGCTTAAACCTGCCCGGTCGCCAGCTTAAGTTGATCCGGGCTTTGCAAGCTACCGGTAAACCTGTTGTTATGGTAATGATAAACGGGCAGCCGCTTACTATAAACTGGGAAAACAAATACGTACCTGCCATATTAGAAGCATGGTTTCCCGGTCCTGAAAGCGGGAAAGTTATTGCTGAAACCTTATTTGGTGACAATAATCCCGGTGGCAAGCTTTCTATTACTTTTCCTAAAACAACGGGGCAACTGGAGTTTAATTTTCCGTTTAAACCCGGATCACAAGCCGGACAGGGCGGTGCGAACAGCTGGGGTAAAACCAGCGTTAACGGCGCTTTATATCCCTTTGGTTATGGCTTAAGTTATACCACGTTTGCCTATGATAATTTGCAGGTGTCGCCGGAAAAAGAAAATCAGCAGGGCGATGTAACTGTGACAGTTGATGTGACCAATACCGGTCAGCGCAAAGGCGATGATGTGGTGCAGCTTTATATAAAACAGGAGATCAGCAGTGTTACCGTTTATGAGTATGACTTGCGCGGCTTTGAGCGCATCAGCCTTAATCCCGGCGAAAGGAAAACCGTTAAATTCATTCTGCACCCTGATGACCTTGCCATCCTTGATAAAAACATGAACTGGACAGTTGAGCCGGGGAAATTTATGGTGATGATAGGGCAATCATCTGAGGATATTAAACTGAAGACGGAGTTTGAGGTGATAAAGTGATGTGAGGATTTTGGATGTGCGGATTTATTGAATGCGGAAGTCGGAATGCCGATTGCGGAATGGGGGAAATTTGAAGATTGGTTGATTTGAAGATTTGAAAATAAAAAGCGTCGGATTGTCAAAAAAATTGCAAGCGGCATCAGTTAGCGCAATAACCAATTTTCATGCACCATAGGTGCAAAATATCGGTAGAAACAAATAATCACCCCCATTTTTTTCGCCGTAGGTGCAAAACTTATGTTTGTGGTGAAAATAAATCATTTTGCAATGAATAAGCCCCTAAGTTGTTCACCTCGAAAAATCAATCCATCGCAGGGTCCTTTATGAGAGAGCCTGCAGGAACAAAAAAATAATTATTAACTCAACAACCTCAAATACAGCTATTTGTATTAAATTTATATTTTCATTCAAAGCTGCCTAAATCCATTTTGCCAGTTTTAGGAGCACTTTTTTATACGCCCAAAACAGCGTTTTTTCATAGAAAATTCATTTTTGTAACTTTGTTATGCTTATTTCTCCTTGTAAGTTTATTCATTTTACTTATTTTTAGAAGATAAAATAAACCTGTCGCATTGCGGCTGATTAGCTTGTAACCCTATATTATTGAATGGAACTTAAAACTAAAAGTGTGAAAGGCATGCAGCTAAAGCACATGATAACCAAATGCCTTTACTTTGATAAGGCAATGTCATGTGCCGAGCTAAGCGAGTTATTTGATAAAAGTATTCCTTCAATAGCTAAAGCACTTAATGAATTAATTGAAAAAGGCTTTGTAGTTGAACAAGGCTACGCACCCTCAAGCGGTGGCCGCCGACCGTTAATGTATGCCATTAATGCCGATGCTATGTATATACTTGCTATTGCTATGGACCAGATAAACACCCGCATTCAGCTGGTTGACCTGCGAAATCAGCCAGTTGCCGATATGATGATGCTTGAGTTAAAGCTTTCGGGAAATGATTATGCACTACATACTTTAGTTGAGCATATTAACCGGTACCTTGACAATTGCGGCATATTAAGAGAAAAAATTACGGGAATAGGAATAGGCATGCCGGGCTTTATTGACCCTGCTAAAGGAATAAATTACACCTACCTTAAAACAGGCGACAAAAGCTTATCGCAATATATTGCTGATGAAACAGGCCTGCCAACTTATATTGATAATGATTCGAGCCTGATAGCCCTGGCCGAACAAAAATTCGGGATAGCCAAATGGCAAAAGGAAGTTATGGTAATAAACCTTAGCTGGGGTATTGGTTTGGGAATGATTGTTAACGGCGAACTGTTCAGGGGTCGCAACGGGTTTGCGGGGGAGTTTAGCCACATTCCGCTGTCAGAAGATGGTGCGCTATGTGATTGCGGTAAAAGGGGCTGTTTAGAGGCCGAAGCCTCGATGTTATTTGTATCAACCAAGGCAATTGAAGGGATTAAACAGGGCCGGATTACCAGCCTTAAGCTTGTTGGCGATGCACAAAGCAAGCAAACGGGCGATGCTATAATGACCGCCGCCAATTACGGCGACCAGTTTGCAATTGAATTATTCTCTGATTCCGGCTATAAAATTGGTAAGGCCCTGGCTATTTTAATCCACATTATGAACCCACAGGCTATAGTTTTGAGCGGCCGTGGGGCAAAAGTTGGTAAAATACTATTAGCTCCAATTCAGCAGGCGCTGCATAAATATTGTATCCCCCGCCTTTCAGGCGGAACCGAGCTGCTGATATCTGAGCTGGGTTTTGATGCCGAGCTTATAGGCGCAGCCATACTGGTAATGGAAAACTTTGATAAAGAAGTAATGAACCAGCTGGTGAGTATTTAATATGCTCCGCGCAATTGACAGCTTTTTTTTAAACAAGGATGAGCCGGTAAAAGGCTGCCTGTTGTTTTTAAGGGAGTATCTCATCAATTACAATGCTGCTATTACCGAGACCTGGAAATACGGGATGCCTTTTTACTGTTATCAGGGTAAAATGTTTTGTTACTTATGGGTTCATAAAAAAACGCATAATCCCTATCTTGGCATTGTTGAAGGTAAAAAGATTGAGCACCCGCTATTAATAATTGAGAAACGTGCACGAATGAAAATAATGCAGATAGTTCCTGAACAGGATATCCCTGTTGAGGCGATCAATGAAATCCTGGGGATGGCTATCAAGCTTTATCACGACTAATCTTATTTAACCATGCAAATTAAAAGAATAACATCCGCAGAATATAACCTGGTGATTGCACTTTTTAATGACTACCGGGTGTTTTATAAGCAGGAACCAGACATGGCTGTAGCCGAAAATTATATAAAAGCCCGGTTGCAAAACAATGAATCGGTAATTTTTGTGGCTTTGGTTGATGTTGACAGCGAACCGGTACCCGCAGGCTTTACCCAGCTATACCCTCGCTTATCATCAGTAAGGGCGACAAAAAACTGGCTGCTTAATGACCTGTATGTAAGTACAAATTTCCGCAGGCAAGGCATCGGCGAAGCATTAATAAAAACAGCTATGGATTTTGCTAAGAACGACGGTGCAACTTTTATTAAACTGGAAACGGCCATTGATAATTATACAGCCCAAAGCCTTTATGAAGCAATAGGTTTTATAAAACAAGAAGCAGGCACCTCGTCTTTTACTTACCAGGCAGAACTTAAATAATAATTTGGCCTTCCATCAATTCAATAAATTAAACAGAACAATGCAAAAACCAGACAGCCTGATATTTGATATGGACGGAACCCTTTGGGATGCCGTTGATACCTATGCCGAATCGTGGAATGTGATATTCAGGGAAATGGGTATTGATATAACTGTTACCCGCGAAGAACTGGCGAAGATGGTGGGTATGGAAGGCCGGAAAGTGATAGGCCATATTATGCCTGATTTTGACGATGAGAAACGCCAGGCCATATATGCAATTGTAAATGAAAGGCGCCGGATGCTGTTGCCCCGGATGGGCGGCATTTTATATGATGGTGTGAAAGAAGGACTGCCTCAGCTGGCAAAAAAATATTCCATATTTATTTTAAGCAATTGTGCCAAAGGGATCATCCCCCTGTTTATTGAATGGGCCGGTATTGATGAACATATAACTGATGAGCTTGCCCATGGCGTTAACTTTATGCCTAAAAATCACAATATTAAATTATTGATGGAGCAACATGGCCTTAAAAACCCGGTTTACATTGGCGATACTGCCGGCGACGGCGAGGAAAGCCGGAAGGCCGGTGTTCCGTTTGTATTTGTGAGCTATGGTTTTGGTGATACTAATGATTATGATGTAAAGTTTGATGATTTTAAATCGCTTACGGATTATTTTATGGAGCTGTAGTCGTCGAAATAATATTGAACACTGAATTTTGAATAATGAATGTTGAAGTGAGCTCTTACCTCGGCATTCGATATTAAAACTCTATACATTTTCAGGCAAGGTAAAATAAAAAGTTGCACCCATGTCCTCTTCACTTTCAACGCCGATGGTGCCTTTATGCCGCTGAATGATCTCGCTTGCAAGATACAGGCCAATGCCAAAGCCTGAAATATTTTTCACCTTATCACTTTCAACCCGGTAAAAGCGCTGAAATAGTTTTTCCTGGTCTCTTGGTTTAATACCAATACCTTTATCAGTAACCGAAACCCTAATACTATCATTCTGTTGAGCGCTTGTTACTGATATAGGTGTTCCCTTATCAGAATATTTGAAAGCATTACTTAAAAAATTGCTAATCACCTGGCTAATTTTTTCACTATCGGCGCTTACAGTCAGCTCCTTTTTTTGTACAAATTCTATTTTGCGGCTGGCGCTTAAAAGGCTTGTTTCGGCAATAGTATCTTCAATTACCTTATTTATATCAAATGTTGTTATTTTAAGCTGAAGCTTTCCTGATTCCAGTTTTGAGAGATCTAAAAAAGCATGGATCAAATCAGTCATTTTATTTACCTGGTTACCGGTTTTTAACAAGATGTTATTTACAAAGTCATCGTTTGATGCACTTAGTTTTTTAGCCAATATTTGTACATAGGCTTTTATTGAGGTTAAAGGTGTTTTAAGCTCATGACTTGCCATGGCGATAAAATCGTTTTTCCTTATCTCATCACACTTGCTATCTGTAATATCTATAACTGTTCCCAGCATCCTAAACGGAGAATTTTTATCATCATAAATAACAATCCCCTGTATTTTTATCCAGCGAAGCGAACCATCAGGCCAATATATTCTTACCTCATATACGTAGTTTCCTTTAGTTAAGGCCTCATGATATGCCGGGATAGCAATATTGTTAAGGTCATCGGCATCAAGCTGTGTTTGCAGCTCTGGCAAACTTAAAACTTTACCCGGTAAATGACCAAATATTTCGGCCATCCTGGCAGAGGATATAAAAGTTTGATCTTGTAAACCCAAATCCCAGGTGGCCATTGCAGCGGCCTCGGTAGCCAGGCGCAATCGGTATTCATTTTCAATTACTGCCTGCCTTGCGTTTATTTCTTTAGTAATATCAACAACGGTATTTAATATGTAGGCAACATTATTATCAGCATTTAAAATTGGGGTATTATTGCATGACCAATACTTTATCTCCGCAGTTTTTTTATCCGGGTCATATACATCAAAACGATAGGTTGGCACATCAATTTTTTGCCTTGTTTCAACTACTTTGTTAAAAACATTCCGTGCATTTGTATCGTCAGTAAGTGTTTTATCCTCAGGGAAAGCTTCAAAAAAGCCTTTTCCCAGTATTGCTTCTCTTTTGCTTGACGTAACTTCAAGGTAGCTATCGCTTACGGCAACTATAGTAAAGCACGGCGCATCCCCCTTAACTAATAAGGAGCCCGGCGATTTTTCAAATACCACCTTAAAAATATCGGCAGGTAAATCGGGCGGTAAATTGGTGCTCATTGTTATAGTATCAGCCTTACAATTAAAAACATGAAAGTAAGCAGATATACTGTAAAGCAAAAGTAATTTGACGACAAGTTTTACAATAAGTCAAATAAACAGCTTATCTTCAACCTATCACCCTTTTTATATGAAAAGACGAACCGAGACTGTTGCTAAAATTAAAGGGTTTTGGCGCATCCTTGGGCCGGGGCTTATAACCGGCGCTGCTGATGATGATCCCTCAGGCATTGCAACTTATTCACAAACAGGTGCTCAGTTTGGTTACGGCCAATTGTGGACCGCTCTTTACATGCTCCCTTTAATGACCGCTGTGCAGGAAGCTTGTGCACGCATAGGTTTGGTTACCGGTAAAGGTATTACTACCATAGTTAAGGAGCGGTACGGTCGCGGCGTCTTGTATTCGGTAGTAACACTTGTTGTTATTGCCAATGTTATCAATATAGGTGCAGACCTAGGGGCAATGGCCTCTGCCGCGCAGTTGCTTATACCGGTTCCATTTGTTGTGCTTACATTAATATTCACCACTATTATATTAATGCTTGAGGTATTTACCAATTATAAAGTTTATTCAAAAATTTTAAAGTGGCTGGCCATAACCTTACTGGCGTATCCTATAACCCTGTTCATAGTACATCAACCATGGGGCACAATTTTGAAGGCATCGGTAGTACCTCATTTCGAGTTTTCGTTTGCCTTCTTTTTTATTATAACGGGTGTATTAGGTACTACCATTTCGCCTTATATGCTCTTTTGGGAAGCATCGCAGGAGGTTGAAGAAGACAACAAAAAACATTTATTAAATGGCAGCAAACCAAATGTAAGCATGATAAGTATCCACCGAATGCGGCTGGATAATACCTTCGGGATGATATTTTCAGAGTTTGCTACTTGGAGCATTATTGTAGTAGGGGCTACAGTTTTGCATAACAGCGGTGTACACGATGTTAAAACCGCCGCTGATGCTGCAAGAGCCATTGAGCCGCTGGTTCATAGTTTTCCGCATGCGGGTTTTTTGTCAAAGCTTATTTTTTCTATCGGCATTATTGGCCTGGGAATGCTGGCTATCCCAGTGCTTTCAGGCTCAGCAGCTTACTCTGTTGCCGAAGCATTTAACTGGCATGCCAGCTTAAATTTAAAGTTTAACAAAGCCAAAGGTTTTTATATAATCATTATTGCAGCTACGGTTGTTGGGTTGATATTAAACTTTATAGGCATTGATCCCGTAAAGGCATTGGTGTATGCAGCTGTGTTAAACGGTGTGGCAGCAGTTCCGCTTTTATTTTTAGTGATTAAAATTTCGGGCAATGAAAAAATAATGGGCGAATTTAAAAGTGGCTGGCTTTCAAAAACTATCCTTTGGATAACATTTGGAGCTATGGGGGCCGCGGCTGTTACTATGTTTTATACTATATTAGGGTAGTAAGCCTCCCGGCACTAAAAAATCCTGCTTCAATAAAACTCCTTTTCCATTCCGGCCATACCTTATCCAGTTCGGCCCGGTCAAAGTTGAAGGTTTTGATCATATCATTTTTAGCATCATTAACAGAATTGCCTTGCTGCATGCTTTTTAAAAAATAGTATTGTGCCCCTCTGATAGTGAATAGTCCCAGCTTATAATTATGGCGTGTAACCGCACAATAGCTTTCTTCTGGGAACGGCAATTCAGGCTTCTTTCCCTGGCTAAACTCCAGGTAATAGCTGCAAATTGGGTATTGATGATGAAACAGGTGAAAAACGGGTGCCAGCTTTAATAACTCATTGGGCGTATCGTTAGGTATAAGGACGCCGTTTTCGTTTGCATCCTCATCAAATATAACTGAAAGTGAATATTCAAAATCCGCCAGCTCTATCATAAAGTCGGGCCAGGTTTCTTTTTGTCCATCGCCTGCGTCCGGTCTTGTTTCCGCTAAGAAGACCGGCAATTTTTCACCGAGCGTGTTTAAAGTATAGCTTTGTGAAGGATAGGTGTCAAGATATTGGTCGGCAAATAGTTCAAATAATTCATTTCCCAAAGCATAAGCCAAAGTGCTAAACTGGCTTTGCATGCAAGCCCTTAGTCGGGCAATATAGCTATACCTGTAAATATCCAGGTGTTTTACTGCACTTAACCGTTTGGATGAATTAACTACATTTTCAACTTCAACCGGCTCCTTAATATTACTATTATCCAATGGTACGTGATGCACCAGCATACCCTGCATCCAGTTTTGTAATTGCGTTAAGGAAAAGTTGTTAGACTCCATTTAATTATTGATAACAAATTATACGCTTGTCATTGCGAAGTACGAAGCAATCGCGAATTCTGCATGTTCGCAAAGCAAATAGGATAGGCATAGTTCGCGGTTGCCGCGCTGCGCAATGACATATTTGTTTAGATTAACTGACCCCAATATCATTTACTAAGAAATTAACGGGATTTGACACCGCTTCTTCATTATACTCCTGCACTTCAGCGCCAAGGCCACCCTCAAAAATATTGCTCATATGCTGCTTCGCCTTTAACAGCTCATTGTGATATACATCAAATTCAGGAATATTACCATCCCATTCCAATAAGGTAGCTACACCGCCGGTAAGTTGCCAGGCTAACGTGAAAAGTTTCCATACATCCTGTACAACCTGCCTGTCGTGCGTATCAATAATATGTGTGCCGCAATGCTGATGACCTGCTATGTGCATTTGTACAATCTTGTCGTGAGGTAACCGATGGATATAATGTACCGGGTCAAAATCATTATTAAAGCCGGATACATATACATTATTTACATCGAGCAGTAAACCACAGCCCGTTTCTTCGGCCATATAACGTAAAAAATCCCACTCGTTAATGGTTGATTGTTTAAAGGTTAAGTAGGTGCTGGGATTTTCAAAAACTACCGGTCGCTGTAAAAAATCCTGAACTTCATTTATCCGGTTACAAATATGTTTTAGTGATTCTTCATTCAAAACTACAGGTAACAGGTCATGCGTATTCAGGCTGTTAACCCCTGTCCAGCATAAATGATCGCTAATCCAAAGTGGTTTTACTTCTTCAGCCAACAGCTTTAATTTGGTAAGATATACCTTGTTTAACTGGTCTGTGCTACCAATGGAAAGCGAAACTCCATGCATTACCACAGGGTATCTTTCGGCTAATTGCCTTAATACATGGCGCGGCCGGCCGCCGGAATCCATAAAGTTTTCCGAGATCACTTCAAACCAATCCACCGCGGGATTATTTTCCAGGATGTAGTTAAAATGCTTGCTTCTTAACCCCAGACCAAGCCCGGGGTTAGGCAAGCTTTTTATCAAATCGCTATATTTTTTCCGTTGTTCAATCATCCAAATTATCTTAACAGTGCTTCAATCCACACATCTGCACATTCACTATTCCTTTTCGCCTTCACACAGTTTTTTTGCATGGTCATCAGGGTTATTAAAACCGAACGAACAAACTTTATCCCCGCTATTGCCGCATGAATCATAAGAACCTAAAACGGAAATAAGCCAGTTTTGAGGCGGACCGCATTTAAACGGAGCATCGCCATAGTTTCTTTTCGCTTTCAGCATCCTTTGCACAAACAGCTTGCGGGCCTGTAACCAAACACTTGTACCTTTTTCTAGCCCCAGGGTCCTGAAACGCTCGGCCTGGATGGGTACGGCGCAGCTCCCCTGCCATGCGCATTCGTTATTGCCCGGATTTTCCTGCTGCTCTATATCGCCATAAAGTCCGCAGCCGCCTTGTCCGCGACAATTATTTAATGTTTGGCAGTTATGCCGCTCGGCAGTAGCGCAATAGCCGGTGCCGGCGCAGTTGTTGGTTCCATAACGGTCATGTCCTTTGCATGCGTTTAAACCCATACAAACATGGAGTTCAACAGACGGGGCGCCAGCGCTTGCCGAAGCAGAATCCTGGGGGGCAGGTGCCGGTGCTGGTGCCGGGCCGCCGCATAATGTTAAGTTTGGTGAATATTTTATGATAGCCATAATATACCGTATTTTTAATAGTGATTAAATCTGTTTGCTTAGAATTTACCTTTAATTATGCAATGGTACATCAGGAAGATCCTGGATCCTTTGCCCCAGATAGCTGATGGCCGGATAAACCGCTACTGCAGTATTAAAAAGATCTATCATTTGCGATTTAGGGCTTGATAAAAGGCCGAACGGATAGTCCTCAAAAGTTGGTGCAGCTGCATAAACCTTTCCGTTGGGTGCGGTATAGGTAAGCTTCATTATATCCCCGCAAATAGAATTCAGGATAAAGATCATAGATTTGTGGATACCAAACATAAATATCTCCCACTGTGTATTCCCTGATTGTACATAGCAATCCTCAACCATTACAAATATGTAGGTGTAAACCGCATTAAGCAGGTCAGAAACAGGCGCTATATAAGCAGGGTAGTCTTTGGTGAGCGGATTCTTGGCTATGTTAACCACAAAATATTCGTTAATATCATTAACCCCAATGTCGAGGCTTTTAAACTTAGCATTTAAGGTTCTGTAGGTACAATAGATCTCAACAAACTTTGCAAAATGCGACAATTCCTTTTTTGAAGGATCATCAAAATCACCGGGAACTACTGCACTGCAATTAACCGAACCATCCGGATTTAAGCCCGGGGCTTTACTGCCCTCGCCCTGCTCCACAATACACATTATTGCTTTTGTTGCTGAGGCCTTATCTCTAATATAAACCAGGTCGCCGCTGTCATCCTGGTTGGTAAAATGCGGCTTATGTTCTTTATCGTAATAAACAGTATCAATATTGTTCTGGGCATAATAACCTTTACCTTCTACCAGTTGCGGTAAAAACGTTCTGTATTGCAGGTCATTTTTATCGATACAATCAATAATCATTTCATAAAATTTTCCGATTGTGGTGTACTCAATTACCTGGAGCAGTTTTGGATCGGGCAGCGCATCAGGGCTTTCAATTTTCAGGAAGGTCATCAATTGTTCCTGTGAAAGTTTGGCCCTGTCAATATTAAATGGGGGAACATGGCCGGGAAGACAGGTTGGCCATACACGCGGCGATTTGCCAACCAATTCAGGCAGCCCGGCAAGCGCCTGCTTAAGGTTTGATGAAAGCGCCATGTGCAGCATTTCTTCTATCGCAACACTCATGATCAAAGCACCTGCTTTGTTTGAAAATACCATGATCTCGGCTGAAAGATCTAATGCAGTTGCGCTTGCTTCTTTAGCTGTTTTTCCTTTAGCTACAAGCTTTTGCACAATCGAGCCGCTTATGGCGTCCTGATCGGGCGAGCGGTTAATGGAATAATAAGTGTAAAGATAAACTGGGATAGTAGCAATTTCTATTTCAATGGCTTGTTGAATAGCCTCACCGAGATTTTCGGGAGTTATCGGGTCTCCGTCTTTAGCGAAGAATTTACTTTGCGTCATGTGTATAAGGTTTATAAGCTTAAGCTAAAATTAGAACTAATTATTCACTAAATAAAATATAATCATCCATGTAAAGAATAAAATACATAAACTTTAAAATTGCTTTTTATATGAATAATATTTTCTTCAATATTAATAATATATCAAATATTGTAAGTTATTTTAAATTAAAAGAAATAAACCGGGATAATTTTCATTATGTATTTGAGAGTAGTTTATAAATTTGTTGCTTTATAAATTATTAAAAGCCGATCCCCTTATGAAACAGACATTACTTATTGCAGCATTTTTATTTATATGCCTTGCGGGCTATTCGCAGGCAGCCCCACCAAAGGATACCACAAAAGTTTGGACCATCCACGGCCAAAATACATTGCTTATAAACCAAAGTTCATTTTCAAACTGGGCAGCCGGTGGTGTAAATTCTGTAGCCGCCAATATTACGCTGGATTATGATTTTAATTATAAAAAAGGGGTATGGAGCTGGGATAATAAAGCTATTGCAGGCTATGGCATAAGTAAGCAAAACGGAACCGGCTGGCGCAAAAACGACGACCGGATAATTTTAAACAGCTTACTTGGCCGCCAGGCATCAAAATACTGGCTTTATACTTTTTATGCTAACTTTCAAACCCAGTTTACAAAAGGCTACAACTACGATGCTGACGGCAGCAGAACTTTATTATCGGCACCATTTGCCCCAGCTTACCTGACATTCGGGCCTGGCTTTGCTTATAAAAGATCTGATAATTTCAGGATCAACTTATCGCCCGCGGCAGCCAGGATCACTATTGTACAGAATG
Organism: Mucilaginibacter sp.; assembly: GCF_028288225.1. Classification (GTDB taxonomy): domain Bacteria; phylum Bacteroidota; class Bacteroidia; order Sphingobacteriales; family Sphingobacteriaceae; genus Mucilaginibacter. The sequence continues at coordinate 170,407 of NZ_JAQBOC010000088.1, forward strand.
ATTCACTTTCGTCAATCGGTTCGTATGGCGTTACACCTGGTGATAAGAGCCTTTTTGAATTTGGCGCTTCGCTCGATGCTTATTACAAGGTAAACCTGGTTGAAAATATTTCGTTCGAAAATATTTTGAAACTATACTCAAATTATCTTAAAAGGCCAGGTGATATTTACATGGATTACACCGCTAATATTTTCATGAAGGTGAACAAGCTGGTAACTGTAAATGCAGGGCTTGAGGTGATTAATGATCCAAAAGCACAGATACCTGAAATGAAAAATGGTGTTAATGAATACCACTCGCTTTTACAAACCAAGCAGATCTTCGGGGTGGGCTTAACTTATAAATTTTAGGCGTGATAGCATAACTGCTAAATATTAAGATTAAAAAAGCAGCGGTTAAGGGCGTTGCTTTTTTCTTTATTATAACGACATTGACGTGGAGAGCGAAATCGGAAAGGGTCTACCTTTTATTTTTAGCTTCCATTGTAAGGTTGATCACGAAATCAACATAAAAAAGACTCATTAAAAGTCTTACCCTTTAACAAGCCTGATTTTAATATCATAGTGGATGTTTTTATAAAACGTATTTGCGCCTCAGCTCCTCACTTACTATATAAGCATCTTCAACAACCGTTTCGGGATAGCCTATGGTTTCTAATATGGCAATACCATTTTTGTTTTTAAGCACACCTGTTTTCATCTTATAATCAAACACAAGGCGGGTATCATTTACAGTCTCTTCAAAAGAGTAAACTGCATAATCATTATCCAGCAGTTCGGCAAGTTCCAAATCGTGGGTTGATACAAATACAAAATTCTTATTATCGGTTAAATAGGTAAGTACTGATTTTGCTGCCGCAATCCGCTCAATGGTATTGGTTCCCCTAAAGATCTCATCAATAATAATAAGGCTCTTAACCGGCTCTTCCCCACCACTTTGATTGATGATATCAAGAATTGACAATGCTTCTGCCTGGAAATAGCTTTTGTGCTCGCCCAGATCATCAGTTGTTCTGATACTAGTTTGAAGCCTTAATAAAGGCGCTTTATAGCCGTTTGTACAGGTGGTGTAAATGGTTTGCGCTAATAGCGTATTAATAGCTATTGACCGTATAAAGGTAGTTTTACCCGACATGTTAGACCCTGTTATCAGCACGCCTTCGTCTGTACGTGTATGAATAGAATTCGGCACACAGTTATAAATAAGCGGGTGGAACATATCTTTTAGATCCATCTGCATATTTTCAGAATAAAAAACAGGCTTGCTGTAGTGCGGAAGCCCCACTCTCACCGACTGGATAGCTATCAGCATATCAATTTCGGCAACGTATTTATAAAGTACCTCAATATCTCCGCGGTATTTGTTTATCCGTTTAACAGATGTAATAAACATCAGCGGCTCTAAAAGGAAAAGCAATTTTATAAATTTGTAAATCGCATAGCTAAAATTATCAGGGTTGTCAGCAATCTTGCTTTCAAAACTGACCAGGTTTAATGTGCGGTTTAAACCAGATAAAAGGTTTAAGCTGATCCTAACCTGCTCATCATTTTCAAGAGTAAGCTTTTTTACCAGGCGTTTGGCTACACCGTGTAATATCATAAGTTGGGGTAACGACCGGGTATAGGACGATATTTTATTGCGGGTGCCATAATGTAAAGCCACATTACCAATAAGTAATGCTATTAACACCATAAAGCATACCAGGTTGGGCGCTATAAATAACGAAAGAATTAACCCAATTATAGCCAAACCCGAGATCCGGATATAAAGGCTCATCAGGGGTACCAGTAAAAACTCATGCTCTTTTAAAAATAGCTCAGCCAAAAAATAAGCATCAGGGCTGTTAAGCTTTGCAAGCTCCAGCTCAATTCTTTCCTGATCGGGCCTTGGCATGTTCAGGGCATCAATTTTTTTATCAAATTTTAATAACGACTCGAAATTTGTATCGGGAGTAAAAAGCTTTCTGTAAAGATATTGTTTACCTGGTTTGGAGTTTGTTCTGTCAATGTAATTGAAAACATTGTTCAGGTCCAGGTCATCTGATATAATGCCCGATATTTTGCCAGGCCCTTCATATGCATTTAAATAGGCAGCTATCAGCTTAAAGTTTCGCCTGGCATTTACCGGTCTGCCCCACTTATTTTGAATCCGTTCTAAATTTCTTCTTGTTGTACTAAGCTTATCAAAATAATTGTATATGTAAAAACCAATCAGGATAGCAGCGAATACTACAGCAGTAAATAACCAATAAAACATATAATAATAAAAATAACAGAATGTATTAAAATAAACCCCTATTAATCACCACGTAAATCTATTAAACCTTTAACAATAACCAATAGCTATTGAATACAATAAAAGTAACATAATAACTTAGGCAACGTGGCTTTTATACGGCTTAATTGGGTTAAAGTTGTTAAACGATATCGTATTAAATGATAAATATTTATGGCGGTATTTGACATTACGTAAAACCATCTCAATTAAGTAAAAACGTTTACTTAAGCAGAGTTTTTACTTTTTCAAAAACCCATTTAACGCCAGCTGTGTAAATGCAGACAGCACCAGCTCTCCACTTATGGCAGCACGATCATGAAGCAGTTTATCCCAATCGGCAGTTCCTTCCCATAAAATTTCCTTTAAGCCCTTTAATGCTTCCGGGTGATAAGAGGCAAGCCTTTCGGCAAGGGTATCCAGTGCCAGATCCAACGCGGCAATATCAGGATATACCTCGTTATACAAGCCTTTTTCCATTGCCCACTGTGCCGTTTGAAAATCAATTGCACGAATGGTTAACTGTGAAAATGCTGGTAAACCTATTTTCCTGATCACAGCAGGCGATATAACAAATGGCCCGATGCCTATAGCCAGTTCACTTAGCTTTATGGATGCCGCTTCGGTAGCCAGGCAATAGTCTGCCGCTGCTGCCAGGCCTACCCCGCCCCCAACTGCTTTTCCCTGCACACGGGCAATTATAATTTTTGACGATTTACGGCAGGCATTAATAACCCTGGCAAAGCCTGAAAAAAAGATCGCGCCCGCTTCTTTGTCCTTTATCTGCAGCAATTCGTCAAAACTTGCCCCTGCGCAAAAGGAACGGTCGCCGCCGCTTTTTAATACAATAACACGGGTTTGGGTATTATTGCCAGCTTCTGTTATTTTTTTGGTCAATTCATCGAGCAAAGCTGCAGGTAATGAATTTTGGGCAGGATGATAAAAGTTGATGGTAGCAATACCATTATCACTTATATTAAGGTTCACATTTCCGTTATCGGTTTCTGGCATTTTAGTGGGAGATTAAGAGTAGTCAAATTTAAATTAAAACTCCGGTGAACATATCATTAATTAGGAATAGCTTATTTTAGTATTTTAAATTAACTTAAGGGCATGCTTAATTTTCAAAATCTGTATCTGTTCTTTATTACCTCCCTGGTGTTAAATCTTACACCCGGCAATGATATGTTATACGTGGCATCAAGAAGTGTATCGCAGGGCATAAAGGCAGGTATTACATCAGCCATCGGAATTTTTGCAGGTTGCTTCGTACATATTTTAGCGGCAGTGCTGGGCTTGTCACTTATAATTTCAAGATCAGCCTATCTTTTTCAGCTTATTAAGTTTGTCGGGGCAGCCTACTTAATTTACCTGGGTATAAAAGCCTTGCTCTCAAAACAGGCTATCCAAACAAAAAAAGAAAATAACGGAAGGGCTGACTACCGGAGCCTATTTAAACAGAGTGCTTTAACCAATGCCTTAAACCCCAAAGTGGCTATTTTCTTTTTGTCCTTTCTTCCTCAATTTATTAATACGGCATCGCCGGTATTTAAGCTGCAGTTGTTTACATTAGGGATCTGGTTTGATCTGCAAGGAACTCTTGTCCTAATTATTGTAGCTTGTATATTGGGTAAAACAAAAGACTTTTTTAGCAGGAACCCTAAAGTATGGATGATCCAGGAAAAAATTACCGGTTTCATCCTGGTTGGCCTGGGAACTAAGGTAGCTTTAACAACAAAAAGATAGTAGCAAGTATTATGATTGATATTGAAACAGCACGCCAAATTGCGCTTAGTTTACCTGGAGCGGCTGAATTGGATCATTTCGGCAAGCCGTCATTCCGGGTTAATAAACGCATATTTTCAACCTTATGGGTAAAAGAGCACCGCATGATGGTAACGCTATCGCCTATTGATCAATCAGTTTTTAACTCTTTTGATCCTACTATATTTTATCCTGTCCCTAATAAATGGGGACTAAAAGGCGCTACTTTTATTGAACTTGATAAAGTGCGAAGGGACATGCTGGAAGATGCACTAACGCTTGCATGGGAGAAAAAATGATGTGCGGATGTGAAGACGATGTGCGGATGTGCAAATATGCAGATGTGAAGACGATGTGCGGATGTGCAAATATGCGGATGTGCGGATGAGTAATTAATGTGTGGATGATCCTGACCCATTTAATTCATCCGCACATCCGCACATCCGAAATCTGCACATCATCTTCCCATTCGCACATCATTTTATAATCTGCCCAAGTACTGCCTCACGCAGGTATTTGCTTACCGGCACCTGGTGCTGTTTAATGTGTAAGGTATTGCCTTCAATGGTATCCACCTTATTTAATGCGGCTATAAATGATTTGTGGGTTTGGATAAATTGCCCCGGCGGCAGCTTCTCAAACAAGGCCTTAATGGTGCTGTGGGTGATCAGTTTTTTGTTTGGCAGATGAATAGCCACATAATTCTCCATCCCTTCAATAAACAGGATGTCGTCAAAGTTTATCTTCTCCAGTTTGCCGTTTACCTTTAAAAAAATGTAAGGTACAGCGGTTGAGGTGGTGGTTTCCCGCAAAGCAAAATAATCGCGGGCCTTCCAGGCGGCTTTTAAAAAACGCTCGTAGCTTATGGGCTTTAATAAATAATCCATTATATCAAGCTCAAAGCCTTGTACGGCATATTGCTCAAAGGCAGTGGTAAATATAACTTTTGGGGGCCTGGGCAATGCCTTTATAAAATCAACTCCACTAATATGCGGCATCTGGATATCCAAAAACAGCAGGTCGACTGGTTGCTTTTGTAGCATATCGCTTAACTGCAGGGCATCTTCACAAACTCCTTTCAAGTCGAGAAAACCTATCTTTTCTATATAGCCCTGCAAACCCTTACGTGCAAAAGGCTCATCATCGGTTATTATACAGGTTATGTTATTCATAATGCAGCTTTAGTTCGGCAGTAAAATTATCATTATCCGTAGTTGTAAGCAATGTGTGTTTGCCGGGATATAACAGATCGAGCCTACGCTTTAAATTCTCCAAACCTATGCCGCTGCTTTTGCTTATTGACTTTGCAAATTGGGGCATGGAGTTCTCAACCCTGAAAACTATCTCATTATCCAGTAATTGCGCAGCTATAGCCAGCTTATAATTGCCCCCAATAAATTTAAAGGCATTTTCAACCAGCGGCAAAAACAACAGCGGATAAACCTGTTGCCCGTTCAACGCCTTATCAAACTTAACATCCATTTTCAGCTTATCGCTGCTCCTTATTTTTTGCAGGTCTATAAAGCTTTGCAGGTATTCCAATTCGTTTAAAACCGGTACCTGCTGCTGCTGATCATACAGCTGGTACCTTAACAGCTCAGAAAACTTCTCGATGCTGTTTTTGGCCCCGCCAAGATCCTCATCCATCTGGAAATAAATAGTGTTAAGTGCATTGAATAAAAAATGCGGATGATATTGGGCTTTCAGGAATTTAAGCTCGGTTTGCAGGTGGTCGTTAGTTAACTTTTCTAGCTGCACCTTATTATTAACATAGGCCTTTAACCAGGTACTGCTGCGCGCTATGCCATAATAAATAAGGGCGTATAATGTCGGGATGGTGTTAAGGTCGGCAACATCGGCCCATGAAAGGCCATCATCTGTAAATGCCGCCATCGGCATAAATATTAAGTTCACCAAAACCAGGTTAGCAGATATAAATATGATCAGTTCCCTTACAACGCCCTTATAATTTAATTGAAGGGGCCATCGCCTGTCATAATAGCGGAAGAGCCACTCAAAAAGATAGATCCCCAAATAACCCGCCAGCACACTGCAGCTCATCTCGAAGATATTTAAAGCCCAGCTTCTTTTCCAAAACCGGGAGTCCACATCAAGGTCATGCAGCAGCCTGATGGTAAAATATACCAGCAGGCCGTACAATGCAGGGAAAATATATTTTCTGAAAAACTTCATGTTAGTTGCTCCAAATTTAATGAAGAATGTATAACAACCGGTTTTATTTCTTCTGGCTGAACTTTCGCCGCTTTAGGCTTTTCTTTAGGTTTCATCCCAAATAAAAAGCGGGTAAGTGCAAACGGGCGGATCAGCAAATGGTAAGTAAGCACACTAACAAAAAAGGTTATGCCAACGGTGTAAATATATTTTGACAAGATACTTTCATTCGGAACATTTACGATGTAATATACAATCAGCACAATCACCGTTTGATGCAGGATATAAAAAGGATATACCGCCTGGTTTAAATAATTCAATACCCTGTGCGGGCGGTTCAGGTAATGTTTACCATAACCTACCAGCGCCAGCACCCATCCCCAGGCAATTATTGGCCGTAAAGCTGAAAATGCATAGTTAAACAGCAGGTTGTGAAATGGCCATTGCGGGTGCCCCGGCTCAACACCGTTCCATCTTAAACACTCCCACATCATCAGGCTTAAAAAACCAATGGTTAAAGCAAACCGGCGGTTCCGCTCCAGGCTGTCCATTAGTTTCGGCTGTAATATGCAGATAAAGCCAGCCAAAAGGAACAGCAGCCAATATACAAAGTAACAGCCATCATGAACAAGGTCATTGGTTTCGGGTAATTTGTTTGCCAGTAAAGCAAACCAAACAATGCCCGGCAACATCAGCATGTAAACCCATTTGCCTTTCGCCAGGGCCGCAAGTTTTTCTTTAAATCCATCGCTTTTGGGCGAGATCATCCATGAAAATAGCGGGGCAAACAGCAGGTCATAAATAAACAAATAAGCGATGAACCAAAGGTGGTGCCAGCTAAAGCTGCCCCCCTTAGGATATGGCACAAAGTTAAATACACTTGGATACCAGTCCCAAAAGCTGCCTTTGTAACCATGTGCCAATCGTTCCATATAAATTTGCGGCGGTACTATAATGAATATGCCCACCAGCAATGGTATAAAAAGCCTGCGGAAACGTAAGCCGATGAAACTTAAAGTAGATCGCCGCTGCATCATGTAGTAACTCACGGTACCAGAAATAAAAAAGAGCAGCGGCATGCGAAAAAGGTGCAAAAACAGGTTCGATTCCATCATCAGGTCACTGGTTTCGCGGTTCTTTATGTGCCAGTCCATATCCATTGCATATGGCATGGCCGAATGAAAAAATAATACACCCAGTATGGATAAGATCCTTAACCAGTCGAGATAGGTTTGGCGTTGTGTGGTTTCCATTGTTTTGTTGTTTTTTATGTAAAGAAACCACGCCATCCATACTTACCGAAACTATTTTGACCACCGGACGGTTTTTGGTGACCACAGGATAAAATAGCAACCGTTTAATACTCACATTTACAATATAAATGATAGTAAAACGTCGTAGTTAAAGATTACGCCTCGTGAAAAAAATCTTACTTGTATTTTTAATAAGCCCGCTTTTTATAAGCACTGGTTATTCGCAAATAAAACCTATGGTTTAGTCTGGGGTAGGTAATTGCATTTGTTATCCCTGCTAAAAACGCCGTTATCACGGTTAATGAAAGCATTGACGATGCAACAGCTATCAGGGCATCAAACCTGTTCCTTAATAAGATCTTCCCTTTAATTTATCAGCAATTAAAATAATGAAACTTAAAAACCTGCCCTGGATCCCGTTTGTGTTTTTTGCAATACCAATAGGTCTTTACCCGCTTGCATATTTTTTGGTAGATATGAATAAAAACGGGCTTTTACAGGGGAAACCCGCTGATATAAAAAACAACCCGGTTTGGCACATCCTATTTTACCTGCATATTTCATTTGGCGGCCTTGCCCTGCTAACCGGGTGGTCGCAGTTTAGCAAAAAGTTGCGCAGCCGTTATTTAAACGCGCACCGGTGGATAGGCAAAATATATATAATTGTGGTTTTAATAAGCAGTTGCGCAGGTATGTACATTGCTTTGTTTGCCAGCGGAGGTTCAATTTGCGTAATGGGTTTTGGCATTTTGGCACTGCTTTGGTTTTATACCATAATAAAGGCTTATATGAGCATCCGCAGACTGGAAATTGCTGAACACCAAAAATGGATGATCATTAACTACGCCCTTACCTTTGCGGCCGTTACCCTGCGGATCTGGCTGCCCATGATGCAATCTGCAATGCATATGGATTTCATTCTGGCTTATCGTATTGTGTCATGGCTATGCTGGGTGCCAAACCTTGTAGTGGCTGCGCTTATTATCAATAAAAATAAAACTAAATTGGTCAGGGCGAGTGATCAGGAGCAGATTTATGAAGTTTCGAAAACTTCGTAAATCTTATTAGCAAACTACCCCACCCTGTTCCTCAGCACCCGCAATTCCTCCTGCATTTGCTCAACCCTGTCCAGTAAATGGATGATGGCTTCAATCCCGGCTACGTTTATGTCAAGCTCATGGTGCATCCTGATCATCTTTTCGAGCTTTTGCAGTTCAGTTTCGGGGACGTAGGTATTTTTCTTAACCACTTTTAACGCTACCAACCCGGCTTCTCCCAGCGAATTTATAAAATTATATTCCACATCATGATAGGTGCAGATCTCTGTGGTTGCTATTAAATTTACCATTGGTTTATTAGTTTAATGGTTCACTTGTTTACTGGTTCATTGGTTCATTGATATATTCTTTATTAACTTCTGCTGCCAACTTCTACTCCCCCTTTAGGGGGTCGGGGGGCTAGCCTCCCGTAATTCCTCAAACAACTTTTTCTGTCTTTCAGTAAGGTTCGTCGGGATCAGGACCTCATAGGTAATATAAAGATCGCCAAACTGGCCTTCTTTTTTGTAAACCGGCAGGCCTTTGCCTTTCAGCTTCACTTTGGTACCGTTTTGGGTTTCGGGCTTTACTTTAATCTTCACCTTACTGTCCAGCGTGTCAACCGTTACTTCGCCGCCAAGTACTGCCGTGTATATATCAAGCTTAACACCAGCATACAGGTCGCTGCCAATCCGTTTAAACTTCGGGTCATCTGCAATAAGGAAAGTGATATACAGATCACCCGCCGGACCGCCATTAACCCCCGCCCCGCCATGGCCTGCAATTTTTATAGTCTGGCCGTTTTCAATGCCTGCTGGTATAGTAATGCGGATATTTTTACCATTTACGGTTAACGTTTGCTTATGCGTTTCGGCTACTTCTTTTAAACTAAGACGCAGCTCCGCATTAAAATCCTGCCCGCGGTATTTAACTTGCCTTCCTCCCCGCGTTCCTGCTCCGCCTGCGCCTCCAAACATGGACTGAAAGAAATCGGAAAAATCATCGCTGCCGAAACCTTCAAAATCGTATGATGAGCCGCCGCCAAAACCACCGCTGCTTTGTCCCCTGCTTTGCTGCTGCTGCCGGGCCTGCTCATATTCGGCCCCGTGCTGCCAGTTTTCGCCATACTGATCATACTTCTTCCGTTTTTCTGCATCGCTCAGCACTTCATTAGCCTCATTCAGTTGCTGGAATTTTTTGTGGGCCTCCGCATCATTTGGGTTAAGATCGGGATGATACTTGCGGGCAAGCTTCCGGTATGCGCTTTTAATATCTTTTTCCGATGCCTTTTTATCAAGACCTAAAACCTGGTAATAATCAATAAATGCCATAGTATATGGTTGTAAAAACCGATAATAAAGATAAACCTAAATTTATGCATCGGGGTTTTAATTATTAAAGATAAATGTTTTTAAATTTCTAATATTGCTATATCCTTACAATTGAAATATAACAACCATGGACACATCTATTTTCCGCTACTTTAACGATATTAAAACCAAAGAAATAGCCCCCGGCTTTTTCTCTAAATTAATTCATACCGAAACCAATACCATCAATTTTATTGAGGTTAAAGCTGGCTGCTCGGTGCCCCGGCACAGGCATATCCATGAGCAATGCGCCTTTGTTATTGAGGGCGAATTTGAGCTAACGGTTAATGACATCCCGCAGCTGCTTAATACCGGCTTGTTTGCCATTGTGCCTTCAAATGTTTGGCACAGCGGCATTGCCATAACTGATTGCAGGCTGATAGACATTTTTAGCCCGGTGCGCGAGGATTATAAGAATTTGTAACTTGCTGCAATAGTACTAGTGTAGTGTCAAGCATAAATTGACGCACAGTCCTTAGTCCAAAGTCTTAAGTCCCAAGTAAAAACGAACAGAAAAACCAACTTTTGACTTACGACTAAAGACTATTGACTTGACACTTGGCTATTTATGAAAAATTCAGCAGGTGCTTATAACTGCGGCCAATGGGTACAATGGTTCCGTTTATCAGCACAACTTTATTACTTTCTAGCTGCTTTATTTTACTGTTTGTAACCATGTATGATTTATGGATCCTGGTAAAATGGTTCTCGGGGAATAGCTCTTCAACACTTTTTAACGTGCCCTTCACTATTATTTTGCCCTCATCTGTATAAACAACAGAGTAATCCTTTAATCCCTGGATATAAGTAACACTTGCTATGGGTGTTTTTAATTTTTTGGTGCCCGATTTTAAAAACAAATATTCCCCATCCTTTTCAGTGTTTACAAAAGCAGGTACGCGGCTTAACTCTTCCTGCAATTTTAAAACCTCATTTCTTTGTTCGTACCAGTCAACACTCAGTTTAAATGCAACGGTTAACAACAAATACCATGCTGTGGTAACAAAATTGAACGGGAACGAGTACCAAAAATCGCGATAGCTAACTGCGCCAATAACAAAACCATACAGGTAAATATCATAAAGGCTTTGCAGGCTTACATATAGCCCAAGCGATAAAACTAAAAAGGTAAAATAAATTAAATACTTTTTGTTTGAAAAATACCGGGGGATCAGGTAATAAAGATGCAAGTACGCCAGCGAAATAATTAACGCAAGTCTTACTATAGTGCATTCAGTAAAATGGCCAAGCCCGGCCTTTTGAATAAGGTACCGCCTGTCATACAAAAATATCAGGGTGATAATTATCCAGAAACCCAGGTATAACAACCTTTTTAATATTGGCCACTTCATATTTCTGTTGTTTAATTGATTTATTCAAAAATGAGCATAAATCAGATGAACGGATAATCCAATAGACCAACATCAAATTTAATAGATAAACGGATCAGTTTCAAATATTTAATTAATGTATATCTACTAATTCGGCTTGTGGTCTACTTTAATTTAAAATGATCTGATAACTCCCTAATCTTGTCTTATAAACTAAAAGGAGATCATATGAAAACTTTCATTTTATGTACACTGTTGTTGGTGAACAGCGGTGTATTTACCCGGGATTCCGAAATTAAAACAAGCAAAATTAGTAGTCTTGAAGTAGATAAAGCGCAAAGCCGGATAAGCTGGCATGCAGAAAAACCAACCGGAACCCACGATGGCAGCATTAATGTATATACAGGCAAATTAACTTTTCAGGATAAAAAACTTTTAGGTGGTTTTATACTGATTGATATGCAAAGCCTGAAGGTTACTGACCTTACCTCGCCTGACAAAGAGAAGCTTGAGAACAACTTAAAAGGCGACAATTTTTTTGATACCGGCAGATATACAGTTGCGAGATTTGATATTACTAACGTGGCTTACGTTGATAGTACAGACTTGAGAAAGGTTATAATTACCGGCACTTTAACCATGCATGGGATCACCAAAAAAATAAGCTTTAAAACCGGCATCCAAAAAAACTCAGGCCAGGAATTTGTTGCTGTTGCCGATGCTGCCATTAACCGCCGCGACTGGAATATAGCAACCGAAAATTTTAAATATAACACATTCATCAGTCCGGTTATAACTTTACATATCTTAATTAAGGCCGCGTAGTAATTTAAGCATCAATTAAAAATCCATATGAAAACTATAGCATTGTTTCTTTTGGTGATTGTTGGGGGCATTTTCATCAACAGCTTTAAAAATAATTACAGCCAAACAAAAAAGGTGTGGCGCCCTGTGGTTAAAAAATTAAAGGTCCGTAATAAACCTTTCAGCGTTGAAATAGCCGACCTGAACGGAGATAAAATCAAAGACCTGGTAATTGCCAACGGTGAAGACAGCAGCGTGACCATACTTATTGGAACAGGCAAAGGAAACTTTAGCGAAGCAAAAGGTTCGCCATTTGCGGCGGGGTATATGCCAAATGATATTGCAATAGCCGATTTTAACAAAGATGGTAAACCTGATCTTGCTTTTGCTAACCACGACCGAAAATACCTTACTGTATTAACAGAGGATGGTTCAGGGAACTTTACACCCTTAAAGGGCTCACCATTCCCTGTAGACGTTAAGCCACATACCCACGGTTTGATAGCGGGCGATTTTAACAGCGATAGTAATATCGACTTGGTAACCGACAGTTGGGGAAATAACCGTCTTGCTGTATTGTTTGGAAATAATGATCATGGGTTTAACGCTCCTGTAAAATATCTTGAAGTTGGCAAGCACCCTTACCAGCGCGTAAGAGCTGCTGATTTAAATAAGGACGGCAACCTGGATCTTATTACTACCAACCTTGATGGGGATAATACCACTATATTATTGGGCGATGGAAAAGGAAATTTTAAAGAAGCAGCAGGTTCGCCATTTGCCTGCGGCGACTCGCCATTTGGGGTTGCTGTTGGCGATATTGACCATGACGGCAATCTTGACCTGGCTATCATCAATTCGCCAACAATAACCTCAGAAAATAAAGGGCACGACGGCTTAACCATATTAATGGGTGATGGAAAAGGCACATTTAAACCGATGCCCGGATCACCCTTTGCTACCGGCAAATCTCCCTCGCGACTTGCCATTGGCGATTTAAATGGTGATGGCATAAAGGACATTGCTGTAACCAATTACAACAGCAATAACATTACTGTGTTTATAATGAATAAACATGGGGTTACAACAAGCCATACCATAAAGACCGGGATATTTCCCAGCGGTATTGCAATTGCCGATTTGAATGGTGACGGTAAAGGTGATATCGTAGTTTCAAACAGCGGGGAATATTATGTTGATGTTATATTTTCCAATTAATGTGATTAACGGTGCAAAAATCAAATTTTTCTCATCCTCTCTTGATTCCTGGCTCTTGATTTCCTGACTCTTTTCTCCTGCTTCTTTACCTAAATTGTTTGCAGTAAAAATCAAAAAGTTTAGGTTTGCGGTTTCATAGTAAAATTATGCCTGTAACCAAAGCTCTGCAAACTGATGTACCCGAACTTAATGTTTTAGTGAACAGCGCCTACCGTGGCGAAACTTCAAAACAAGGCTGGACTACCGAGGCCAATTTGCTGGATGGTTTGCGGATTGATGAAGAAACGCTAAAAGGCTATTTTGATGATCCTTCAATAACTATCCTTAAAAATACGGATGAAAACGGCAGCATAAACGGCTGTGTTTATTTAGAACAGCGCGGCCCCAAATTGTATGTAGGCATGTTCAGTGTTTCGCCATTATTACAAGGTAAAGGTATCGGGCGCGATCTGCTGCTGGCTGCCGAAGCTTATGCAAAGCAGGTAAACTGTAATACACTTACCATGACAGTAATCAGCATAAGATACGAGCTGATAAGCTGGTATGAGCGCCGTGGTTACAAAGCTACGGGCGAAATGCAGCCATTTCATGTGGAGAAGAAATTTGGCGTTGCCAGGCAACCGATTGAACTGAGTGTATTGGAGAAAAGCATTTAGACTTTTCGATCGGGTGATTCGCATTTATGTCTTTATCCCCTGGTCAAATCCCTGAATTTTATCTGTTTATAAAAAAATAATATAAATCAGGCAATAATATACGAAACTATTCGTATATTTATTACAGCTTTTGGAAGTTACAATTATATTACCTTTTTTCCTGTTCTATCTAACTAAATTTTATACAAATTTAAAAAAGGCAGATTTAATGCAACCTTCCTAAAAAGTTGTCGTCTTATAACTTAAATAATACCAACACTATTAATTCAGATGGAAGATATACACCCTCAATTAAAGGAATTTATAGTTGATTATTGCACAAGGTACAAGATCAGGGCAGTTGATCCGGGTGCTTTGAGCCTTGATACCAGCATTGATCTGGACCTGGATATTGTTGATATAGAGATCGACCTGTTTTTAGCTGAGTTTGCTGAGAAATTCAGGGTCGATCAGTCTAAATTCAGCTGGTATAAGTATGGTTACCCGACAGGTTCGACCAGTGTTAATGTTATCCGCACAGTGTTTGGTTACAAAGCCAGCTGGGTAAAACGATTATCAAACCGTATTTATAAACCACGGTTCAGGGTAAGTAACCTGCAGGATGCTGTTATAACAGGAAAATTAATATAAAGCCTTTAAAAATAAGTAAACCATTACGAGGTACAAGGCAAACTTCTATGGGCCAACAAGTAACGGTCAGCTTGCAGCGATCTTTATTTAGGGAGTTTGCTGCGTACCTCGCAATGGTTTTTCTATTTTATTAAAAAACCAACAATTTCAGCTTACATTTATGGTTACCAATTTCCTGATAAACCTATAAATATGCTGATAATCAAACGCGCTCTATTTTTTATATTTTTGCTGATTTCGGCAAATACGCTGGCGAAAAACATCATCACCATAACTTCTCCTGATAAACAGATAAAATTCTGGCTAAGTGCAGATAATAACGGATTGTACTATAAAGTAGCGTATAAAGGCACTCTGATGATGGATAACTCCCGCCTTAATATCAGTTTTAAAGAAGGTGGCTTATTTAATCATAATTTGTTTGTAGCAGTAGCTAAACCTGAAAGATTGACTGAAGATTACGAACTGGTAACCGGCAAAGCAAGTAAGGTCCACAGTGAATGTAACAGGGTGGTGGTCCCGGTAACGGAGCAATCCGGCGACAAAAGAACCCTGAATGTTGAAGTTAGGGTATTTAATGATGGTGTTGCTTTCAGATATGTCATCCCAAAACAAAGTGGATGGCCGGCAAGCGTAAATGTTACCGATGAGATCAATACTTTTAACCTAACCCAAAATCCCAGAGTTACCACGCTGCTCCGCGAAAACTACACTACATCGCACGAAGGCATCTACACCAAAGCCTCACTGAATGATTTAAAAGCTGATACATTGATGGATCTGCCTGCCTTGTTCGAATTTCCTAAAGGGCTTTACATGGCAATTACCGAAGCCGCACTTCGGGATTATGCGGGTATGTACCTGATGAAACATAATGGTGTTTTGGAAAGCCGCCTCTCCCCTCTGCCCCATCAAACGGATATAAAAGTAAAAGCTACCTTGCCGCACAACAGCCCATGGCGGGTAATGATGATAAGCGACAGGCCGGGAGCTTTCATTGAATCAAACATCCTCACCAATTTGAATGAGCCTTGTAAAATAAAAGATTTGTCGTGGTTAAAGCCCGGTAAAACAACTTTCCCCTGGTGGAACGGAAATGCTATTCCGGATACCAGCTTTGCACCTGGAAACAACTACGAAACCAATATGTATTACGTCAATTTCTGCGCCAAATACGGTATTGAATATCATTCGGTTGTTGAATATGGATTGCATGAGTGGTATGTAAATGATGGCGCCGGTTTTCAGCCCGGGCCGCATGCCGATCCTTCAAAAGCCGTTCCTGGTTTGGATATGAAGCAATTGTGTGATTCGGCTGCTAAAAAAGGCGTAGGCATCCGGGTGTGGGTGCATTTTTATGCATTATACCCTAAGCTGGATGAAACATTTGCCCAATACGAAAAATGGGGCATAAAAGGCTTGATGTGCGATTTTATGGACCGCGACGACCAGGAAATGGTAAACATGCAGGAAGAGATCTTACAAAAAGCTGCACAGCACCACCTGCACATTCAATTTCACGGGGCTTATAAGCCAACCGGCACCAGCCGCACTTACCCTAATGAGTTTAACCGCGAAGGGACATTAAATTATGAGAATGATAAATGGAATGATATTGTAACACCCGATGCGGATATCAATATCCCCTTTACCCGCATGCTGGCCGGCTCAACCGATTACCATTTGGGAGGATTCAGGGCCGCATCGCCACAGCAGTTTAAGGTGCATTATACCCGCCCTTTTGTACTGGGCACCCGCTGCCATATGCTGGCCATGTACGTAGTTTTGGAAAATAATTTGGGAATGGTATGTGATAACCCGGAAGCTTATATTAATCAGCCCGGATTTAAATTTGTACAGCAGGTACCCACCACCTGGGATGAAACCCGGGTTATAGATGCAAAACCTGGTGAGTACGTAGCCATTGCCCGCAGAAAAGGCAACGACTGGTATATTGGCGCCATAACAAATCATGAAACCCGCACCATAACCCACGCATTAAATTTTTTACCCGAAGGCCAGTATACAGCGGAAATTTATAGCGATGCTCCTACAAATGATCCTGATTTAAACCACCTGGTAAAAGTTGTAAAGCAGGTTAATAAAAGCACGGTGATGGATATGCTCTTAGCATCGGGTGGCGGGCAGGTGATGCATTTGTATCCGTTGAAGAGGTAATAAACAAGCCGTCATTGCCAGGAACGAAGCAAACTTTGAGCTGTTCAGATCAGGAAGTATTATGCCATGTGGTGAGCAAAAATGCAAATAAGCTTTAAGGCACCAACAAGATAAAGGTCCATGAATGTCCTGTGCAGATTGCTTCGTTCCTCGCAAGGACGACAGTTTAAATCCGAGATCGAACATCCGAATTCCAAAATCCCTTACAGATCCGTAACCCTCGTATGCACCCTTTTTACAAATTTGCGGATATCAAGTACTATGCCGGCGAATATGTAGAATATAAGCGGGAAGCCAACGGCCAGGAAAGATGAGTATATAAAAAACAGCCTGATCTTACCTATGGAAACATTAAATTTTTCGCCCAGATAAGTACAAACCCCGAAAGAGTATCGTTCAAAAAAAGTAAGGATCCTTTGCAACATATCAGCCCAGTTTTAATATTTTATTACCAACGCCGCATTGCAGGCATTTCTTATAATTACAATAATTATTTTTTAGCTCAAGCAATGCCTGCGATTCAAAAGCGGTATCTATTTTCACACCTAAGTTAGCAAAATCTGTTATAATTTTATTGTTTTCATTGGGTAAATGCTCCAATAACTTTAAACAGCGGCTAATATAATGCTGAACCTGGTTATGCCTACCATAGCTAAACAAAAATAGCGCCAAAGTATTTAGCAGCAATATATCAATTGATGCAGATCCCATATTTTTTGCCGAAGGGGCAGACTCCACATCAAAACGGTAATGATTTTCCCAGTATGAATTAACCTTTATCTCTGAAAACAAATTCCGCAATGCCTTTACATCCTTTATTTCCAGCACCTTTGAGAATAAATGATTGGCGTGTACAATTAACGCAGCAAACTGTGCCAGCCTTATTGTCGGGAAGTTTTGAGGGCGAAGTCGCATAAACTTCCATAAATAGTTTTCAATGGGTGTTAGCTTATACTTTTTTTGAAGGAATTCATATTCACTTTTAAGCTTTGCAGGATATCCATCTTTAAAATCCCCGGCTAAAAACCCCGCTTGTCCAAATATCAGGGCCTCTATTAGTAGAGGATTGTTTTTATGCTTTGCCAGGGTTATTTGCGGTAATGATTTTGCCAGCAGTTCAAAAGGCAGGGCATTGGTTTTAAACCCGAAGTTTGCCGCCAAAAACTGGTAAAAAGTTTCTTCCCAATCGCCCCGGTTAAGGTTAAGCGCATCAATTACCGCTGCCGACCGTTTCTCCAATCGTTCAACCAATACACGGGCAAGCCAATTGTGCAGGGTAAGTCCGTCTACCGAGCCAATATTTGCCTCGCAGGGAATAATAGTTTGGTTCCCGAAAACCAGGTTATGATAACGATTGTAAAGATCGTCAGGAATGCGGCTGTGCAATTCAAGGGTTGGTACACGGCGGCCATTTGGTAAAATCAACGGCTTATCATCCTTATAAACTACGTGCAGTATTACATTGCTATATGAATCATCGGTTGTATGCCCGTGTTTTTGCCAGTCGGATGATGATATATGAACCTCTACGTTCCCGGCCCAAACCGTATCCCCAACCCTGATCCTGGCATTTTGAAAATCGGGTCCCGAGTCTGAATTATGCATCCCCGCCGAAAAGATCTCCAGTTCTTCGTTATCGGTTGTCTGTAAGCCGATACGCTCAAAAAGCCTGAACTTCCATACGTAATGCAAAAAGTCTTCGGGGAAAAGCATTTTGTTAGTTGATTGGGTTGATTAGGTTGAGTGAGTTGATTAAGTTATCAGTGTGATCTGTAAGTTTCACTTCCCAAATTAAGAAAGTTGCCTCTAATATAAAGTTTTATTCATCATTACTTAACCTAATCAACTCACTCAACCCAATCAACTTATCCTCTCCCACTTACCTG
Organism: Mucilaginibacter sp.; assembly: GCF_028288225.1. Taxonomy (GTDB): domain Bacteria; phylum Bacteroidota; class Bacteroidia; order Sphingobacteriales; family Sphingobacteriaceae; genus Mucilaginibacter. Next base: position 188,980 of record NZ_JAQBOC010000088.1, read on the forward strand.
AATCCAAACTCTTATATATGGCATCTACAACCTTCATATCCTTTAAGCCTTCTTCGCCTGGTACGCGACTGGGTTTGTTAAGGGTTACGCATTTGGCAAAATCATCCATTTGGGCCGCCTGCTGTATAATTTGAGGATATTTCATTGGGTTTCCGTTCACGCTGCCCTCTATGCCGCCATATCCAAAAGCCGGACCGAGCTCAAAATTACCCTGCTCAGCCTCAACTTTAAGGTAGCTCCAGTCATTATTATAGCTCGACTTTCCGGTGGTTTTAAGTCCGCCGGGAAACTCAAGCTCCCAAAATACGGTTTCATCAACCTCTTTAAAAAAATCAGGGCGTAACTTCTGCTGTGTTGCTTTAACTGCCACGGGCTCCTGCCCCAGTGTATATCGGGTACCCTGGATACTGTAAATACCCATATCCATTAGTCCACCGCCACCAGCCAGTGCTTTTTTTAAACGCCATGCGTTAGGATCGCCATTATAAGTAAAGCCATTACCGGTATCAATATGTTTTATATTGCCCAATATGTGCTGCTGGCCCAATCGCATTATCTCCACGTTATGTGGCTCAAAATGCAAACGATAACCAATAGAAAGCAGCCTGTTTGCTTTTTTACAAGCCGCAATCATATCTTCACAATCTTTGGCGTTAAGTGCCATCGGCTTTTCGCAAATTACATGTTTGCCCGCCTGTGCTGCTTTTATTGTATATTCCTTATGCATTGACACAGGGAGCACTACATACACAATATCAATATCAGGGTTATTGGCTATTTCGTGAAAATTTTGATAGTTGTATATGTTTTTTTGAGGGATGTTATATTTCTTCGCCCAATCAACCGCCTTTGCCGGCGTACCGGTTACAATACCGGCAAGGTAGCAATCCTTAGTGTGCTGCAGGGCGGGGGCAAGCTGTCCGCCCGAGTATGATCCTAATCCTACTAAAGCAATGCCTAATTTCTTTTTTGCTTTGCCTGTTGCTAAAACAAATGATGATAAAGCCGGCCCTAAGGCCAGTGCCCCGATTCCTAATGAACCTGTACGGATAAAACTGCGACGCGAAAATTTATTTGATGATGCCATAGCCTGAAAATAAAATCAATATAAAAGTAATATAAAACAGCATTTAAAGCTACAAAAAATAGCAAAAGCTAAACATCTATTGTTGCTGTTCCATTTTGCTTGATAATTAAATGCTGGTTTATAACAGATCATTCATTGCCAATATCATTGATCTTTTATTCCTTTAATATCGCTGCTATTAGCGCCATGAAGCCCGGCATATCACATAAAATTTGATTGATGCCCCAGAACCTATAAAAGATCAAATCATTACATAAAAATAGTGATTTTTTTGCCTGGGTTAATATCTTTCAAATAATTATATAAAAATGCATTGCAGGTGATGCATAGCCTCTATAACCATACAAAAAGGTCTATGAAGACCTGCAGGCAGGGATTCAAATGCACAGCGTCTTTACAAAAAACGGATTGGATTACAACAATTCTGTAAGCTCACTAAAATTGCTAATGGTAGCTATTTGTCCATTTTCAACAATGCCAAAACCGTAATTAGCAAAAATAAACGGAACGCCGGCTTTGGTGGCCGAGTCATAGTCGCCCATAGTATCGCCTATGTAAACCGGGGCTTTAAGGTTATGATCAGTTACAATATCCTTAATATTTTCGGCTTTAGGGTTTCCTTTGGTGCCGTAACATTGATGCCCCATAAAATAATGCTCCATCTCGCTTATTTTAAAAAACACCTCTATATAACCGCTTTGGCAATTGCTTACAATAAATAGCTTGTATTTACCGGCAAGGTAACTTAGCGTTTCGTCAAGGTTAGGGTAAAGCTCACCGCCTTTTTCGTGCAAAATCTCAAGTTCATGCTTTCCGCAAAGCGCCTGGACTTCGGCACGTTGTTCTGTACTAAGATTAGGGAACAATTTATCAAATATGGAATCGTAGGTCATCCCTGTTATGGAACGAACCTTCTCCTGGGTCATCAACTCAGTAATATAATCAACACCGTTTACCGCGGCCTGCCAGGCCTGGGCAACATTGCCGGTGCTATCCCAAAGGGTGCCGTCAAGATCAAAAATTATACCGTCGAATTGATTTTTTAATGAGGAGTTCATGCTTAGTAATTAAGCGGCAAAAATAACACGATTTTGGAATTTAAGGGATTTATAAGATTTTTTGTCTTTGTAATGGCAATCCTTTGATCATCGTTCAAAAAAATCACCCCTGCTTTTTATATTTCCTTCCGCCAACTATAGCAATTATTACAGCTACAATGGTAATTAAAGCAAATGCAAGTGCAACAGGCATTCCCATAGCCGGATACATCCACATCAGGGCGCCCGCAATAATTGCAAATATGCCGGGCCACATCATTACCCCGCCAATCCAGTTACAAAAGCCATCTTTATCAATAATTTCATCTTCATTATAGCCCGAAATTAAATATGCCTGCTTTTTATATTTTATAAGGTAGCTTAAAAATATAATAATAAGCCCGGCTATGCTGAATGTTATAAACTCGCCCATGATGGTTGTTTTGCTATGGCAAGTTAAATAATCTATCGCAATTAGACAGCTGTTTTTACATTGTCATCCCTCCCTCACAAAACATTGATAAATACCAGCCCACCCATTAATTTCTTATTTTTACGATAAATAAAAAAGGATAGCATTTGAACTCCCGTCCCCCTAAAAATGTACATACCGGGCCTTTAACCCTAAAAGACAGACTGGCAGCACTTAACAACCTGCCGGCATTTTTTAAACTGGTATGGCAAACCAGCCCACTATTTACCATTATTAACGCGTTGCTGCGCCTGGTACGTTCGGCTATGCCCGTGGCTTTGCTGTATGTTGGCAAGCTTATTATTGATAACGTTATTATACTTAGTCATCAGCATGGGGCAAGCACCAATCATTTATGGCAATTGGTAGGGCTTGAATTTGCGCTGGCCATTTTAACAGATGGCCTTAGCCGTGCTATTATTTTGGTTGATGCCCTGCTTGGCGATCTTTTCAGCAACCATACCTCGGTAAAAATAATGGAGCATGCGGCCACGCTTGATCTTGACCAGTTTGAAGACTCGGTATTTTATGATAAGCTTGAACGCGCACGTCAGCAAACCATAGGGCGTACCATGCTGTTGTCGCAGGTAATGACACAAGTGCAGGACCTAATCACAATGGGTTTCCTGGCTGCCGGGTTAATGGCGTTTAATCCATGGCTTATAATTTTACTGCTTATCGCTATTATCCCTGCATTTTTAGGCGAATCATATTTTAACGATCAAAGCTATGCCCTTACCCGCGGCCAGACGCCCGAACGCCGCGAGCTGGATTATATCCGCTACCTGGGTGCCAGCGATGAAACCGCTAAAGAAGTAAAGATCTTTGATCTGTCAGGTTTTATTATTGAGCGTTTCAGGCAGTTATCCGGTAAGTTTTACCTGGCTAATAAAAAACTGTCAATAAAACGTTCGCTATGGGGTACTTTTTTTGCGATGATGGGCAGCATGGGTTATTATGCCGCTTATGTGGTTATCATTATAAAAGCAGTTGATGGCAATGTTACCATTGGTATGCTTGCTTTTCTTGCGGGATCATTCCGCCAATTGCGGAGTTTGCTCGAGGGCATTTTAAGCAGGTTTACTTCTGTGTCGCAAGGCGCCATTTACCTGCGCGATTTTTTTGAATTTTTCGACATCAAACCAAAAATAAAACCGGCAGCTAATGCCCTTCCCTTCCCAAAAACCATCCAGCTGGGTTTTGTTTTTGAAGATGTAGGTTTTAAGTATGCAAATTCTGAACGGTGGGCAAACCGCCATTTAAGCTTTACCCTGCATCCCGGTGAAAAACTGGCCCTTGTTGGTGAAAACGGAGCCGGAAAGACCACACTGGTAAAGTTGCTTGCAAGGCTTTATGACCCAACTGAAGGCAGGATCTTGCTGGATGGTAAAGACCTTCGGGAATATAATCTTACTGATCTGCGGCTTAATGTGGGGATCATTTTCCAGGATTATTTACGTTACCAGATGACCTTTGCTCAAAATATAGCGGTTGGCAACATTAGCCAGCAAAATAACCGGCCATTAATTGAAGCGGCGGCCCGGCAAAGTTTGGCGGATACCCTTGCTGCAAAACTGCCCGATGCATATGACCAGCAACTGGGAAAACGGTTTGCGCAGGGTGTTGAACTTTCAGGCGGCGAATGGCAAAAGGTTGCCCTTGCACGCGCCTACATGAAGAATGCGCAACTACTAATATTAGACGAGCCAACATCTGCGCTGGATGCCCGTGCCGAATATGCTGTTTTTGAAAGATTTGCCGAGCTTACTAAAGGCCGGTCGGCCGTACTCATTTCTCACCGTTTTAGTACAGTAAGAATGGCCGACAGGATCTTAGTACTCGAAAAAGGCGAGCTCATTGAAATTGGCAGCCACCAGGAACTTATTCTAAAAAATGGCCGTTATGCCGAACTGTTTAACCTGCAAGCTATGGGTTACAGGTAAAAACCTATAAATGGCCCTACCTATTTATCGTCTACCCGGTAAAATTGCGTAAAACTACGTATGCAAATTCCGTAATAACCCCCATTAAGTTTTATTATTCTCTGCTTAATTTTGAATCATTGAATGCAACAAATGACTTAAATGCGCTAATTGTTCATTCTTTCCCTTATCTTTAATGATGTGGGTAATAACATACAGAGAAATTTATAATTCTTATAATAATTAAGAATTACAATTTGCCAGGTGATAAGTGGCAAAATAGTTAATAAACAAACGGTTAGTTAGTTTAGTTAGGGAGCAGGCAGTTATTACGTAAATGTAATGACTGTTTTGCTTTTATACCTATCCCATTATAGTTTAATAATAGCTTCAGCTTCACGCTATAAAAAAACCATAACATTTTATCTTTTTAAAATACCTGATACTAATATTATTGTTGTTGTATACGCTACCTGGCTTTATCAATTATACACCAGGCATTTCCATGCACATACAAAACCAGGTAATAAATAATATTGATATTAGTAGATAATGTGACGTGCGCCTACTATAAAGATGGTTATTAGAGGAATGGCCATGATAATAAATACGCGTGCCATTTGAATGCCATTAGCATTTCCTTGTACAAAAACATTTTGTAAATCGTTTTTCAGGGTGTTCAATTTGTGTTCCATGATTTGGGTTGATTTAATCTTTTAGTAATCAATTAATTTATCAGTAATATAATTTATCAAATTATGTCGTCTTGTACGGCTCGTAATTTCATAAGGTTACATGTTTGATTAAAGAAATTGAAAAAGGATTAAAAACGCTGTAAATAAATAAGGGGAAAGCATCCGTTTAAAGCGGCGCTTCCCCTACCGATATGTTATTTTTATAGTATTAAAGCTCTTTTACTGCTTAGACCTGCTCATGTGAATACCCCTAATATTTCCGCTGTCGCCATATGAAAAAACGCCATTAGCAAACCTGCTATATTTGGTTTTATAACGATTATGCACCTCGGCAGACATTTGTTTATCGTTAACGGTCATCCCGTTTGGCGAAATTGTTAATGAGTATAAGCTTTTTTCATCAGGTACAATGCCATCTTTTACCAGGTCGCCTATTAATTGGGCCATCAGTTTTCGGTCTTCTTCCGCCTGTTTACGATCAATTGCTGCCTGGGCGCGATCCTTTACAGCTTGCGCACGGTCCAGTTCAGCCTGCGCACGGTCTTTTACAGCCTGCTCCCTGTCCTTATCTCCCTGGGCACGGTCTTTTTCAGCTTGTAAACGGTCCCGCTCAGCCTGTGCGCGATCTTTTTCAGCCTGCCCCCTGCTTGAAACGGCCTCCATCCTGTCTTTTTCAGCTTGTCCCCTGTCCTTTTCGGCCTGGACACGGTCTTTATCTGCCTGGGCACGATCTACCTTTGCCTGGGCACGATCTTTTTCAGCCTGGATCCTGTCCAGCCTTATTTGTTCTTTAATTTTATTAATTTCCGTGCTGTATTTTGCATACTGTTCAGGGGCTATCTTTACATCGTCAACATATAAATTTGCTACCTTACCATTAACCAGCTTAAAGCTGTATTCCTTGCCATCAGTAAAGGTATGCACACGCTCAATGGTATTACCATGCGCATCTTTACTTTGGCTACCGTAGTTAGAATAAGTATCAGAGCCTTTATCCTGGGCATTTACTGCAACACCCCATGCCATAGCGGCTATTACAAGCATACTATATTTTAAAAATTTAGTTTTCATTTTCTTTTTTGATTTTAAGATTAAAAATTGGGCAATAAAATTCCATTCCGCGTTTGCGGTAATTTTAAAAAATTGCCTGTTTGTTGATTTATAAATATGGGCTTTAACGCTAATACAGGTGCGCCATCTGCATTATTCTCTCAGCCGTTTATTTTTCTATTTAATATATAAAGGTTGTAATTGATGTAATTGTTAAAAAAGAATTTTAATTATAGCCTGACCTTTTATTCGCTTACACTTGCTTTACTTTTGGCAGATTGTTGCCTGTCAAGCTCAGCTTGTGCACGGTCTTTTACCGCTTGCGTACGATCTTTGTCTGCCTGTGCACGATCTTTCACCGCTTGTGCCCTGTCTATATCTGCCTGTGCACGGTCTTTTTCTGCTTGTATCCTGTCAAGCCGGGCACGCTCCTGGTCTTTCATGGCCTGCATCCTGCTTTGCTCTGCCTCTTTCCTGTCCCGTTCTGATTGAACCCGGCCTTGTTCAGTATTTCCCCTGTCCTTTTCTGCCTGCGCCCTGCCGTCACCAAGCTGTTGTTTTATAATTTCGGGTTGCACGCTGCTAACCTGACCAGCTTGCTCAACCGGGCTCGTTTTTATATCGGCTGCAACTTTCATAGCTTCAGTTTTTCTTATGCTTTCTATGCCATTTATCATTACCGGCATGCGCATTGAGCCAATGTGCCTCTTGTTCAACCTTACCCGTTTTGCCGTTATTGCGGCAACAACAGTCTTGTTGGGCTGAACAATTGTTTTGCTGACATGATTACCTTCCTTAACCGATATTTTCGTGAATTCTTTTATCCGGGCAACGGCAGCAGTGGTTACTATAAGGCCAAATAATAAAATGCTTGTTATGAAAAATATCTTTTCGCTACGCCCGAACGTTTTATTTTGGTTGTGCAAGATCCGTACAACCCTGCACATCAGGTAATTCTTTTTACCCGGAAATGCAGTTGCATAAGCTGAGCCGTAAAGCTCATGTTCTTTAAAGCTGATCAGCGCCTGCACCAATTCCATTTTATTATTGGTTTGCTGCAGGGCAATATCATCGCAGCAGTTTTCACGCTCTTCTTTTAATAGTGACGAGATCCACAATAAACCCGGATTAAAGAAAAATACAGCCCCGGCAATGTTCTGTAAAAAGTTAATAAAGTAATCGTTGCGTTTTATATGGGCAAGCTCATGCAATAAAATGGCTTCAACCTGCAACATTGGCAACCCTGCCAGCAAGCCTACGGGCATTAAAATAACAGGCTTTAAATGACCGACAATCACTGGCACTTTAATATAGCCCGACTGCAATAATTTTACTGCTTTAGTTATCTTCAATTTTTCAGAGAACAGGCTAACCTTATTTGCCCAAAATTCAGATGGCTGGTAAACCTGGTAATTACGAATGCGCTGATTATAAGCCAAACATGAGATCATTTTTACGCTTTTGAACAGGAAAACCATAAACCAGATCAGGATTATAAATGGCGCATTTGCTGAAAAATAATCGGTAAACGTTTTAGTAAGCTGTTTAACGCTATGAACATTAAAAAATAACGATGATACATTCACACCAATATTCCCGGGAAGCGTGGTTAAGGCAGTTGCAGTTGTTGTGCTTTGCCATTCGTAAACAAAGGTTAAGCCGCAGGCTGCAATAAATACTATAAATAAAATAAGCGCCAGGTTATACCTGTATGCCGGGCTCGATCTTTTAGCAAACACCAATGCCACCCCGGTAACAATAGCTAAAAATAACCCCTGCCATAACGAATGGATCAGCATCCAGCTAAAAGCTGTGATTATTTTGTTTAATGTGGTGTTTATTAAAAGTAAGTGCATCTTAAATTATTTAATGTTATCCATTTTGCTTAACATCTCTTTTATTTTCAGTAATTCCTCGCCCGATGTTTTATCATTATCAAGCAGGGCCATCATCAAATTGCTTGGTGAGCCATTGTACATCGAATCAACAAAACGACCGAGCAGGTTTCCTTTTACCTTACCTTCAGCAACGACCGCGTTGTAAATATGCTTCATATTAGTTTCATCGCGCCCAAGCATGCCCTTCTCTTTCATCACCTGCATTAGCTTTAAGGTTGATGTATATTGTACAATTTCCTTTTGTTCGTTCAACTTATCGTGCACAAAACGAACGGTTGAAGGTCCGTATTGCCATAGCACCTGCAGCACATCCATTTCGGTTTTTGTAGGTACTATTTCCGTGGCCATATCCTTTTTAAACAATGTCATATTCAAAGGTATGTATTAAAAACGTACGTTGCAAATATTATGTTATTTTTTTCAAAGATTTTTTATTTGCAGGATCTTTAATTAGCATCACCTCCTCTCATTGCAATCAGATCAAAGCTATAAAGTTAGAAAAGGCTTTATGGGAGCCTCCTAAAGGTGTGTATTATTATTTTGATGCGTTGCCTTAACATTGCAATCAAATTATATAAAATTTAAATTTTTATCCTGATTTTAGCCATCATCAAACTATAAGCATATGAAAAACATTAAAATTATTTTACTGACAACAGTCGCTGCATTACTTGGTTACAGCTCAGCCTATTCACAATCAAAGCCAATAAATACCAAAGCTGAATTTGATGCAAGCCGTGTTAAAATTGATTCGCTGGATAACCAATTGATAAAGACAATAGGTGAACGGGAAAGGATTGTAAGAGAGATTGGCGTATATAAAGCCAAAAACCATATCCCCCCGTTACAGGCAGCCCGCTTTAAGCAAGTAGTAGATAAAGCCAAAGAAGCCGGTAAAAAAGAGGGCCTCTCGCCGGAGCTTATTGAGGAGCTGATGAATGCCATCCATACGGAAAGCCTTAAGCTGGAAAGCGACCCTGCGGCTGTGCATAACGAATAAATTTTAAATGAGGAAATTGCCGCAAAAGATTATACCTGGTTTACGGTTGAGTAAAAGCTCCTGAACAACAAAAAGATGTTATGGAAGGATGAGCTGACGCTGACAGTGGAGAAATTATTACCCATATTGAAGCGGTAGAGATATTTGAAAAATATGGGTTGAAATAGTTTTAACAATTTATCCTATTTTTATCAACCAATAAAAACCACATGAAACTTTTACAGCTAACAACAATAATTACAATATTAGCCACTACAGCCGCTACAGCCGCTACAGCCCAACAAAATCAACCCAAAAAAACTGATACTATTTTTTTTGAGGATTTTAGTCAAAAAGCGCTTGACCGTACCAAATGGAACGTTGAGGTAACCGGCAATACTGTTAATGAGGAGCAACAGGCTTATGTTGATTCCGCTTCAACCATTTATTTGTTGGCTAATGCCGATGCCGAAGGCGCAAAGAATGCCCTGGTACTAAAAGCTGTTTATCATCCGGGATATATCAGCAAGGAAAACAAAAAGTACGATTTCCTTTCGGGCAGGATAAATACCCAGCACAAAATGGAGTTTACTTATGGCACAGCATCCGCCCGGATGAAAATGGCCGCCGGAGCTGGTTTATGGCCTGCATTTTGGGCATTGGGAAATGGCAAATGGCCCGATTGCGGCGAAATTGATATGATGGAAACCGTTGGCGACTCCAGCTGGACAAGCAACGCCCTGCATGGCCCAGGTTACTTCGGAGATACCCCTTTGGCTTACAGGGCATTCTTTCCGGCCGGCACAGATGTTACCCAATGGCATGTGTACTCGGTTGACTGGACGCACGACAACCTTATATTTAAAGTTGACGGCAAAGTAACCTACAGCGTAACCCGTGCAATGGTTGAAAAATACGGCCGCTGGGCTTATGATAATCCAAAGTTCATCATCCTTAATTTTGCTTTAGGCGGTGGTTATCCGGCTGGCGTAAATAAGGTTAAAACGCCATATTTTGGCATAGCAGAAACAACGGTTAACAAAATAAAAGCAGGGCAGGCAAAAGTAGTTGTAGACTGGGTTTTAGTTACCAAAATATCCAACTAAAACATAGTTATTAAATAACCAAGCCTCCTGGAATTCCGGGAGGCTTGGTTGGTATTTAGTAATTATGGTAATGGTGATCATTATCATGGTCGTGGTCGTGCTCATGATCGTTATCATGATAATGCCGGTGTCTTTCCCTGTATTCAACTGAACAGCTCGTCAGGGTTGCTGATGCCAGTATAAGCAACACAATAATCCTTAAAATATACTTTTTCATAATATTTATTTATAGATAGATATGACAGGTCGGACAATTACGATGCCAAAAGGTTTAAGAATGCTGATGGAACAAGCTAATGTTACAAGGATAACTTGAGCGGAGCCTGTGCAGTAACCGATACAATTGAAATAGTCAGGCACTTATTTTTTCAGATCTGTTCATCCGGCGGGCGATTAAAACATACAATGCACCCAAACCCCAGATTACAGGCAACAGCACAAACGCATTAAACATAACCTGTTCGTATCCTGATTTTGTTACATTAAGAAAAGGATATGGATAATCGCCGGAAATGGCGCCACGGATAAGCACATAGATAAAATAAATAAAAGGGAACCATAACCAGGGCAAAACATCTCTGTATTTTAATCCGGCTTTAGGTACAAATACAAACCAGTATATTATAAATAACACCGGGTTTATTACATGCAGCAGCTCATTAGCCAGTTTAAAAAGGCCTTCCATATGCCATATATTACGCAATGCAACATTGTAAATAAGCGCTACAATGGTAATATAAAGTGCAATACTGGTTAAAACGGTACCCTTTAAAAAAAACCTGCCCCATGCTGATCTTGGCGCTATTAAAATTACGGTTAAACAAACAACCATCAGCAGGTTACTTAAAATGGTATAGTAGCTAAATAGCTGCACAAGTGTATTGCCAACAGAGCGGCCATTGGCAAGATAAGCAGGTATGGAAACACTGAATTGAAGTACAAGGGCAAACCAGGTAACAATTACAACTAAAGCGGTATATGCCCATTTTATTTTAGGTGCTTGTTCAAGGTCGGTTTTACTTTGCATTAATACTGTTTGACGTATTAAAGTTACAGAAAAACATTATATTTAAATATCAATCTAAAAAAACATAATTTAGTGATGGTATTTAATATAAACCTCTTATTTTTTCCCCAATAGCTGTACCACATGTTTGCGGTATTTAGATATGATAGTGTGTATGCGCCGCAATAAACTTATAGTTATAATTTATGTGCTGATCTTATGTTTTTTTAAGGTTAGTATAGCTTTTGCGCAGGCGCCAAAAATTAGTTATGAAACGCCTAAAACATACAATATAAACCAAACCATAACGCCCCTTGTGCCAACCTCATCCGGAAGCCCTGTGCCAGTTGAAGAGTTCGGGCAAGCGCTTACTTTAAGCGGATCAGGCGACAAGGGCAGCAGTAATGGCGATGTATTAACTTCTTCGTTTAGCAACCCTTCGGGAGTGGCTGTTGATGCGGCAGGCAATACCTATGTGGCTGATTCTGATAATAACCTTATCCGTAAGATTAGCCCCACCGGCGTAACCACCACGTTTGCAGGTAGCGGCAGTCCCGGTTTTGCAGATGGAAATAAAACAGATGCAAGCTTCCAGGGACCCAGCGGTATTGTAATTGATGCAACAGGTAATTTGTATGTGGCTGATTCAAAAAACCAGCGCATCCGCAAGATAACCCCAGCCGGGGATGTAAGCACGCTTGCCGGAAAATTTATTGGTACCGGAGATGGGTCGGGCGAAGCTGCAAGCTTTTATAACCCCCAGGGTATTGCAATTGATGCTGCCGGTATCTTATATGTGGCAGATACTTTTAATAATTTAATAAGAAAGATAAGCCCCGCAGGGGATGTCATTACCCTTGCAGGAAGCGGAAGCCCGGGAAATACCAATGGCATGGGCACTGCTGCATCGTTTAATGCGCCTCAAAATCTTACCGTTGATGCTGCCGGAAACGTTTATGTAACTGATTTGGGCAACAATCTTATCCGGAAAATAACGCCATCAGGCGATGTTAGCACTTATGCCGGAAACGTAAACGGACCGGCAGGCGGGATTAACGGGCCGGCGCTGTCAGCCAGCTTTAACAAGCCAAGCGGAATAGTGGCTGACAACATAGGCGACCTGTTTGTTTCAGATTTTGGAGGCCAGCTGATCAGGATGATCGATCCTTCAGGCAACGTAATTACGCTGGCAGGTAATGGCAGCGCCGGAAGCTTAAACAACACCGGCACTGTAGCAAGCTTTCATGGCCCTAAGGGACTTGCACTGGATGGAGCAGGAAAATTATACATTGCCGATTCATTTAATAATGAGATCAGGACCGCTTATATAGTAGGTTATCGCATTGATAAACCTCCCCCACTCGGGCTTGTCTTTAGCGTTGCAACAGGTATTATCACCGGGACACCAACTAAAGTATCCCCGTTAACCCCATATACTATTACTGCTTATAACATTCACGGCAGCAGTACATTTACTGTTGAAATTAAAGTGATTGATTCACAAACCATAACCTTTCCCCCTATCCCTGATAAAACAGTTTGTGACGTTGATTTTGATCCGGGCGCTAAAAGTAACTCGCCTATAACCTATACCAGCAGTGATTTGGCTGTAGCCACTATAGTAGCAAACAAAGTACATATTACAGGTGCAGGACCAACAACCATAACAGCATCAGACGGCACATCAACCTATCCCCAACCACTAACTGTAATTGCCGGGGTAACACCTTCGGTTACCGTATCACCGGTAACTTTTGATGAATGTTCGGGCATAGCTGTAACCTATACTGCCACACCGGTAAACGGTGGCGATACCCCGCATTTTCAATGGAAGGTGAATGGCCAGAACAGCGGGCAGGACAGCCCTGATTTTATCAGCAGTAATTTAAATAATAATGATAAAATAACATGTGTCCTTACCAGCAGTATTGCTTGTACTACGAGTTCTACGGCTACCTCAAATGAGGCGGTATTTACGCTTGATCCGCCCGTTACCACCTCCATTACCATTACATCATCATTAAACGGTCCTGTTTGTGCAGGTACCGAAATTGTATTTACGGCAGCACCCGCCAGTCCTGACATTAAGCCCGGTTATCAATGGCAGGTTAACGGGAACAATGCAGGCACCAACAGTTCAACATTCAGCAGCACTACGCTGGCCGATGAAGATGTAGTCACCTGTATTTTAACCAGTAATGGGAGATGCTTAATTAACCCCAGTACATCTTCAAACGCAATAACTATTAAGCTTAATCCAAATAGCCAGTGTGTTATAGTTATTCCTAGCGCATTTACACCAAATGGCGATGGTATAAATGATCTGTGGAATATTTCGGCGCTACAGGGTTATCCCAATTGTAGCTTAACAATTTTCACCCGCTATGGATCATTAATATTTAAGTCGACCGGGTATGTAAAAGCCTGGGATGGCACTTATAATGGCAGCGCTTTGCCGGTAGGCACTTATTATTATATTCTCGATATTAAAACAGGTAAAAAAACAATGTCGGGCGCGGTTACAATTTTACGGTAACTGATTTAAACTCAATATTCTGCACCATATAGCTTCCGGAAACCACTAATATGAAAAATTTATTATAAAATATATTTTATTGGCAACTTCTTTTCACATGTACCCGTAAAAGCATGTATGAAAGGATATGTGAATATACCGGGGTCAATTTACTGTAAGCTTTGCAAGGAGTGTGGTTCACGCCCTGTAATTGCCAGGGTTGCGGATATAGGGTATGTTGTTAAATGTTCAAAAAATGATGATCACTACCAAACAATGCCTGGCTTAATTGATATAGACGATTGGAACCGCCATAATACCATAACATCTGCCTCCATAGATTTTAACCTGACCCAAAGGCTGGCCTGGTAATTGCCCTCCTTTTACTTTTATTTAGTTGGTTTTTATAAATTACACTTCGGTGTGCTGTTTAAGTGACATTTATTTTTTATGTTTATTCACTTAAAACAATCTAAAAATGAACAACCCCTTAAAATCATCTTTCCCCAAACTAATCCGCATCAATTTCTGGATCTTACTTTTTGCATTTGCTTTACCACAATTATGTAAGGCGCAAACTGCAAACAATGCAAACCAGCCTGTTTTTAACCATGCTGCCCTGTGTGCCAAAAATCTTAAAAAAACTGCCGATTTTTACCGGAATGTTATTCAGCTTAAAGAAATACACCACCCCTTTAAGGATACTGTGCACGTTTGGCTTAAAATAGGCGAAGGGCTTGCATTGCATATTATCCAGGGCGAATGCCCAACAACCGTACATGATATTGGCATCCATTTATGTTTCAGTGTTCCAAATCTTGATGCTTTTATACATCACCTTGATGAAATGAACGTGCCTTACGGCAACTGGACCGGCCAGCCAAAAAAGGTGCAGTTAAGGGCAGATGGCGTAAAACAGATCTACCTGCAGGACCCGGACGGATTTTGGGTTGAAATAAACGACGCCAAATAATTTTACTGAATTAAGAAAATATTGAGAAGGTTGATAAAAAAGATAAAACAGTTTGTTGGGTTTGATGATCCTCATTTAACGCTGGAGAATAAGCTTTTTAATTTTATATGCTTGTTTTTAAGCTTAAGTATAACTGTTAGCTTTATAAGTAATTTAATATTGGGCTTCCCCTTATTTTTAATGCTGATTGAGGTTTTTATAGGCCTTATGTGTGCCTTTGCCTTTTACCGGAGCAGGTATATCCGTTATACTGAAAACATGGCACTGGGTTATGTTGCAGCAGGCATGTTGCTTCTGCTACCCGGATGGTTTTTAAACGGAGGCATTGAGGGGTCGAGCACACATATTGGCATTTTTATGATCGTATTGGCAATGATGCTGCTAAAGCGCCGGTATCATTTTTATTTTATCGGATTTTTGACAGCGATATTTTATGCCTGTTATGTGCTTGAGCAGCATTTTCCGCACTGGGTGTCGCTTCCAAAAAGTACAGGTCAAAAAGAAGCCGATCTTATATCATCGGCAATAACCAATGTTTTAATGGCCGGGCTGCTGGTAAGTTTTTTGAAAAGGAGCCACGAAAAAGACAAGAACGCCCTGATCGCAAAAAGCGTGGAACTGCAATCATCACAAACAGCCTTATCAACAGCAAAAGACCGCGCCGAGGATGCAACTGTAGCCAAATCCAACTTTTTGGCTAATATGAGCCATGAGATCCGTACGCCATTAAATGGCATTATTGGTACCGCACAATTACTATCATTATCAGATTTGAGCGCCGAGCAGCGGGAGTTGCTTCAAACCCTGCAATCAAGCAGTAACCTGCTTATTAATATCATCAGCGATATTCTCGATCTTTCAAAAATTGAAGCCGATAAGCTTACACTTCATCCAGGGCCTGTTGATATCCGCAATTGCATAAAAACGGTGCTGGAAATAAGCACACCGGGTATTTCTGTTCCGGGTAAAACCATCACCCTAACCAGCAATGTAGATAAAAACCTGGCTAAATATTTAAAAATGGACGAAAGCAGGGTCCAGCAGATCCTGGTGAACTTAATTGGCAACGCTGTTAAATTTACTGATGAGGGATCCGTATCGCTCAATATAACTGCTGTTAACCTGCCCGGTGATGTGCAGAAAGTAACCTTCAGCATTAAAGATACAGGGATAGGCATAAGCGAGGAGGCTTTATCACAGCTGTTTAAACCTTTTACCCAGGTAAATACTACTGCTTTACGCAAGTACGGCGGCACGGGGCTGGGCCTGTCGATCTGTAAAAAGCTGGTTGAAATGATGAACGGGAAGATCTGGGCCGAAAGCAGGGAGAATGAAGGCTCGGTATTCAGCTTCAGCCTTCCTTTAAAAATAGTTTCCGTTGATATGCCTTTGGCAAAACCAATTAATAAACAGGCAGCTTACCAATACCGGCCGCTTAATATTTTGCTTGCCGAAGACAATAAGATGAACCAGTTAATTGCCCGCAAAACATTTAAAAAGATAGGGCATGATATTGATATTGCCGACAATGGCCGGATAGCGTTAGAGATGTTTGAGCAAAAAACATACGATCTTATTTTTATGGACATCCAAATGCCCGAAATGGATGGTTTACAGGCAGCAAGCTATCTTTTAAACACATACCCGAATACCTGCCCCCCTATTATTGCCATGACGGCTAATGTGCTAAGCGAGGATGAAGAAAAATGCAAGCTTGCCGGCATGCTTGATTTTGTAAGCAAACCATTTACAATTGAGCGCCTGGAAGATGTTATTTACAAATGGGCGTTTGAGGAGTCAGGACGAGAGGCAAGAAGTCAAGAATCAAGATTCAAGAGTTTAGCGGCAAATAATCGGATATAGCGTTCAGGCGCTGGCTAAGTCATATCGTCTTAATTCTTGCATCTTGATTCTTGACTTCCTGATTCTTGACTTCTTGCTTCTTTCCTTCTTGATTCCTGATTCTTGAATTCTTGCATCCTGATTCTTGACTCCTTGCATCTTTCTTTGATTAGTACCACAAATCTTGTAAATAGTACCATTATTAATGGTGATATTGTGCTTAATTTTGGGTCATGTTACAAAGCACACCGGTTTACGATATTTGCACCCTTTCTGATTTCAGGCAGGACGATATACTGGTAAGCCGTTTTGCGCCATACCTTCAACAGCATAAAAACCTGCATGCAGCTCACCGCCATACTTTTTACCATGTGGTGTTTTTTACCGATGGCGCAGGCAGCCACACTATTGACTTTGAAAACTTTGATGTAAAGCCAAATCAAATTTATTTTATGATTCCCGGCCAGGTACATTCCTGGAGCTTTGAAGGCTTTACCGACGGATATATTATTAATTTCTCAGATTCCTTTTTCCAATCGTTTTTATTGAACGCATCTTATTTGGAAAATTTCTCTTTTTTTAGCGGCGATGTTCATGATGCAGTAATTAACCTGCCTGAGGCTCTTCATCCGCAGATAAAAAAACTGTTTGAAGAAATAATTAAGGAGTGGGAAAATTCGCCTATGCAAACTACCGATCTGATGAGGGTGTTGATGCTGCAGGTGTTTATTTTAATTAGCCGCTTTAGCGCCGGCGGAAGCAGCAAAGGGCCGGTATCGTACAATCAAACTTTGTTAAAAAACTTTCAGAAGCTAATTGAGGTACACTATAAAAGCCTGAAGCTGCCAAAAGACTATGCAGCATTGCTATACATCACCCCAAATCACTTAAACGCCATTTGCAAGGATCTGCTGGGTTTACAGGCAGGCGAGCTGATCAGAAACCGGACAATACTTGAGGCCAAGCGCATGCTTACCAACCAGCAATTAACCATTACCGAAATTGCATTTGAACTTAATTTTAGCGATAACTCCTACTTTACCAAGTTTTTTAAAAAGACCGAAGGAGTTACACCGGAAGAATTCAGAAAAGATATATTAAATAAAAATCATCATGAGTAACCAGGAAAAAGGCCTGCCTTTGTGGCCGGCCATAGTACACGGAAAATGCCCGCGCTGCCGCAGGGGCGATATGTTTGCAACGCCTATGTACAGCTTTAAATCGCAGGTAATGAACAAAACCTGCTCGCATTGCGGCCTGGTTTATGAGCGCGAGCCTGGTTATTTTTATGTGGCCATGCTGATAAGCTATGCTATGTTTGTTGCCGAAATGGTGACTTTGGCGGTCGCCATACATGTACTAACCGGCAGCAATAATCCGTGGCTATACGTTATTATCATCATATCAGTCGGGGTTATTTTATCGCCCTTTAATTTCAGGTATTCAAGGATCATACTGCTACACTGGCTTACACCGGGGTTACACTATCACCCGGAAATGAGCGCTGATAAGTAAGTTGATAGTCAGGAGTCGTAAGTCCGAAGTCTAAAGTCCGAAGTCGGGAGTCTTAAGTCGAGAGTCAGGACTATGGCAGCTTAGTTAATTGTGTGCTCTAAGCGTACGGTTTTGACTTTGACTCCCGATTTTTGACTTTTGATTTTGACTCCTGACTTCAGACTCCCGACTTAAGACTCCTGACTCCTTCTCTCAAAAGTCATTTTAACATCAACTAACGCAACTTTCATTACAATTTCATAATCGGCACTTACCTTGCCGCAATAAATTATTTGATAATGAATAGAGCACCACTAACAAACCGGACCCACTTTAACAATATACTTTATATTGGGGACGAGGCTAAAGCCTGCTTAAAGATCATTGAAAAATTTAATAATCGCCTGCTCGAAATTGAGCGCATCTACTCATCCTGGTTCTATCTCCGGAGTGCTAAAAACAAGCATGCCCTGCATGATAAGCTTCAATATCACATCCAATATCATTTTGAAGGCGGAATAGCCGTTTTTAAATTTAAAAATGAAGATAAACTTCCGGCCATTATCCGTAATGAATGCTTCAGGGCGTGTAAAAGTTTGGCGGCTGATCAATTTTATGCAATTTCCTGAGGGATTGGAAGCAGATGGTGTTTTTCCTATCTATAAACATTAATAGTACAAATTATTTAGCTAACGGAAAATATCCCGTAGGGATAACCCCTTTGTAGAACAATAAATCCATTTCTCTTTGCCTCGTAGAGGTTACTCTTTGTCCGCAATTCAATACCTGCCTAATGGTTAAGGGTAATCTCTACGAGATAATAAAATGGGTTGGGGTGTTTTCTACAAAGGGGTAGACCCAACGGGTCATTCCCAAAATAACTTCCTGCCATGGACTATGGACCATCGACTATGGACTTCTTCCTTTTCAAAAGAACTTCCTGCCATGGACTATTGACCATCGACTATGGACTTCTTCATTCCCAAAATAACTTCCTGCCATGGACTATGGACCATCGACTATGGACTTCTTCCCCGCCCCCTTGCTAAAATCCCACTACAACCTGCCAATTTATAGTTAGTAAAGCTTAAACAGCTTATTTATTTTTATATCTACATTGTATTATTATAAATCCAACTGCGCATGTCTGGTAAAATCATGTTAAAAAAAATAGGCTCATTTGTTTTTTTGTGTTTGATATGCCGTACTGGCAACCTGTTGGCACAACAAAAGGATTATCCTATCCAGCCTATTCCCTTTACCCAGGTGCATGTTAAT
This sequence comes from Mucilaginibacter sp., assembly GCF_028288225.1. Lineage (GTDB taxonomy): Bacteria > Bacteroidota > Bacteroidia > Sphingobacteriales > Sphingobacteriaceae > Mucilaginibacter. Next base: position 208,334 of record NZ_JAQBOC010000088.1, read on the forward strand.
GCTGGTTTTTGGAAGCCCAAGATGGAGGTTAACGCCAACGTTACTATCCCCTATGTGCTGGCGCAGTGCAAGGCCAATGGCCGGGTTGATAATTTTCTTCGCGCAGCAAAACTACTGGGTGGCGATAAGCTGAGCGAGTTCCCTTTTGATGATACCGATATTTATAAGGTGATTGAAGGCGCATCATACGCTATGCAGGTAAAAAGCAACCCTAAGCTTGATAAATATATTGATACCCTGATTGGCATTATTGGTGCAGCACAGGAGAAGGACGGTTACCTGTACACCTTCCGAACCGTTAACGCTAAAAAAACGCACGAGTGGATCGGCGCCAAACGCTGGCAGAATGAAGAGATCCTGAGTCATGAGCTATACAATGCAGGGCACCTGTACGAGGCTGCTGTGGCGCATTACCAGGCTACCGGCAAACGCACCCTGCTAAACATCGCCATAAAAAACGCCGACCTGCTTACCCGCACTTTTGGTTATGGCAAGATAGAAGAATACCCTGGCCACCAGATTGTTGAGATCGGCCTGGCTAAATTATACCGCGTTACCGGCAACAAAAAATATTTAGATCTCGCTAAGTTCTTTTTAGATGTTCGCGGGCCTAAAGGTGAAGCCTATAACCAGGCAGATAAAAGAGTGGTCGACCAGCACGAAGCCGAAGGACATGCCGTACGCGCCGCCTACATGTACACAGGTATGGCCGATGTTGCCGCCCTTACAGGCAACCAGCAGTACCTGCATGCTATTGATGAGATCTGGAAAGATGTGGTGGATAAGAAACTATACATAACCGGTGGAATAGGCGCAACCAATGCCGGCGAGGCTTTTGGCGATGCTTACCAGCTGCCTAACATGTCGGCTTATGCCGAGACCTGTGCTGCCATTGCCAACGTGTATTGGAACAGCCGCATGTTTTTGCTGCATGGCGATGCTAAATACATTGATATTTTAGAACGTACCTTATACAACGGACTGCTCTCGGGTGTATCGCTGAGCGGTAACCGGTTCTTTTATCCAAATGTGCTGTCGTCCATGAGCCAGAACCAGCGGAGCGCATGGTTTAGCTGTGCCTGCTGCATCAGCAACATGACGCGCTTTTTACCATCGGTGCCCGGCTATGTTTATGCGCACGATAAGAACGACCTGTATGTAAACCTATTTATAAGTAACAGCAGCGATATTATGCTAACCGCCGGCAAGGTAAACATCATCCAAACTACTGATTACCCGTGGAAAGGCAAGATTGACCTGAACCTTAATCCTGCAAAAAGCAGCAGCTTTACCTTAAGGGTACGCATCCCGGGTTGGGCATTGGCTAAACCTGTTCCCGGCGGCTTATACACCTTTATGGATCAAAACCCTGCCCCGGTTACCATCAGCATAAACGGCAAACCGCTTGTCTACCAAACCGAAAAAGGCTATGCCGTAATTACCCGCAAATGGAAAAAAGGCGATGTAGTTACTATGAACCTGCCTATAGAAACCCAAAAGGTTATTGCCAATAAATTGGTTAAGGCCGATGTTAACCGCTTTGCCTTTCAGCGCGGCCCTATTGTATATTGCCTGGAAGGTCCCGATAACCGCGACAGCACCGTGCAGAATATCACCGTAAATAAAATGGCCGTTAGCAATGCCTTGTACAAGCCTGAAATGCTGAACGGCATAGAAGTAATAACCGCAGAAGGCAAAAGCAGCAAACGCCAGCTAAATACCGACCAGCTGCTTGAAACCGACCAAAGCGTTACCGCCATCCCCTACTATGCCTGGGCAAATCGCGGTCCGAGTGAAATGACCGTTTGGATCCCTTACGAGGCATCGGCCTCCATGCCAAAACCAGCACCGACTATTGCCAGCACCAGCACGGCATCAGGCTCCATAAAAAATAAACGGATGCTGAAGGCACTAAACGATCAATACGATCCGCAGGACTCCAAAGATGCCAGCATGCCTTACCTGCACTGGTGGCCAAAGCAAAACACATCAGAGTTTGTTCAGTACGATTTCGACAAGCCGCATACTGTTTCCGAATCAAAAGTTTACTGGTTTGACGATGGCCCCTGGGGCGGCTGCCGCATCCCGGCATCATACAAGATCTTTTACAAAAAAGGCGATGAATGGGTGCCAGTAAAAACCACAACTCCTTATACCATAGCAAAAGATACTTATAACACCCTGAGTTTTGAACCCGTTGAAACCACCGCTTTAAAAATGGAAGTGCAGCTGCCGGCGGATAACTCAACGGGGATTCATGAGTGGGAGGTGCGTTAATGAGGTGAAGGGTTAAAATACTAACCACCACGTCATTGCGAGGAACGAAGCAACCTCTAAGCATGCAAATCATGAACCCTTTACTACGTAGAGTGGAAGCGGCCGCATGCTTATCACAAGCATATTGCTCCCTGACTGTCCTACGAAGGTTGCTTCGTTCCTCGCAATGACGTGGTAGTAGAATATTTAAAGATATTTTTTATTTTGCAGGATGGTATTTGCACATGGTGGCTGCGTTTATATAATGACCAATAAGCTGCATACAGTTTTATACGTTGGTGTTACTTCTGATATTGTAGACAGAGTTTGGAAGCATAAAACACATTTTTATCCCAATAGCTTTACTGCCAAATACAATTGTGAAAAGCTTGTTTATTATTCTTTTTATTCGCGCATTGAGGAAGCTATCGCTGTTGAAAAGGCCCTTAAAGGTGGTAACAGGAAAGCAAAAATCCAATTAATTAACGAGTTAAATCCAAACTGGATTGACTTGTATGATAAGTTAATTGAGGAATAATAAAACAACCAACCTCACCGCATCGTTATTGCGAGGCTGACTGCTTGCAGACCGCTTCGAAGCAACCTCTTCACCATCCATGCACGGGAGTAAAAAAGCTATGTGGTAACCCATCAGGCGGCTGTAAGGTTCTGTCAGCAGTTCGTTGATTGTCCTGCGTAGAGGTTGCTTCGTTCCTCGCAATGACGCGGTGGTATTAAGGCCGCTCCGGCGTTTTGTTCCGTTCGCTATTTGGATGACACATGCTGAAACAGCGGGTTGCCATCCCTTTGTTTTTGTTTCACGTTGTTTCGGGGTGTTCGGCACAGGGAGAGAACGGAATAGCGTTTCACTTTCCCATCCCCTCCAGCACATCCGCAATATCTAACCCATTCACTTTATCAAAGGCGCTGGCCTTTTTTTCGAGGTAGGATGATACGCTGATCTGCATGGTTGGGAACTGTTGTTTAATGGCATCGGCTTTTATTTTCCAAAGGTCGTAAGCGTTAATATCGGGGAAGAGCATTACTTTGCGGTTTTTGAGGATGCTTAGCTTTTGCGGGGTAAGATTGTTTAGGCCGCCCGTAGCCAGCCATAAAAAATCGGGGCAGAAGTGCGATGCAATAACAGCAGTCTTCTCGCTTTCAACCACTGCTACCGATTTGTTAGGGAAAAACGGCAGCAGGTGCTCGCCAAAAAGGCATTGCTTTAATACGAAGTTTAAAGGTGGCAATTCGGCCAGCTTCCAAACATCACAAGCCCTGTGGATATGGAACAGTCCGCCCTCTGTAGCCGGGGAGATCTTATCCCTTTCCTTTCGCAGCAGGCTGTGCATCCATGTTACATGGTTAAAAGGCTCCTTTACGCGTTTGCCGGTAGCAATATCATACAGCATTACTTTACCGGTGCGCACCACGTTACGGGCATCAATATACCAAAAAATGGTTGCCCCATCCCAGTGGTTTGATGTGCCTATGTTATATAATTGCTTTAATTTCTGGCTTTCGTCGTACCCAAACCTGCTGTATAAATAGGTTGTAAAGTTATCGGGGTTTTCGTTGCCAATGGTGCGGCCAAGCCATATGGGTTCAATAATAGAGCGTTCATCAGGTACAGGTGGCGGCGGTTTGGGTTTACTTTTTAATGAGGGGACAAACACCTGGTTGTTATTAATATCATGCTGCATAAAATAATCTTTGGGTTTATAATGATAGCCGCAGTTAAGCTCCCGGTCGCAGCGGCCAACGTCATCGTGCAGGTATTCGCCGGTTTCGGTATCAATATAACGGGTAAAGGTTTTGTTGTGGTGCTCACATTCCGGGCATTTGAAACGGCTGTGCGGCCCGCTGTAAGGTTGTAATGTGTAACGGTACATGGGTGGGTGGTGAGTGGTCCATAGTCGATAGACCATAGACGATGGTTAGCAATTGGTCGATAGTCCGACAAACCATAGACGATGGTTAGGAATATATAAATCTCATAGATACTTTTTGACTATGGACTATGGTCTATCGTCCATGGACTTCAATAGCCGGCTTACTTTACTGAACGATATGCCCATCTGGTCGCCTATCTGGCGCAGGCTAAGGCCTTGTTTGCTCAGGTCGGCGGCATCGGCGGCTAATTGTTTGCGTTCGTTGTCGTCCTGTGCACGCAGGTGCTCGTTTTCGGTGCTGTATCCTTTAAAGGCATAGTGTAAAAAGTTATCAGGTTTATCCAGGTCGAACACGCAAACATTTTTATCGCCATAAACCTGCTCGGTATTGCGCTGCTTAATTTGTTTAATATAGCGTGTATCGGGGCTGTTGTTGCTGTCGCCAATGGCAAACGAACTATCGCAAAAGTTCATCAGCATTTTGCTGCCCTGCAAATCGTTACTGGTAATTGGCCTGCTTTTGTCGCGCTTAGGAGTATGGGCAAGCGCCAGTATACTAAGGTTATATTTATTTTTTAATGATTTTAGCTGCTTCATCAGCGGCAGTGCATCCCTGGCCTGCTCGGTTTCGCTGCGCATGTAGGTAATGTTATCAATTATCAAAACCCTTGTATCAAACTGAATGATAGCTTCCTCAAGCGCCTGGTACAGGTAAACCTCAAGCTCACTTTCGTTAAAATCGGCAGCAGGGTCGGGGTTAAGGTCGGCACGGTAAAAATGTTCTTCAAAGCGGTAATGCTTTTGCCAGTCGTGCGTGTAGCGGGCTTCCAGCTGCTTATCATTCAATTCAAAGTCGCAATAAAGCACGGGTTGCTTTGCGCCCTCATAAATAAAAGGCTCGATGCTGGTACCGGTGCTGATGCTGTTGCCGATTTGAATAGCCAGTACAGATTTACCGAGGTTGCTGTCAGCAAATAAAATACAGAGCTCGCCTTCAAACCAAAGCTTGCCGAAAAGCATTTGCGGTACCGGGCGGTTGGCGGCCTCTTCCATACAATTGTTAAAAGTGCGGATGCGCAGCATGCCATCGGTACGGGGTTGCTGCATTTGGGTTTCCAGGCGGTTGCATTCGGCCTTTAGCTCTTCAGGGGCTACCATCAGCTGCCGCCAGTCATAGGGTTGTTTGTTTAAGTTTTCCATTTATTTTTATTAAGATTTTGCTTGTTTCAGTTTGTTGCGGATTGTGCCGAACGCAAAGCGAACGAAACACTATAGCACGGAGAGCGCCATAATTAATTGCCTGCAATAAACCTGTTATTTGTTTTTTTAGTTTGAGAAATCAAACTTCACAAATATAAATAAAAATCTGTAATAAATAATAAAAATCTGTAATATTTTTTGTTGCGTTCGGTTTGGGAGTAGAACAGGGTGAAACGGAACGATACAAAATCTTCCCCAGATCGTCAATGCGAGGCTGGTTGCTCGCAACCGGGTTCGAAGCAATCTCTACGCCATCCATGCACCGGAGAAAAAAGCTGTGTGGAGACCAATCATGCGGCTGTAAGGTTCCATCAGCATAAAGGTTCGTTGATTGTCCTGCGTAGAGGTTGCTTCGTTCCTCGCAATGACGGGTGGAGAGGACATCTTCCCCAGATCGTCATTGCGAGGCTGGTTGCTCGCAACCGGGTTCGAAGCAATCTCTACGCCATCCATGCACCGGAGTAAAAACTATGTGGTGACCAATCATACGGCTGTAAGGTCCCACCCGGCATCAAGGTTCGTTGATTGTCCAACGTAGAGGTTGCTTCGTTCCTCGCAATGACGGGTAGAGAGGTCGCATCACAAATTCCATCCCATCATATACTTAATCCGTAATTCCCACGTTATCAACAAAATAAACCTAATCAATATGATCAACCTAAAAAGAAACCCCGTAAACCGGCTGTACAGGTATGTATTGCTGCTGCCTTTTATTGTATTAAGCCTGTGTTTTATCAATCCTGCTAAGGCCGGCACTGTGCCACTTAAAACGACCATTGCCGATACCACCTCAATGAAAGCTTTTGAAGGTATTTACCAGCTTAAAAGTAACGCGCATGGTTACATACAAATTACGGTTGCTGACAAAACCCTGCTTGCCAAAATAATTGATGGTAACAAGCAATTTGTGTTAACCCGCAAAGGCGACCTTACCTTTGAAACCCTTGACAGCGACGGCGATGAAACCATCCCAATTACCTTCGCCAAAAGCGATGCCGGCGAAATTACCGGGGCCGCCGTGGGCGATAAAGACCAACTTACAAGAGTTAAAAACTATGTGCCAGTAAAGGAGTTAAAACTGACCGCCGCCCAGTTAAAGGCCTACGAGGGCAAGTATGAGTTTGAAGAAAGGAAAGGTACTTTTTTAACCATAACCGCTACTGCCGATGGACTGGTGCTTAAACAGCTTTGGGATGACAGGGAGATCCCTTTTATTGCAGTGGCCGATAATGAGTTTTTAAATAAAGAGGCCATGTTCCCGCTAAAATTCACCATGGATGCAAACGGCAATGCCATTAAGGTGTTAGCCTTTAACCGGGATAGCTGGGATAAGGTGAAGGAATGATACCGCACCAACCCGTCGTTATTGCGAGGCTGCCTGCTTGCAGGCGGCTTCGAAGCAATCTCTACGCCATCCATGCACCGGAGTAAAATGCTGTGTGGAGACCAATCATGCGGCTGTAAGGTTCTATTGACATCATGATTATACTTAGCAGAGGTTGCTTCGTTCCTCGCAATGACGGGCGGAGAGCGATGGCGGCGAAAACCACTCACCACTCTCTATTCACTACTGACCAAATTACTTCCCAAAATCATAAAACTTCCATTGCGTTGTAAAATCGCGGGTTAGGGGCTGGTTGGTTAGGGTGGCGCGCACCATTTCAATAGGCATGGCGTTTTCTTTCATTATGGCATCGTGAAATTGTTTGTAGGTCATTTTGCCGCCGTCAACCAGCTCGCGTTTAAGGCTCATTAACTGCAGCCCGCCAGTAAGGTAGGCCACCTGGTAAAGCGGACTATAATCGCCTTTAAACGACCGCCGTACCTCGCCTTCAGCATTAGCCCGTTCATGGCCCACACGGTCAACAAGGAAGTCGATACATTGCTGTGGGGTCCAGTTGCCAAGGTGATAGTTTAACGAGAAGATGATGCGGGCACAACGGTGCATGCGCCAAAACAACATACCTATGCGCTCCTCTGGGGTTTTGGCAAAGCCCTGGTCATACAGCAGCAACTCCCAATATAAGCTCCATCCCTCAATCCAAAACGGGGTATAAAACATATTGCGGTACGGTTTATAGCGACTGTTCATAAAATATTGCAGGTTATGGCCGGGCAACAACTCATGCTGCACCGTACCACGACTGAAGTATGGGTTGTTACCCCGCATGCTCATCAGTTTATCGCCTTCCTCCATAGTGTTGGTTGGGTAGCTGATAATGATCTCGCTGCCGCCCAAAAAGAAGGGGTTAACCAGCTGCTGCTGGGGTGTCATCATCGTCATGCCCCAGGTTTCTTCGGCAAGGGGTGGTATGGTTATCAGGTCGTGCCCTTTGATAAAGGTTAGCGCATCGTTGTATAGTTTCAGGATCTCTTCGGGCTGTTTGCCGGCGGGTACATAGCTGTTCTTTACTTTCTCCAGGGCTTTGTGCCAATCGTTACCAAAACCCATCTCGTTGCTTGCCTTCAGCATTTCTTTATCGCAAAAAGCAAACTCCTTGTTGGCTAGTTTTATCAGCTCTTCGGGCGAGTATGGGATCATTTCGGCCTTTAGCTGGCGCACCAGTTCATCATGCCCAACGGGTACTCCTTTAATGCCGCTGCTATCGGGCTTTTGGGTAGTGTTTATCTTGCCCTTGCCCATTATCAGGGTGGCGTAGTTGTTTAGCGCAGTATCAAGCTTTTTATAAGGCTTTGGCGTCCACCAGGTAAAGGCGGGATCGTAACCTGTGTAAAAATCGTAAAAGCTTTTAAGGCGGCTCCTTAAACCAAGCACAGCAGCTTTACCCTTCCGGGCAAGCGGCAGATCCAGTGATTTAATCGCATCAAACGATGTTTGTGATGCTTTTACCGCTTTTAAAATGTTGTTGAGCTGCATGGCAACCTCCTGCCCATCCAAAGAGGTGCCACGACGGCGTTTCTTTTCAAGCTGGTAGATCTCATCAGCAAAAGGGATATAGGTGGTTATCTTATTGTATTCATCCTCATCAAGCTTTATAGCGCCAAGGTCATACACTATCTGTTTTTTAAGCAGGATATAATCAACCTTGCCATAAATGCTCATGCTGTCAAAATCAGTTTGCTTTAGTTTTTCAAGATATTCGTTGCCTATCTCCGTTAAACGCTTTCGCTCTTCGGGCGAGGTTTGTACCGATTGATTTTCGTAGCCGTCAATAGCAGTGTATGGCGAGTAAAAATCGCGGATGGCATTCATATCCTGTCCGTATTGGATAATCAGCCCGGATACTTCGCTGGCCTGCTCATACAAAGCTGACTTGGGTGCAACTGTCTGTGCCGACAGGCTTCCTATCGAACCCAAAAAAATAAAACAGATAATAACAGGCTTTGATAAGCTTTTGAAACTTTGAAACAGTTTTTTGAAGTACATGCGGCTACAGGATTAAGTATTACCAGGTGAAATATAGGTTAATTTAACGTTTGATAAAAATAGCGGGAGAAGAGATAGGTAACTAACTATAAATTGGCAGGTTGTAGTGGTATTTTAGCAAGGGGAGGAGGGAAAAGTCGATAGTCGATGGTCAATAGTCCATAGCAGGAAGTATTGTAATAGTAAATGGTCGTCACATCACAGGGCATTCCGCGAGGATAAAAAAGAGGTGTCATGCTGAGGCCACTCGAAGCATGCGGGCAAAGGCCTCTGCACCATGCTCAGCAAGAGGATAGGCCACTGCGCTCATCCTTTCCTTCCATAAACTCAGGGCAGGCTTGTGCCTCAGGATGACACCCACTCACTCATTCAAAACTTATCAAAGGCATAAAAAAAACCGGATGTTACTCAATTGAATAAGCACCCGGCCGTAAACTCCCATTGTGTAAAGTCTTAAGTCGAAAGTCTTGAGTCTTAAGTCTAAGTGAAATTTTGTCTTTTCCTGACTTAGGACTCCAGACTTTAGACTCAGGGCTAAGAGCATCTAAATATCAATGCAACGCTGTTTTGCTATACAGGTGATACTCACCCGGGGCAAGTGTCATGTTATAGGCTAACGAGGTTACGTTAATGCTGGTACCGGTAAAGTTATCTGTCCAGGTACCTGTTGCCGGGAAAGTTATTGCAGCTGTATTTGTAACCACACCGAAGTTACCCACCACCTCAATGCTGTTTGATGCATCAGTCATCTGGATGGTTTTTACCGCACCGTTTAAGCTGTATTTAAAACTGGTACTTGTAAATACCGGGTTGTTTATTTTCCACTTGATCATCTGCGAATACACTTTAAACAAATGCCGACGGTTGGCATCGTTCATATAATCCCAATGCGGATCTTTATCCCCTAACCTGCCGCCATTATCAATACTGATATCATAACCGCGCTCGCCAAATTGCCAGATCATTTTAGGTCCCGGCGATGAGAACATAAAGGCTGCTCCCATTTCATCACGTTTTAAGCCGGTAGCCAGGTCTTTAACACTATAACCGCCGCTGGCGTTGCCATACATGCCGTTTTTAAATTGCAGGCGTTCTTCATCATGGCTTTCAAAGTATGCCACCAATGCATAAGGGTTGGTAAACCCATAACCATCATAAAACAAACCCGACAGGTCCCATGATCCGCCGGCGTCGTTATAGCTCATTAAAGCCTGCTCTGCCGGGGTGCTCAGGTTTGTCCAGGTCATCATACCTTCATTGGCAAGCTCACCTTCTTCCTGGTTACCTGCAAAGTACTCCAGTATAACGTAAAATTTGGGGTCGATGCCTTTTATGTAGCTGTTATAATCCTTCCAGATGGCAACCCGGCTGGCATCGTAATTACCCCAGGCGGCAACATCTGAACCGCTGTTGGTTTGTGTGAAGCCTTTAGCCAAATCAAAACGGAAACCATCAATCTTATACTCCTGCATCCAAAACTTCACTACATTTTTAAAAAAGTATTTGGTTGCTGCACTTTCATGGTTAAACTGGTAGCCCACATTAAAAGGGTGTGTAGGCGTTGTATTGTACCATGGGTTGTTTGCAGGTACTCCCCCGCTTGAGTACAGCTGCACCATTGGTGATGAACCGAACGAGTGGTTTAGCACAATATCCTGTATAACGGCCATGCCTTTTGCATGGCAGGCGTCAATAAGCGCTTTCAGATCGTTTTTTGTACCGTAATATTTATCTGCGGCAAAGTAATAGTTAGGGTTATATCCCCACGAGTCGTTACCCTCAAACTCGCTTACCGGCATCAGCTCAATTGCGTTAACGCCAAGGCGGGAAATATAATTTAAGGTATCCTTAATGGTTTTATAGCTGTGTGTTTTCACAAAATCGCGCACCAGCAATTCATATATCACCAGTTTTTTTGGATCGGGACGGGTAAATGTGGTGGTTGTCCAGCTATAAGCCGGCTGATTAGCCTGCATAACGCTTACTATACCGGTTGTTTTACCTGTTGGATATGCTTTTAGGTTTGGATAAATGGATGCATCAATATATTTATCATTATCAGGATCGAGCACTTTCTCACAATAAGGATCTCCTATTTTAAACGATTTATCGATGTAGTACTGATAGGCATATTCAATATTGGGGTCGAGGTTATCAATTTGGATCCACCAGCGGGTACCATCGGTAGAGTTTGTCATGGCATACTTGGCATCGGCAGACCAGTCATTAAAATCACCGGTTACGGTTACTGATTTTTTACCGGGCGCATACAAATTAAAAATGGCCGACTTACCATCGTTAATAAAAGTAACTCCATCGTGGGCTCCTGCCGGTACATCTTTAGCTGTTGGATTAGGCTCGGGAACGTTCCCGGAACCTTTGTCGGCAGAAGGCGTTTTTTTGCATGAAATAACACCTGCCAGCAAAATGCAGACAAGCAATAAGTACAAAATCCTGATTTTCATTTATTTTTCGGTTAAAATTGGTGCTTAAAGGTAGGTTGATTTTTTTATTTAATTGGTTTTTTGTTGAAATGTTTTAAGGTTGGAAAGTTGTAAGGTTGTTTTGTGTTGATGATATTGATCTTGTTTCCGATACTTCACAACCTACCTCGCAAACTTTTTCACCACCCTGAGCAACTCGCTCATATCGAATGGTTTTTTAAGGTACGAATCAGCAAGCCCTTCTTCGGCAATCTCTTTTATATTGCTCACAGCCGAAATAATGATAACCGGGATGTGGTTTGTTGTAGGATCTGTTTTTAGCTCCTTGCTTAGTTGCTGGCCGTTTGCATCGCTTTTCCATTCGGTTAGCCAGTTATCCATCAGGATAAGATGAGGGTCATGCTCATTTACCTTTCTCAAAATCTTTGAATCACCCGAGGAAATAACGTCATACCCTTCTTCTTCCAGTATGTAAACGATGGTGTCCCTGATGTCCTTATCGTCTTCGATAACCAATATCTTTTTGGCCATAACCTTGCAATCTCCTTTGTTACTATATAACAATCAGGAGCATAGGTTTTGTTTTAGTTCGATGGTTTTATTTTTTAGGAGAGAGAATAAATAACCGCACACCCGTCAAAACTGGACTTTAAAAAGTAGCTATTTGATTTGCATCTGATTTTTATTATTTTCGTATATAAAATAGTAAGCCATGACTCATCTAACAATTGATAAAAAAAAATATGTGCTTCTGTCTGAAGAAAGTTACCAGGAATTACAAAAAAAGGCTGCATTAAAATGGAAGCCCGAAAAAACATTTTCCGTTGAAGAGGCCAGAGCTTATAGTAAGAAGCTGATTAGGGAATGGGCTTCAGAAAAATAATCGTCATATGCGAATTTATTCTTTCAAAAAGAATTTATTGATGAGCATCAATAAAGGTTAATGGCCGCAAAAGCTTTGTATCATCGTATCATTCAATACAGCGATACAAAACAATAAAACTATACTTCCGTACTATTGTAACAGATCCGGCACCTTGGCTCGTAGCTTTCTTTTTCGCCGAGCAATACTTTGCTTTCATCGGGCACCAGCCGGTATGAATATAGGGCGGGATTACCACACCTAACACATACTGCATGCAGCTTGGTTACTGATTCGGCCATGGCCATTATAGCGGGCATCGGGCCAAAAGGGCGGCCCCTAAAATCCATATCAAGGCCTGCAACAATTACGCGGATCCCCCTGTTGGCAAGTACATTGCATACATCAGGCAGCTCTTCGTCAAAAAATTGGGCTTCATCAATGCCTATCACATGCACATCGCTGCCCAGCAATAATATAGACGATGCATTTTCAACCGGGGTCGACGGGATTGAAATTGAACTGTGAGATACAAGCGCATGCTCTTCATACCGGGTATCAGCCTTCGGGCTAAAGATCTCAACCTTTAGCCTGGCAATTTTGGCCCTGTTAAGGCGGCGGATCAGTTCCTCTGTTTTGCCGGAAAACATAGAGCCGCAAACCACCTCGATACTTCCGCCCAGTTCATTTCTTCGCTTAAATACATCTTCGATAAACACCAAATTGCTGATTTTAATGATTTTTGGATGAAGCTAAAAGCCGAAAGCAAAAAGCTCAAAGCACTTACTTTTCGCTTTGGTTTTTTTGCTTAAATCTTTCTGCTTTTAGCTTTAGTCTTTTAGCTTAACGCCCCAAATATCAGAATTTAATCTTATTTTTGATTGGCATTTTTCCCAACATTGATCCATGAAGCAAAAGGAAGTATTTAAAAAGATAGGTGGCATTATACAGGAGCTGAATGAACAATATGAATACCTGGAAACAGTATCAGATAATTTGAATGACCTGGAACTTGAACTTTTTGTTGCCAACGCACATTTTTTAACAGATCATATTGAAATATTGTGCAAGCTGAATTTGCAAAACAGGCCTAAGCGCCTGGTTATTGAAAAACCTGAAACTTATCAGCAAAAATTCTTTGAGCCCGTTGTTCAGCAAATGAAACCCGGGGCAGATTTAAAGGAATTAAGACCATTAAGAGCCACCACAAAACCTGTTGAGGCTGAAATAACAAGCAAACAGCCTGAACCTGAAATACAGGAAGAAAAATCTGCAAAAAAAGAGGAAAAACAAATAAAGGAAGAAAAACAACCGGAGGAACATACTGTGCCGCAGTTTGATTTTACTTCGCAAACAACTGAAGATACTTATTCATTTATACGGGAAGAGCCCGAAACTATAAGGCATGAACTTATTTTGGATGAATCCGAAACCTGGGAGGATGAAGAAAATGGAGAGGTAGCTGTAGAAGAAAAAAAGGAAAATGAGCCTGAAGAAGGTAAAGCTCCTGCATTAACCGAAGAAGCAGTTATTTCACCAGGGGCGGAAAAAGTTAAAGAAACTGCAATAGAGGAAATAAAGACAGACGAAGTACAGCCTGATGCCGGTAAAACTGAAGAAGAGCCAATAAGTAAAGAAGCAGTAAAAGGAGAAGTTGAGGAAACAGAAGTAATTACCCGGAATCAAAAAATGTCATCTCAGGCTGCTTCAAAAAGCGATCAATTAAATATAAAACCTATAAGTGATATTAAGCTGGCTATAACTCTGAATGATAAATTACTTTATGTAAAAGATCTGTTCAATGGGTATAATCTTGCTTACAGCGAAGCCATAGAAATACTTAACCGCTTTAATACTTTTGAAGAGGCGCAGCGTTTTTTAAAAACCAATTATGTAACCAAAAATAACTGGGAAGGTAAACAGGCCACGGCAGATAAGTTTTATGCGTTGTTGAAGAGAAGATACGCGTAAAAATAGTTGGCAGTTTTAAGTGAACAGTTGGCAGCATCAGACAGGTAACTTTTCTTAAACCTTTATCTAATATATAATTAATGATTACCGGAAAGTATATCGATCCTTTAGTTGACTTCGCCTTCAAGAAAATATTTGGCAGCGAACCTAATAAAGATCTGCTAATTGCTTTTTTAAATGAAGTATTTCGTGGTCGAAAACATATTGTCGATCTGGTGTACAATAAGA
>NZ_JAQBOC010000091.1 GCF_028288225.1 Mucilaginibacter sp.
TGTAATTCCTCTGCAAGAGAAAGAATCGATTCAATGCTTAAGTTGTTGATATCGGAAATACTATGTGGTTGATTAAATAATTCCATCTTATATTGCTCAACTTCTTGATTGTAGCGCCTACCCTTACAGTGTGGACATTCGACATTTTGGGTCATACTGCGCCCTTTACAATCGGGACACCAGCCTAAGGCATTATTAAAGGAAAAAACTTCTGGTGAAAGATTAAATTTTTCTGCAAGACGCACGCGAATCTCTTTAAAAACGCCAGTATGTGTGCCAATGGTTGAACGAGGATTGGATGAAATCGATGATTTTCCGAGAAAAAGGACTAAAGGGATTTCTTCCATCTTAATGGCACTGAAATTGGTTTCCATAATATCGGGAAATAAATACTGATATTCAGCCTTCGGCAATAAAGAAACGAGACGCTTCTTGGATTCTTCACCAATGGTTTGACAAAAAGTTGTTTTACCAGATCCAGACAAACCAGCAATACCTAACGATTTATCTACTGGTAGTGCTGCATCTAATAGGTTAATATTGTTCGAAATCAATCGATTTATTTTCATATGTACATCCTCTCTATACTTATAAACTTAGTCTTTTACTATTATTCCATGTATATTCTATGTTAACAATACTGTAAGTTTAGTCAAGTCAACAATCGACAATATTCGCCTCACTTGTGATACGGTTCAGCGTATCACAAGTGAGGCGAAATTTTAGGACACCCGCAAAGGGTGCCCATCATCTATTGATATCAGTAATTCCGGAGAGGTTAAACGCATGCTTAAACCAGAAACCGCCACTGAGTTTTGATTGGTCGATTTGGCAAGTAGCAACTCCCTATATCCTTTTTCGTATCGCTATTTGTATATATTTGAAGAACACATCTTTCATTTCGTAGTTATAGGAATGAAAGATGTGCTATTATCAATCACTAAAACCTCTACTTCGAACAGAGTACCCCCTTTATAGACTTTGGAAATACCTTTTTATATCCTGTCTACTTTTTGGGGTGTTTTCTTGTTAGCTTTTTATTTCAGAAGTTTAATAACCTTGGCGTTTTAAAATCATACTGCTTACAGCACCAATGAGGAAAACCACGATTAAAAAGGCAAAGGCATAACCGTACTGTCCTCTACCAAGCGTAAGCAATGCCCCCATGATAGTTGGACCAAAAGCAGCAATCGTACTGGAACTTCCCTGCATAATTCCTGAATTTCTTCCCATTTGAGGAGTAGGCGTGATACTATGCAACAAGCCTTGACTAACCAAGGTTGTAACGCCACCGATCAAACAAATAGCCAAAGCCACACACAACGCTGCGGCAACCGCCGAGGAGGACTGTCCAGCGAGTAACAATAATAGGCCAGCTCCGATATAGGCCCAAATATTCCATACGGCTTTCCGGTTTGTTTTGTCTATAATTCGACCAAGTACAATCATCGTAATTAAAGAAAGGCCATAGGCTAATAGCATATAACTGCTCATCGATTTTTGGCTGAAATGTTTGGTGATGGCAAGATAGCTTGGGAACCAAGTAGCAAAACCGAAAAATCCTAATTGGCAGGCTGAGTTTGCAATGATGACCAAAAGAAGGGAACCTTTTTTTCCACTACGATTCTTTTCGTTTTCTTCTACATGTAACTGCTCGCTCAAAATAAGATCGATTTCATTCTGTGAAACCCGTTTATCCTGCTTTGGATCATCCTTAATAAAAAATATAAGCAAAGGGATACAGATGACGAGGGCTAAAGCTGTCAAAAACCAAAACACACCGCGCCATTCAAAAGCATTAATTACAGCGATTACCAAAAAACCTGAAATGGCAGGACCGAGATTGGTTCCATTTGCCCAGATGGACTTCGCACGACCACGTTCATTAAGCGGGAACCATCTTGCTGTTAAGGTATGGGAAACAGGCCATAGACATGCCTCTGCAAATCCCAATATGATACGTGAAATAAACAACCATTCAAAGGATTGTGCAGTCGCTGCCAACATGGTACTAAAAGCCCAGAGCAAGAGTCCGCTAATCGCTGATTTTTTGGGTCCAAAACGCTGAACCAATGCACCCCAAATAAAGAAACCGATACCATAAGAAAACAAAAGTGCACTGACTAGGCTACCTACTAATGCATGATTCGTTTCTAAGTGCATCTCCGATAGAAATGACTTGTTAGTCGCAATTACCGAAACACCAATTTTATCAATCATCCCTACTACCCAAACTACCAGAAGTACAGGTGCAATCATCATCCACCGTACCGATGTATTTTTCATGTATTCATCTCCATCTAAAATTAATTTCAATAATAAAACGCTTTCAATTCTACCAAACTTGTGCCACTTGAGCTTGTACCGCAGCAAACCATCTTGAGTTGCCAGTTCCCAGTTTTCGTCACCCATTCTGAGTCCAATAAGGACATGGATCCCATGATTCCTTAAAAATTGCACTCTTTGTTTACCGCTATTATCTTGATATCCAAGAATGGCCATTGTTTTTCCTTGATGTCACTTCTAAACCCTCCCCATTTGATAATTTTATTAGTAAAATTCTAATTATTCAAATTGGCATTTTGTATATAACCTATATAATAAGTCTATACCTCTAATTAAAAAATTAAATTTGAAATATTCTCTATTTTATTTAAAAATAGAGTTATCTAAAGAAAAGGTCCAAACGGATGAAGGAACACCGATGGGTGAGTTACTTAGAAGATATTGGATTCCTGCTCTTTTAGTTGAAGAATGTCCTAGTCCAGATTGTCCTCCAGTACGAGTTAAATTACTCGGTGAGGAACTCATCGCCTTCCGCGATACCAATGGAAACATTGGCTCAGTCGATGAGTTTTGCCCACACCGTAGAGTATCTTTATTTTTCGGTCGAAATGAAGAGTGTGGCCTTCGATGTCCCTACCACGGATGGAAGTTTGATACAGAAGGAAATTGTATGGATATGCCATCTGAACCACAAGAAAGTAATTACAATATTGTATTAATTTTCACCTCCACTTTACCGGAATTGGTCAAGAATACGATACTCGGTACTTCAAGACAAGATTTTTTCGAAGTATTAAGTAAGAACGATGACTTGTTGTTACGCTGTGACGATTAAATATAACTATGTTTAAAGGAGATCAATGTTATGAGTAAATTGAATGATAACTTACATCAGAAAAAAACCGCTTTGATTGTGGTTGACGTACAGAA
>NZ_JAQBOC010000092.1 GCF_028288225.1 Mucilaginibacter sp.
TCCAATAATCATGCAGCATGCAAAAAAACCATATCGAAAATGTTGATATGATCTGTGTAACTTTCGTAGGATAACAACTCCTGGTAACAAAATCTGCAATACGGCAATGGTACATCTGGGTAAGGGCATTACTCGCCAGCCGGTCATCGCTGATATTATAATAAGATACCATTGCCTGTATCCGTGTATCACCAATGTACTGTAAATGCTCATAATAAGGGCAGTCTGTATAAGTTTCACACGAGTTAAGCCTCGCTGTACGCCAGCCAATATCCAATATTTGCTTTATTTCGGTATTATCTGTGTTAAACGCCGCGGCTCGTTTAAAAGGATAGCCTGTGAAAGTGCCATAAAGATCATCAATGATCAGCGGCTCATTTTTGGTTTGTACAATCAGCCTGACGTAACGATAAGTACGAAAGTTTAGTGTTGTAAACGACTGCCCCTGACTGCCGTCTGCAATCAGGCTGTCTATTCGCCCTAAAAAATCCTTACCCTCTACTTCATTCCGGTTGCTTTTACGCATGCCGCGGCTACCTTTGTCGTAAAGGCTTTCGGCGTACCCTAATGAAATTCCGGCATCCTTGCCACCGCTAAAATTTAGCGTTACATAGGCGTTTGTTTCAAAAGTTTGATCGAGCAATAAAGTAACCGTAGTATTTGCAGGGATAGTTATCGGCGCCTTCTCCCCGGGAAATGTTGGCGGAACGCTCATGCCAATTGCACTGCGCAATTTAATGATGCGCTGGTAGGTCATTTCCCTTGCAGGCAGCGACGAAGGTACCAAAGCCCAGTCTATACCCCATGCCATGCCTTTAAGTCTTCCATCCATCACTTTGGCTGCTCCGGGCCAGGCGCTATCATCATAATTTACAGCTGTCCAATCACCTTTTACAGCTTGATTCATATCTACCATTTCGCCTTTGCTGGCAGCAAAAAAATAACCTGGAACAGGCTGATGACCAGTATCACGGATACATTTCCAGGTATTGTTAGTGTTGATTATTTCTTCAATGGCGGAATTTCCTTGTATAATGAAAGCAGTACGTACTGAAATCTGCGCTTCGGGACGGAACCGTGCTTCATTAAAAACAAGTGCCGATACGGTGTTTTTACCCGCTGCAAGGTAAGGTGCCAAATCAACTGTTTCATAGTTCCAGTAATAGGTATCGCCGCGTGCAGGACCAAGTGATACCAGCGTGCCATTAACATATAACTTGTAGCGGTTATCTGCAGAGACATGGATAATAAAAGACACGGGCTTGACAGCAAGGTCAATGCTTTTGCGAAAATAGTAAATGCCATACTCATTACCGGCATCATTGGAAGCAGCTATCCAATTAGCATTCCATGGCCGGTTATCGGTTTGAGCAGATTTGGATTGTGAATGGCCGGGTTGTATGTAAAGCAAATTTGCGATAGCTAAAAGAAATATAAAAAAGTGTTTCATCGATGGTTTATATGGGCTGGCTAAGTTGGTTTTGCAAATTAGGAAATAAAAAATAAAAAATTCAAATTTTAGCTAAATCAATTTAGCTTTTTATAAATTTGTGCTATGAAGCTAAGTTTACCTGCCTTATATTTATTTTTTTTCCTGCCCGGAATTGTAAGGGCGCAAAAAGTTCAACCTTTTCAACAGGGCGACCGGGTGGTATTTACAGGTAACAGTATTACTGATGGCGGCCATTACCATTCTTACATTTGGTTGTATTATTTAACACACTACCCGGGCAGGCGCATTACCATATTTAATGGTGGAATAGGTGGCGATGTAGCACAACAAATATTTGAAAGGCTGGATAGCGACGTATTTGCCCATAAGCCTACGGTAATGACGCTTACCTTTGGAATGAATGATACCGGCTACCAGAACCTGAAAGGAGATAAAGCCGATTCGGCTTATAACGCTAAAGTAGCTGTGGCATTAAAAAGCTTTGCTCTTATCGAAGCGAAACTACAGGCGCATCCTGAAGTCAAAAAGATCATGATCTCGTCGCCGCCATATGACGAGACGTCTAAAATAAAGATCAACCCCTTATTAAAAAAGAACGCTGCCATTTTAAAAATAGTGGACGGACAACAAATGGCCGCCGCCAGAAATAATTGGGGTTTTGTAGATTTTAATGGCAGCCTTACAGAGGTTAGCCTGCACGAGCAGCAGCGCGATTCACTATTTACGTTCAATAACGCCGACCGGATCCATCCCACAAATGATGGGCAGATGGTTATGGCATACGCATTTTTAAAAGCTCAGGGCTTGGCAGGTAAAAAAGTGGCCGGTGTGGTGATCAACGCCCCGGCAAAAAAAGTAGAACGTGCCGAAAATTGCGCCATTACCCAGCCGGAGATATCACCTGTAGTTATCAAATTCAACTATTTAGCCAAGTCATTGCCTTATCCAACTGATACTATTCCAAGTGGTTTTGGCAGGCCGCAGCGCGCACAATCTGCAGCTTTAAAACTAATACCATTTACAGATGAATTTAACCAGGAAACATTACAGGTTAAGGGACTAAAACAAAACCAGTACGCACTTAAAATTGATGATAAAACTATCGGCACTTATACCGGTGCCGATCTTGCTCAGGGCATTAACCTGGCTTTAATTAAAACCACACCGCAATACCAGCAGGCATTGGCGATAATGCATATTAATGAAGAGCGCTGGGAAATTGAGCGCCGCCTGCGCGAATATTACTGGATCCATTACTCCATACTTAAGCCGAAGGGACTGCTGTTTAATGATAGTGATGTCACTGTAGATTCGCTGCAGAAATATGCAAAGAAAGATTTTTTTGTAGGAGCAACCATTCCAACTTATCGCAAAGCAAGATTTAAAAGCGTTCGCGAAGCCTGGCAACAGGAAATAGACCTGCTTACTAACCAAATGTATCAAATTAATAAACCCGTTGTTCACCGTTTCGAAATCACTTTAATTAAATAATACTGATGGTAAAAAAAATACATTACCTGTTTCTCACTTTATTTATCTGCTTTAACTGCATAAACGTTTCAGCCCAAACGGCATATTATATAGACGGCTATCATGGTGGGATATGGGGACACTACCCGGATTGGAACACCCGGTTTATGGCAGATATGCTTAAAAAAAATCCTGACTGGAAGATCAACATCGAGTTGGAACCTGAAACCTGGGCCCGGGCGCAGGCAATTGACCCATCAGCCTATGCAGATTTTAAGGCACTTTTTGCGGACCAGTCGTTAAATGGCAGGATTGAATATGTGAATCCTGCTTACGCTCAAAGCTATATGTATAACATATCAGGCGAGAGCATCATCAGGCAGTTTAGTTATGGGATGAAGATGATAAAAGCCCATTTCCCGGAAGCAGTATTTACCAGCTATTCGTCGGAAGAACCTTGTTTCACCAGTGCATTGCCGCAAATATTAACATCTTTCGGGTTTAAATATGCGTCGTTGAAAAACCCCAACACATGTTTTGGTGGTTATACCCGCCCGCATGGCGGCGAACTGGTTAACTGGATCGGTCCGGATGGCACCGCAATTATAGCTTCACCACGTTACGATGTAGAAAAATTCGCTGCCAAATCAACCTGGCAAACCATCGCCTGGAATAATTCGAAAGAATATGTTAACGCGGCACTTGCCAATGGCATGGCACATCCAATAGGGATGACTTTGCAGGATGCCGGCTGGAAAGGTGGCCCGTTCATCGGTGACGGCGTGCACGGCCGTATTAAAAGTATTTACACTACATGGCGCAATTACTTCGCTAACGTAGCAGCAGGGGATGCAAGGCAAAACTGGAAAGTATCGCAGGAAGACATGCTGGTAAGCCTGGTTTGGGGTTCGCAGGTTACCCAGCAAATCGCTCAAAAAGTAAGAGTGTCTGAAAATAAGCTGGTAGCTACCGAGAAGCTGGCGGCTATGGCGAAAATTTATGCCGCTGCCGAATGGCCACAGGCTGCATTAGATTCAGCGTGGCGCACACTGTTGTTATCACAACACCATGATTGCTGGATAGTGCCTTATAACGGCAAGCCCGGTAATACCTGGGCCGACAAAGTAACAGCCTGGACAGGCCGTACCAACCAGCTCTGTGACAGTATTGTCAACCGGTCCGGGGCCACCTTAAACCATTATGGCGTTAGCGGCGATTATATTAACGTTTACAATACTACCGGTGTTAACCGCGATGAGGTAATATCCGTGAAGCTGCCGGCCATCCGGAATTTGGCTAATATAGGTTTGATTGATGGAGACGGGCAGGCGGTTCCATTACAGGTTACAGCC